>JALCCK010000014.1 GCA_022640795.1 Treponema sp.
GCTGTTCGTCCCAGAAAACGATGTTTCCGCGGTCGCCGTCGCAGTCGGGCATATATCCCAGCAGAACGTCTGTACGTCCCCTGTTTCTGAGCGTGGTCATATATTCGGCGCACCAGACAAGATTTTCAGGTTCCGGAATGATTGCGTGCCGGATATCACCGGGAGTTGCGTTCAGCGGATAGAAGGGTATGCCGCATTCGTCGAACAGCGCTTTATCGACGGAGAGCGTCCGCGCCGATCCGTTCATGTCGGCGACAATTCCCGGTCTGTTCCCGGTGTCGTCGTTTTGCAGAAATTTGAACAGCCGTTCTTTTTCAGCGGAGTGACCGGTACCCGTTATGACTGTTTTGATAAAATCCGTATAGGCGCTGAGTGCCTGTTTTTTTACGGCCGGCTCGTTTTCATAGACGCGGGAAAGTTCGAGGGGAGGGCAGGAAGACAGTTTTTCAAGTTCTCCGGTAACGGTAACCGTTTTACAGCGCTGCTCGAAGATCGCGGTAAGCGCAGCGTTTTCTCTGCCGTCCAGAACACCCCCGTCATTTCCGCCGAATTTTATGCCGTTATATCCGACGGGATTATGACTTGCCGAAATATATATGAATCCGTCGGCGGCATTCCTGCTGTAGGCCATTATCTCCGGTGCAGCCGTTATACCGGCAAATTGTACCTCGACGTTTTCAAGCAGAAGCGTCCTGAGCACCGCATCGCAGATTTCAGGACCGGTCGGGCGAGTGTCGCGTCCGCAGACTATGACCGGATGTATTTTTCCGGTCGTTTTTTTTAAATAGGCAGAAAAAATCTGGGCCGCCAGAGCGGAAAGAACCGTATTCCCGGTTCCGATGGCAGTCGATTTATCGTTTCCGTCTCCTGCTGCAGAAAAAACCTTCCTCCATCCGGAGGCGGAAAGGATCATAGCGTGTTCCATGAAACTATCATACCATATAGTACCGGACGCTTCAATTAAAATAAAATTTATAACTTTACTAAAATACTAGGAAATATGCTGAAATTCTCTTTACTTTTATTTTTCCTCTGTATATAGTAAAAAAAACAGCTGCCGCTCCCTTTGGAGGCGACGGCAAATTTTTATCCGTAGTATGGCTGGAGAAACAGTGGAATATTCTGATTTGAAGATGCCCGGGAAGGGTGACTGCGTTGCCGTCGGATTGTCCGGCGGCGTAGATTCTACATTGACTGCAATGTTGCTTAAAAATAAAGGATGCCGCGTTATCGGGGTAACGATGTCGTTATGGAAGGGCGACCTTCCGCAGTTGCCGCAGGGGAAACTGCTGCGGGGGTCCTGCTATGGTCCCGATGAAGTAACGGACATCGAAGAGTGCCGGAAATTCTGTAACGAACACGATATTGAGTATCACGTTATCGATGTGAAGGAACAGTACCAGAAGGCTGTGCTTGATTATTTTAAAGCCGAATACCGTGCCGGCCGGACTCCGAACCCCTGTATTCAGTGCAACCGGTTTGTCAAATTCGGTGCGCTGCTGCAGGGAATTCGTGAAGCCGGTATTGCGTTCGATTATTTTTGTACCGGCCATTATGCCCGTATGGTCCGGCCCGAACAGGGCCTCTGGGGTACCGGCTGCCGTCCGGCCATGATTGCCTCGGCAACGGATATTTCCAAGGATCAGGCCTATTTTCTGTATAAAATTCCTTCGGCGGTGCTTGAAACCGTCCGGTTCCCGCTCTACGGTATTACAAAGAAAGAGACTTTCGAAATTGCACGAAAACTTGACCTGAAAGCTGCAGAACGGCATGAAAGTCAGGATTTTATTCCGGAAGAGTATTTCGATCTGCTTTTTTCCGACAAACCGTCGGTTACCGGCGATATCATCGATCTGGACGGACACATTCTCGGAAAACATCGCGGGATCGAACACTATACGATAGGGCAGCGGAGGGGACTGGGAGTCAGTACCGGCCGTCCGTTGTACGTGCATTCGATCGATGCGCGGACTAATGTAGTTGTGCTTGCCGATAATGACGCGCTCAGCTGCAGGGGACTGATCGCCGGCGATATGGCATGGCCGGGATCCGTCGAACCGCAGCAGCGTTTCCGTTCGCTGGTTAAAATACGGTTTGCCTCGCGCCCTGTCGGCTGTACGGTCGAACCCTTCAGCGCTGAAAACGGCGACCGGGAGGTCAGCATAACCTTCGACGAACCGCAGCGTGCCGTCGCCCCGGGGCAGTCTGCGGTGCTGTACTGCGACGGAGTAATCATCGGCGGCGGAACTATTTTACGGAGTCTGCAGTAAAGCAATGCTTGTATACAGAAAAACTGCATAAATACGCGGTATACGTATTTTTATGCATGAAAACCGTATATCTTATTGACAAAGTAGCAGATTGCAGTTATATACTTCACGTATAACTTATTTTTCAGGTAGAGAGGAGAATTGATAAAACTACATCCGTGTAGTTTTATCAATCGTCGTTGTTCAGGCGTCGCTTTCACAACGGCGATATTCGCCATCTGTGGCGGACAAGCTTTGCTTGAGTTTTTATAGGAGCATGAATATGAAAAAAAATCTTACAACTGCGGCAGCGGTGCTGGCCGCAACTCTCATTGCGCTGCCGGTATTTTCCGGCGGATCGAAGGATAAAGACAAAAGAGTGCTTACCATCGGTGCAACCCCGGAACCGCATGCGGAAATACTGAATCTGGTAAAAGACGACCTTGCAAAAGAGGGAATTACGCTCAAAGTCGTTGAGTTCACCGACTATGTAACACCGAACGAAGCGGTTGAATCGGGAGAAATCGACGGAAACTATTTTCAGCATGCTCCATATATGGAAACTTTTAACAAGGAAAAAGGGTACCATCTGGTCAGCGTCGCCGGTGTTCATATAGAACCGCTTGCCCTGTATTCGAAGAAATACACGAAAACTGCGGACATTCCCGACGGTGCCGTCGTCGCGATTCCGAATGACCCGACGAACGAAGGCCGGGCTCTGCTCCTGCTGCAGTCGGCCGGTCTGATAACGCTTAAGAGCGATGCGGGGCTTACCGCCGTTCCGTCCGATATTACGGAAAACAGCAGAAAATTTAAATTCCGTGAAATTGAAGCAGCCTCTCTTCCGAGAGTTCTTGATGATGTCGACGCAGCCGTTATCAACGGAAACTATGCGCTTCCGGCCGGTTTAAGTGCTTCAAAAGACGGACTGATTGTAGAGGGAAAAGATTCTCCGTATGTCAATATTCTGGTCGTCAAAGACGGGAACCAGAATGATCCGAGAATCAAAGCACTTGCAAAAGCGCTGACCAGTCAGAAAGTCAAGGATTATATTCTCAGCCATTATCCCGACGGTGCGGTCGTACCGGTTTTCTAATCGTCCGGAGGACGGTTAATTTACCGGTACCGTATAGGAAACCGTCGTTTCCGTACCGAGAATATCTTTGACCGTTACCGAGAGAATATCCCGTCCGTGGGGAAGCAGTATGTTTCCGAGCAGCTGCTTTTCCGCATCGGGATACATATCCTGCACCGAATACGGTTTCCTTCCCATAAGACACAGCCTGTTGTCCTTTCTGACAAGAATATCATAGGTCAGTTCTTCTACCGCAGCTCCGTTAAGCGAAACCGTCGTTGCAAAGGGAACTGCTGTTTTCTGACGGTTTTTATACAACCGGTATTTTCCTGCAGCAAGCGGCCGGGGGCCAGGAATACTGAAGCTTCTGCCGCTTGCGTCGACGGCGGTTATACCGTCGATCTTCAACCCGGGTTCCCTGCCGATTCGCGGCATTACGGTGCGCGGGTTTATTGCTGTTCCGCTTTTTGCATCCAGTACCTGAAATTCAAGGCAGCTTTTTCCCTGCTGCCAGCCGGAATTACCGGTTTCCCCAAGCACAGCTCCCGAATCTATCGTTTTTCTGGTCAGATCTTTGTCAATGCTGCCCAGATTACCGTACACCGTCAGCAGATCGTCCCGGTGCTCCAGCACAACCGCATTTCCCAGTGTCGATTCAAACCATCCGTAATCACCGTTATGTTCGGTCATGACGATAAGAACGCGGCCGGTTTCTGCGGATTTGACGGTTCCCGGTTCCGAGAAAATGAGGGAGCTGCTCAGCGTACCGCCGCGCAGCTGCCCGAAATACGAGTAGAACGAATCGGGAACTACCTGCTGCGGCCAGTCGAATGCCGATACCGCCGCCGCCAGCAGAAACAGCGCAACACCGATGCTTCTTTTCAGTAGAACCTTTTTTTTCATAATACTGCCTCACTCCTTCGTTATAGTCATGCGGGAAATAGTTCCGTCTTTTCCGATAAACAAGTCACCGTCGCGTGCAATAATGAAAGCCGTATCGGCAGTGAATGAAAAAGAACCCGCTATGTGTTTGAACGCTTCCAGAATGGAGACGGTATATGTGCTGCCGGTACGGCTCAGAATGTAGACCGGTTTTCCCGAACCTGATTCTTCAATTTCAACGATCCGTCCTTTCAGCGGCAGATGACGGATTTCCTTTGTCTCCACATCTGCTATTCCAAGCCCGTCTTTATAATTGTAACAGACAAATCTTCCGTTTCTGCTGAATTTGACAAGAACCTGCCAGGAGACGTTGCCGGGCAGATATTCGTGGAGAACAATCTTGTTCTGCGCTGCAAGATGTTTTACCAGCACGAACCGCTGCTGATCCTGTCCTGAAACGCAGGCCGTGTAGTCTCCTGATGCTGATATTCCTGCACCGAGAATGACCTGATAGTTGCTGCCGCCGGGAGCGTAGTCCTGCACAATCGTTCCGTTCCGGTCGAAGACTTTTACGGTTCCGTCGGCAAAACCGGCGACACAGCCTGCTTCCGAAGCGGAAAATGCCGTGACAGGCATGGTTCCTTCGTAACTCCAGCTTACGGAACCGTCGGAAGCACAGTGATCAAACGAACTGCCGCCGGGCAGAAAAAGATATATTCTGTCGTTCTGGATGAACGGGAACCCGCTCTTTTTTATAGTACCGGACAGCTCACCTGCCGCGGTGTAGATCGGGATGCTGCTGTCGTCCGGACCGTATACGGCGAAAAAAGATTCCGAAATGGCAGCTTTGTAGGGGAACGTCGTTATCGACGAAATCTTCCCGTCGGGTGTAAAATATCCGATAGTCTGGCCGAGACGGAACGGCAGTTTTACTGCAGTGTCTTCATCACCGGAATTCCGGGCGACAGGAATCGTCCATTTCGGAGTAATCTGCAGCTCCCTGCCGAGCGGCCGTACCGCGGTAAAAAAATAGACAAGAAAAAGAATACCGAGGCAAACAACTAAAAAAGGAATATTTTTTTTCAATTTCATGATTTTTTATGATATAATAATGGCTACCTCCTGTCAATTAAACAGGCGGTGATTGTTTTTGAGAGTAATTTTTCACGTAAGAGGAACAACATGAGTAAAATTAAAATTCCGCAGGAAAAAATCAACGAACTTTTCAGAATGGCTTCAGAAGCCGCCGGAAATTCCTATTCGCCGTATTCTCACTTTCCTGTCGGTGCGGCGCTCCTGCTGGAAGACGGTACTATCGTTACCGGCGCCAATATAGAGAACAGGTCTTTCGGACTGACCAATTGTGCAGAACGGTCGGCCGTTTTCACCGCTGCATCGCAGGGATACCGCAGTTTTTCTGCACTCGTTATCGTTACGCCAGAATCAGCGTATCCGGTGGGACCGTGCGGTGCGTGCCGGCAGGTGCTGACCGAATTTGCTCCGGCGGAAACACCGGTTATTTTCGGACCGAAAGCCGATAATCTTGTCTATTCGACCCTCGGGGAGCTGTATCCGTACGACAGCCTGCATGAACTGGCGTCCGCTAAGGATCTAAAGAACAGTAAATAACTGCCTCTTTTTGTATAACTTGACAAAGCAACGTAAACATTGCAAAATATTCAATAAAAGTCGTAGCATATGATTAAGGAGAACAACCGTGGAAGATGATATTCTTACTATAGAAGAAGTAGCTAAATATCTGCGTGTTTCTGAACGGACTGTATATGATTGGGCCCAGAAGGGCGAGATACCATCCGGAAAAATAGGAACCGTATGGCGGTTTAAAAAATCTGAAATAGAAAAATGGGTTAACGAACGTCTTTCCTCTGCAAATAAACACAATGATCCGGTTGCTGCCATTCAGGTCAAAAATATTCTTTCTCCTGACCGGATTGTATTCATAACACAGTCGACGAAACACGATGCGCTGGTCGAACTTGCCGAAAATCTGAGCACCGCTCCGCAGGTAAAATACGCTGATGAACTTACCCGTGAAATCCTGAAGCGGGAAGAATTGATGTCCACTGCCATCGGCCGCGGAATCGCCATTCCTCATGTCAGACTTTCGTCGGTTACCGATCTGGTCATGTCGGTCGGAATCTGTAAAAATCCGGTTATCGATTTTCAGAGCATTGATGATGAACCGGTACGGCTGCTTATCATGATCGCAGCTGCATACAACCAGCATTCATATTATCTTCAGACGCTTTCTTTTTTCAGTTCCAAACTGAGAAACCGGGAACTTCGTAACCAGCTTCTTTCTGCACATTCCGCTCAGGAAGCATATGACCTTCTGATAAAGGATTAAATCTGTTACCACCGTAAGATTGCACTTTCAAAACTCCTCAGACTTTTGAAAGTGCCCCGGTTAATACAGTTTAACCGGAATCCATTTAGCGGTGTCGTTCATATTCTGGGCTATGCGACCGAGCGCCACGCGTGCCGTTGTTTCTCCGAGCAGAAAACTGACACCGTCGGTCGTTATTTTCGCGCCCGGCCTGTCTGATGCAATACCAAAGACGGCATGACTGTATTCGTGTGAAATGAAGAGTTCCGTGCGCGCGCCGTTTATAGCCAGCAAGGTGCATAAAAGCAGCGACCTGCTGTCACAGTCCGACGGTTTTCCCTGTAGAACATCGGTAAGCGGTGTAAAGTCGGCGGTGTTCGAGTCCCGTACGAACGGAAAGTTCTGTGTCCATGCAAGCAGCTGTTCCGTTACCGCCGGAAAGGGATCCTCCCCTGATTTTTTTTCTGTTTCCTGCTGAAGGGCATTGTACAGATCGAAAGCCGGCCGTTTCAGGCGGGCGTAGCTGTCGCGATAAATCATGCGGTAATACCGCTGCCATGCTTCTTTCCAGTCCGTACGGTTTGCATAAAGTGTCAGAACCGCATATTCCCGTTCAATGACAAAGTTTTCAGCTTCGGAATCTTCTGCGTCGATGACGGTCGGTATTTTTCTGTCACCGATTTGTATCGTTATCTGTTCGTCGCCTTTCCCCGGAAAGGCGAATGCCGTAACCGGTCCCGGTTCAAAGAAACTGCCTCGGTCTATCATCAGGGAATCGAGAACCGATAAAATAAACTGCTCACAGTCATTTTCTTTTTCTTCAGGCGCGTAGCAGAGCAGTACGAGTGCCGCTTTGTTCCGCGGCATCAGTACTGCAAACGACCATCCTTTGTATACCTGATCGTCGCCCGGCAGCTGCAGCGTAAACGTTGAAAGAACGCCGTCCGCATTCCGCCAGGTTACCGGCGTTACGTCTCCTTTTGCATTCAGCTTTCCGTAAACGGCCGCGAGTGCATCCGCCGCCGTTCCGTATTCGCCGTTGTCGTATATTTTAACGGCAAGCTGTACCGGCAGAATGGTGTGACGGAACAAAAACGCCTTCCCGTCGCTCTGTTTGTCTGCCAGACTGAAAGACGCCGGCAGGTCCAGCGCATATCCGTACTGCGAGGAAGAGACGATTTCCGCTCGTGCGTGGTACGGGAACAGGAGCACCGCCGCGGCAATAAGGATAAAAGCGTAAAAATTTGTTGTTTTATTCCGGTCATGTATTGTCATTTCTGGATACCTCTTCTATTATATTTCGGATGAAAAATATTCCGGTGTTATATGAAAATGAAGAAATTCTCGTGGTGAATAAAGCCGCCGGAATTCCCGTTCAGGGCGGAGTGTCGATAAAACATCCCCTCGACCGGGAACTTTCAGTACAGCAGGGCTATAAGGTCTATCTGGTACACCGGCTCGACCGTGATACTGCCGGTATTCTTGTCGTTGCGAAGACTCCTGCGGCCGCGTCCCGATGGACGAAAATACTGGGAAGCGGCGGTGTCCGTAAAGAATATCGTGCCGTCTGCATAGGGATGCCGCGCGGCGGTATGCAGGGAACCATACGGCAGGCAGTCGTCCAGCACGGACGGACCAGAAACGCGGTGACCCAGTATAAAATACTTGCAGTGGGAACCGCTGCCGGCAGCAATGCCGCCGGCCCGGTAAAACTTTCTCTTGTGTCCCTTCGGCTCGATACCGGCCGGATGCATCAGATTCGTATTCACCTTGCAGCGCAGGGAGCTCCGATAGCGGGTGACGACCGTCACGGAGATTTCGGTACCAATAAAATACTGAAAAAATCCGACGGCATACGGCAGCTGCTGCTTGCGTCCTGCAGTCTCTCGCTGCCGCTCGCCGCAGGTGAAAAAACGTTTACCATACCCCTTCCCGAATACATGCAGTCCGTAGTTGACACTTTTACCTACTTATGATACATTCTAATCGTACATTTTAATTATCGTTAAAGTGGACTCGTGAAAGCGGGTCTTTTTTTGTATCAGGTCACAAAGATTGGATTATAAATCATTAGATCAAATTCCGTATTATTCAGATTGCGCCGGGCTGGTTAAAGGACTCGGCTATGAACTGGTTGAACTCCGTATTGTGCCGCAGAACCGCATGACGAAGATTCTTGCCGTTATTGCTGCTGAAAACGCAGCTGCAGACATTGGAATCGACGACTGCGCCAAAGTTCACCGGCTTCTGCTGCCGCGACTGCAGGCGCTGCTTGGAACGGACGACACATATATGGAAGTAACTTCGCCCGGAATGGAACGGAACATTAAAAACGCGGCGGAATTTGCGTTGTTCATCGGACGCGAACTGCGCGTATGGGACAGACAGAAAAACGACTGGGTCGGCGGAATGCTCGTTTCCTGCGATCAGACATCGCTGACACTTGAACTTGCAACTGGAGAATCAGCTGCCGGAACGGAAAAAGAGCAGCTGACTGTTTTATATACGAATATAGCAAAAGCAAAATTCATACACCAATAAGGGAGGCTAGAAAATGCCGTCAGAAATGGCAGAAGCTATCCGGCAATTGACTCAGGATAAGGGTTTTTCGGTAGAATCGGTAAAAAAGACAATTGAAGACATGCTGAAAGCAGCATATAAAAGAAAATATGGAACAGCAGAAAACGCCGTCGTCCGGTTTACGGACGATATGTCGGATGTTTCTATTTATTCACGCAAGACTATAGTGGACGGTGTTTACGATCCCGTTATGGAGATAGAACTTGAAGATGCTTTAAAATTGAGTCCGGACTGCGAAGTGGGCGATGAAATAGATATCCTCGAAGATCCGAGAAAATTCGATCGTTCCGCAGTTTCAACCGGAAAACAGGCGGCGCATCAGGCTCTGAACGAAAGTTTCAAGGATAATCTGTATAACGAATATAAGGATAAAGTCGGCGAGATAATAATCGGATATTATCAGCGTGAACACAACGGCAGCATTTATGTGGATCTCGGAAAAGTCGAAGGAATCCTGCCGGTTAAATTTCAGTCCCCGCGCGAAAAATACGAAAAAAACGACCGCATCAAGGCGCTTATCGTCGATCTCAAACGGACGTCCACCGGTCTGCAGCTGGTTCTTTCACGAAGTGATCCCGATTTTGTCCGTTCTATTGTTGAACTTGAAGTACCGGAAGTGTATGATAAAACGGTAGAGATTCAGAAAATTGTGCGTGACGCCGGCTACCGGACAAAGATAGCAGTTTATTCGAACCGCGAAGATGTCGATCCGGTCGGAGCGTGCGTCGGGCTCAAGGGAGTGCGTATTCAGAACGTTATCCGCGAATTGTACGGAGAAAAAATCGACGTGCTCAAGTATGACCCCGATCCGGCCGTTTTTATAAAAAACGCGCTTTCACCGGCGGAAGTGAGCCGGGTGATAATAGTCGATGCGGACAAACGTCAGGCACTTGCCGTCGTCCCCGAAAACCAGTTTTCGCTTGCCATCGGAAAACAGGGGCAGAACGTGCGGCTCGCGAACAGACTGTGCGACTGGAGTATTGATGTAAAGACTGAAGCACAGGTTGCGGAAATGGATCTTTCCGATATACAGACGAATCAGGCGGTCCGCAAACTGTTCAGCGATGATATTCCCGAAAAAGAGGCGGAAACTGAGATTACGACGGTTGCGGAACTGCCGGGTGTCGACAAAAACGTTGCGGAATTATTGCAGGAATCCGGAATAGACGATATTGAGAAATTCATTGAATCCGTTGATGACGGTTCCGTTTATAAAATAGAAGGTCTTACTGCACAGGAAATAGAAGCAGTGAACGACATCATCAAAAGTACGGTGGAATTCGTCGAAGAAGAACCTGCGGCGGTTCCCGAAGGTGAAACCGGGCCGGAAACGGCTGAAGAAGAATATTTCTGCCCGGAATGTGGTGCAAAAATTACACTCGATATGACACATTGTCCCAAGTGCGGTGTTGAGTTTGAATTCAAAGAGGACGAGGAATAAAAGCGTATATGGCAGATGAAGTAGAAAAGAAGCCCGAATTTGTGCTGAACAAGAGAAAAAGCGACGGCGGCTCTCAACCTAAAAGGCCCGAATCAGGATCTCCTGAACGACGGCGCGTCGTTGTCGTAAAGAAAAGGGTTTCCTCAAAAAGCAATGAAAAGCAGCGTGAAGCAGTTCACCCTGTGGTAAGACACTCAAACGAAAAATCTGCCGCCGCTGATGAAGACGGAAAGCAGCTGCCGGAAGAAGAGACTTCGCAGAAAACTGCTTCCAGAGACCAGCGTCCGTGGAGAACGAATTCCTTCTCGCTTAATACGACCCGGCCCAATATCAAGGCAGGTAATCTTTCCGGCCATCCGCGCAGCAGCGGCAGCCGGTATTCCGGACAGCGCGGAAACTACAGCGGTACTTCCGGAGGCAGCAGGGACAATTATTCGTCCGGCCGGCAGCGTCCGTCAGGCGGATTTACCGGTACTCAGGCCAGGGAAGGTTATAAAGAACGTGAAAACAGAACCGGTCCGGGTACCGGCGGATATCAGGGAAGAAGCGGCGGCTACCAGGGCCGTACCGGCGGGTACCAGGGGCGTACCGGTGGCACGGGCGGTACCGGATTCAGAAACAACCGCCCTTCCGGCCCGAACGGACGACCCGGTTTTACCGGTCAGCGTCCCGGTTACAACCGGCCCGGATTCTCTTCCGGACAGGGATTCTCTTCACCGGCTCCGACGGCTACGAACAAGGGGCCCAGTAAAAAGAATTTTAAAGGGAAAAAGCAGGTATATACCCGGAAGGACAAGGAAGAACGTTTCGACGAGAACCAGTTATTCAACAAGAAAAAGTCGGTTACTCCCGCAAGCGTAGTTCCGAGATCGATAGATATTATGGAAACGATTTCCGTTTCCGATCTTGCAAAAAAAATGAATCTGAAGGCTTCGGAAATCATCGCAAAACTTATGTCTATGGGCATGATGGTTACCATTACGCAGTCAATCGATTCAGATACCGCAACACTGGTAGCTTCCGAATATAACTGTGAAGTTCACCTGGTAAGTTTGTACGACGAAACCGTCATTGAAAGCGAAAAGGGAACTGTGGAAGGCATAAAACTGCGTCCGCCTATCGTGACGGTTATGGGACACGTCGATCACGGAAAAACAAAAACGCTTGATGCCATCAGAAATACCAATGTGGTCGCCGGAGAATACGGCGGCATTACCCAGAAGATAGGTGCCTATTCGGTATCGACGCCGAAGGGCAGAATCACCTTCCTCGATACGCCCGGACACGAGGCTTTTACAATGATGCGTGCCCGCGGTGCCCAGATTACCGATATCGTCGTCCTTGTCGTTGCTGCGGACGACGGCGTTATGCCGCAGACTGTTGAAGCGATCAACCATGCGAAAGACGCAAAGGTTCCGATCATCGTTGCGATAAACAAAATTGATAAACCTGACGCGAATCCCGACCGGGTAAAGACGCAGCTGTCGGAAATGGGGCTTACCCCCGAAGACTGGGGCGGCGATACGCAGTATGTGAACATCAGTGCGCTCAAACGGGAAGGAATAGACGATCTGCTCGACGCTATCCTGCTGCAGGCGGAAATGCTGGAACTCAAAGCCCAGTGGGACTGCCGTGCGGAAGGAAAAATTGTCGAGTCCCGCGTCGATCAGGGACGCGGCGTTGTTTCCACCGTGATAGTACAGCGCGGTACGCTTCATTCCGGCGACCCCTTTGTTGCCGGTATTTATTCGGGCCGTGTCCGTGCCATGTTCGACGACCGCGGTCAGAAAATTACGGAAGCGGAACCAAGTACGCCGGTCGAAGTGCTCGGAATGGACAGCATGCCGAACGCGGGTGATCCGTTCCAGGTTACTGAAAACGAAAAAGAAGCCCGGGCCATTTCTGCGAAACGCCAGGAACTGAAGCGGTTCGAAGATGCAAAAGCGGTAAAGAAAGTTACGCTTGAGAATCTGTATCAGACGATCGATGCCAGCGAAGTAAAAGAGCTGAAGGTTGTTATAAAGGCCGATCTGCAGGGATCTGCGGAAGCATTGAAGCAGGCGCTCGAAAAACTGTCCACCAGGGACATCCGGCTCGTCGTTATTCATTCTTCGGCGGGCGCGATCAACGAAAGCGACGTCACGCTTGCAGCTGCCGATTCCAACGCTATTGTTATCGGCTTTAACGTACGGCCGACGCCGAAGGCGAAACTGCTTGCCGACCAGGAAAAAGTCGAAATCAGAAAATACAATATTATTTACGCTGCCGTTGAAGAAGTCAAACTTGCTATGGAAGGAATGCTGACGCCGGATACGAAGGAAAAGACGCTCGGAACGCTCGAAGTACGCAATACCTTCAAAGTTCCGAAGATCGGCCTTATTGCCGGTTGTTACGTCACCGACGGATACATTACGCGGAACAGCAACGTAAACGTTATTCGCGACGGTATCGTAAAGGCGACCTGCAAAGTTTCCTCGCTCAAACGATTTAAGGAAGACGCCAAGGAAGTCAAGACCGGCTTTGAATGCGGTGTCGGGCTTGAAAACTGGCAGGATATTCAGGTTGGTGATCAGCTTGAAGCGTTCGAATACGTAGAAGTCAAACGAAAACTCGGAGAAGCCCTCGTCGATCAGAAGGCCGAAGCTGAAAAGAAAAACGCAGAACTGCAGGCGGCGCATAAAGCCGAAACGGAAGAAAAAGCCCGTGCGGCTGCAGAAGAGCTCGCAGCTGTAAAAGCTGCCGGCAAACAGAAGAAAGCCGCCCGCAAGACTTCGGGAGACAAAGCGTAATGGGACAGTATCGGCTCGTGCGGCTGGGTGAACAGCTGCGGGAAGAAATTTCGGCACTTATTTTACGCGGCCGGATCAAAGACCCCCGCGTGTCGACGTTCCTGACGATTAACCGGGTCGACGTCACGGCCGACCTGAAATATGCGAAAGTATATGTTTCAAGTTTTCTTGCCGACGCACAGCTGGAAAACGGTGTCGGGGGTCTGCAGAGTGCGGCGGGGTTCATACAGTCCTCGCTTGCTAAAAAACTGACCCTCCGCCAGTTTCCGCACCTGACATTTATCGCCGACCGCAGCGTTAAAGAAGGGTTCGATATGGTCAAGAAACTGAATGAACTGGAAGAAAACGAGCATGCAGCCGGAAAAGACGGGAAAGACTAACCCGCCGTCGGGTATCGTTCTGTTTGCCAAACGGAGCGGCCTGACCAGTTTTTCCGCACTGTTTACTATAAAACATGCGCTTAAAACCGGCAGAGTCGGCCATACGGGAACGCTCGACAGTTTTGCAAGCGGGCTGCTTGTCGTCTGCTCCGGTACGATGACCAGAATGGTATCCCGTATTACGGAACTGTCGAAAGAATATGAAGCAGTTCTCAAGTTCGGTGTGCAGACCGACACCCTGGATTATACCGGCAGTGTCGTCAGAAAAACGGCGCTGCCGCGCCGTGAAGTACTGACCGCGGTACTTTCGGAATTTACCGGCAGTCTGCAGCAGGTCCCGCCGGAATTTTCGGCACTGCATGTAAACGGTCATCGGGCGAGCGATCTTGCCCGCCAGGGAAAAAAAGTCGAACTGCCTCCACGGAAAATTTTTATCTATAAAAACGAACTTCTTGAAATAAAAGAAAGCAGCTGCGGTGTCGAATACGCCCGGATACTGTTCACCGTTTCGCGTGGAACCTATATCAGAAGCCTTGCCCGCGATATTGCCGCCGCCTGTGGCAGCAGCGCGCATCTTGCCGGTCTGCGGAGAACCCGCGTCGGCAGTTTCCGGCTTGAAGACGCGGCCGGTTCGGATCTGCTCGGCCCGTTTACCATCGATACAGCGGCGGCTGCAGCGTACGGGCAGACGGCGGAACCGGCACCCCGGGACCCCGCTGTTGAAGCTGCCCTTCAGCAGGCCGTGTGCGGAAAACTGCGTCCCATGACACCGGCACTGGCCGCCGAGTGCGATCTGATTCCGGTCACGCTCCGGACAGCGTACGGATCTGACTTTTTTAACGGCAGACAGCTCGACCGCACCATGTTCACTGATTTTCCGGTCCCGGTACCTGAAACTTCCGCCGCCGTATTTTCAGAAACCGACGGCCGGTTCCTCGGCGTTATAAAAGCGGGGCCCCGGTTTACCTACGATTTCGTCATACACTAGTGCAGATTTTGAGGAGGACGGATGAATAGTGCACAATTATTTTTCGTTGCGCTGTTTTGTCTGGGCCTGCTGCTTGTTGCAGTTCTTTCGGTCAGGAGAACAGGAGCCGCTGCCCGCAGGAATCCTGAAACGGCAGACGAATCGCCCGAACGCGAATTTTTTGAAAAAATAGAAAGCGGAAAACAGAAGATGCTTTTTCTCGGTATAGCGTATCCCGTCGACCTGATGATGATAAAAAGTCTGCTGCGCGGAGCCGCTGTTCCGTATTATGTGGAATTCGAACGTTTTAACCGGTTGTACGGCGGCGCACTTGCAGCAGGAGGATCATCGACCAACGTCCGGTTGTACATACTGCGCGACGATTTTGAAAAAGCCCTGCCCGTGATAAGTGATTTTATTTCACAGAAAGCCGTCTCGCTGAAGGACAAAACGCTCGATTCTGGAGCGGTCCGGGCACTGTCGGCCGCCGCCGCACTGCTTGCCGCAGTTCCGCCGGCAGCCCGGTCACAGCAGATTCTCGGCATACGGGTCTATTTCCCGTCCCCCCGTACCGGAAAGAGCCCGGTGAAAAAATAATCCGGCTGAAGGAACTGTCGTCAGCCGGGGCGTTCAGGAAACCAATCAGGTTTCCTGAAATTCTTTCTTTCGTTATTTTATTTCGTAAATCCATCCGGCGGGAGCCTTTACGCGCCCCATCTGGATACCGGTCAGCGTATCGTACAGTTTGCGGAGTACCGGTCCCATATCTTCCATGCCGCTCGGGAAACAGATCTCCTTATCGTGATCGACAACTTTTCCGATCGGTGAAATAACCGCCGCCGTACCGCACAGACCGCATTCGGTAAAGTCCGCAAGTTCCGATTTTTTTACCGGCCGTTCTTCGACTTCGAGATGCAGATAGTCTTTCGCAACCGTCAGCAGCGAACGCCGCGTGATCGACGGAAGAATGCTTTCAGATTTCGGCGTAACGAGTTTGTTGTCCTTCGTAACGAACAGAATATTTGCACCGCCGGTCTCTTCTATATATATATGCGATGCCGGATCGACGTACATGTTTTCATCGAATCCCTTGCGGTGCGCCTCCATGATATTGTACAGGCTCATGGCATAATTCAGACCGGCCTTGATGTTTCCGGTTCCGTGCGGAGCAGCGCGGTCCAGATCGCTGATACGGACAGTGAGCGGGTGGAATCCGCCTTTGAAGTACGGCCCGACCGGCGTAACCAGAATACGGAACTGATACTCGTCTGCAGGCTTTACACCGATGACGGCGCTGCTCCCGAACATATAGGGGCGTACGTATAACGTCGCACCGGTTCCGTACGGCGGAACCCACGCTTCGTTCGCCTTGATGGTCTTAAGGACAGCTTCGATGAATTTTTCTTTCGGGAATACCGGCATCTCAAGTCTGCGGCATGAATTCTCCATCCGCTCTCCGTTCAGATCCGGCCGGAACGTCACCGTTCTGCCGTCTTCGGTCGTATAAGCCTTGAGTCCTTCAAAGCACGACTGCGAATACTGCAGGACACCCGCACATTCTGAAATTTTTACCGTATCGTCAGAGGTCAGCGTCCCTTCATTCCACGCACCGTTTTTAAATTCCGCAACAAATCTTTTGTCTGTTTTTTGATACGTGAACGAAAGATTTCCCCAGTCAAGATTCTTTTTTTCCATAAAGCGTGCCTCCTGTGCAACTCGCCCTTAGCCCTTCAGGGAGGGACAGCTGTTCACCTGTTCGGGAATAAGTTTAAAATTATGTACGTATTTTAACAGGACTTAAGAGTTTTGACAAGAACTTAATCCCCCGGACTCTCTGCGACGGAAAAAACTGGAAAATCCGGTAAAAAACGATTATGCGGCAGCATCTATACCGATGCAAACGGCACAGTCTTTACGCGTGAATACACGAAAACGAATAAGCTGAAAGACGAGACAGCACAGAACGGCAGCACGACCGTGTCCTACAACCTGCACGATAACCTACAATACTGCCGGAACAGAAACGGCAGGCTACACCTACGACGGACTGAATCAGCTGCTCAAGGCAAGTGAGAACGGAAGCTTCCAGCAGACGCCTGAAGCACGGAAAGCCCCGCAGGACGTATTTCGTTCTGCGACGCCCAAAGGTACACCGAATAATCTGCTTCGGGTATGGACACTGTCATCGAATCTGACAGCTGACTATGGTTACGATGCAGCAGGGAACCGGATACGCCTTACGACGGGAGCGGCCGGAGGAAGTGCGACATACGCATATACGTATTATACGAACTCGAAGGGAGAAAATTCTACCCGGGTACAGTATGACGGCAGATGGTATTACACCTATGATGCGAACGGAAACCGGACGGAAAAAGGAAAAGCCGCAACAGTAGATGGCAACAGCGTGACTATAGATACAACAGCCGAATACTGGACGTATACATGGGACCTGCACAACCGGCTGACTGCCGTACAGCAGCACAATGCACCCGACGCCGGAACGTGTGCTGATGTGTCGTACACGTATGATGCCCTGAACTACCGGATAGAGCGGACAAGTTCAGACGGAACGACCGTGTATGCATACGGAAGAAGCGGAGCGATAACGTATCAGAAAACAACGGACGACGACAGTACGACAAAGAGAAGCTATGCGTATCTGAACAATCAGATTATCGGCTGGACTGACACCGACGCGGACGGAACAGAGAGCAAACGGTATGCAGCTTAACTTGGTCGTTATGCTCATAGGTTAGATTATGAAGCGCGACGCCAGAAAGAAACCGGAACTCAGCAGGCGTGAATTACAGACGGCGAGGACGGCTGTAATTCACGGGAAGCAGAACTGCTGTGCAGTTCTGCGGCATATACCGGGAAAGACATTGACGCAGAGACCGGGCTGACGTATCATTGGAACAGATGGCGGAGTGAAGACGGCTCATGCTTCATCAGTGAAGACCCTGCAAGGGACGGAAGCAACTGGTACGGGTACTGCGGGAATAACCCGATGACAAATACGGATCCTACGGGTTTGCTTGATTGCGGAATATTTAACAGTAATGATGGAGTTGATCCGACAACTGAAACATCAACACCATCGTCTGCTTCGGCAGGAGAACCGGATTCGCAGCAGGATCAGACACAAAAGAATGAAGAAGCTCTGAGACAGTATGAAAATAAGGAAACAGGGTTATTAGATTACTGGTCGAAGTTGAATTACAAATCACTATTCAGAGACAGTTTAAAGGATCCGAAGAATGATGTAGCTGATGAAATAAATGCTACCAAAGATGCATTGACAGATCTTTATGAAGAAAACGGTGCAAAGGGGATAGCGAGTGCACTGCTGGGGATGCTGTCACCTGTGGACGTGCGGGAAGATACGTTTGTAGATCCTGCAACGGGAAAGCCAATAACAGTTCAAGTTGTTAGTCCTTCTGTAGAAAAGAGCAAAAACAGAACGGACAGGAGAACCGGAAGATGAAATCGACCGGCTGAAAAGAGAAATGCTTTATAGAATTTCTTTTGGGGAATTTGAATACTTTCCGGCTGGCCGGCTATATAAACCGGCCCGGACGATGGTATACTCGAAAAGCAGTTATTCGAAATACGTAGGCAGGGGAGAAACAAATGACAAATTCTATTGAGATATATTGGTTTTCAGGAACGGGGAATTCATTATTTGTTGCAAAGAAAATAAAGGAAAAACTTGAGTCACTTGGATACCGGTGTTCACTGATTCCTCTTGAAATGATAAAAGATGTAAAAATTCCTGAAAAGACAACGATTGGAATTGTTGTTCCCGTTGCCATGCAGAGTACCTATCCTCTGGTGTGGGATTTTTTGAGACGTTTACCGGATGTAACTGCTGCGCAGTTATTTCTTGTTGATACACTGGGAGCTTATTCAGGGGGGATCAAAGGGCCCGTCAAAAAAATCGTCAGACAGAAAGGATTTACCCCGATTGGTGCGGTTGAAATTATAATGCCGAATTTATTTTTAAAAAAAACGGAAGATAAAAGGGATAAAAAGAAAATAGAAGAAGCAGAGAGAAGTATTAATTCGTTTTGCGAAAGACTTCATGAAAATAAAGCTCGTTGGCACGATATACCGGTCTATTCCACCTTATTAAGCAGTATTTATAACAATCAAAAGAAGGCTGAAAAATGGATAAAAATGTTTCCCAAAAAAGTGACTGATAAATGCATCAACTGTGGTATTTGTATCGAGCTCTGTCCGAAAAACTGTATAGATCCGAATTCAAAACACATAAAAGAAGATTCGAGTGAATGTATCTTATGTCAGCGGTGTCTCGAATATTGTCCGAGAAATGCAATAGAACTGAAAGGACACCGATTTATAAAGAATAATCTTATTACATTACAGGAAATGAAAAATTCATTACGAAAGCAGGAGGAGAAAGCGAACAGGGACAGTTCTACGGTATAATGTTTGTGTTGCGAGCAGGGACGTACGGCAAACAGCCGGCAGATAAGGAACCCGGCAGCTTTTCTTGTATCGGAGGAATTTACAGTACTAGTTTGAAAGTATTTATAATATGATCATAAAGATCTGCATGTACTGTTTTCAGAATCTTTGTAGTATTACCGGCAAACCATTCCAAGTCTATCAGGAGTCTTACGGAAGTATTACCGTGAGAATCACGGAAGCTTACGAAGACTTTCGCGGTAATACTGCCGCGGGAATCACGGTAACGTACGGAAGGTTTCAAATAAGTCTTGTTTTGTTCCTGCGGAAAGCGGCGGATACTTTCCCGGCAGACATAGAATGGTTTGAAACCAGACATAGAATGATTTGAAACCAGGCGCAGAATGGTTTGAAACCAGGCGTAGAATGGTTTGAAACCAGGCGTAGAATGGTTTGAAAATAACTACTGAATTATGCAGCATCTGACTTTCTGCAGAACAGGCGGTCAGTATGTGACGGTCCGGCGGTCAAAACCGGCATCTATTTTTATTACCTTCCGGATACCTGCCTGATAGGAAACGGCATACTTCCGGCATGCCGCCGAAAAGATTTACGGTTGTGAGCCTGTTTCCGCGTCGGGTGTGTAGACGGTTGTTCTGCAGCGACCGTTCTGTTTTGAGCAGTACAGTGCCGCGTCGGCCTCTCCGACGGTTTGGTCGATGCCCTGTTTCCGGTTGACGGGCACCAGCCCTGCGCTGAAGGTTATGTTCCGTCGTTTGTCGTCTGTTCTGCTGTTCAGTTCGTTCTGCAGTCTGCCGAGACGTTTTTCCGCTTCTCTGCAGTCGAGTGCCATGACGCCGATAAATTCATCGCCGCCCCATCTGGCTGCCAGTCCGTCGTCCTCCATGATGGAAGTCAGTGCTTTTCCGGTCATTTTCAGAATTTCGTTGCCGAACATATGCCCGTAGGTATCGTTTATCGTTTTGAAATTATCTATATCAAACATAAAGAGCGATAACGGCTGTTTTTTTTGTTTTCTGATAAAGGGCGGCAGCAGCTTCAGAAAAAGTTTTCTGTTTGGCAGACCCGTCACTTCATCCTTGTTTTCACTGATTACGATCATCTGATTATAGTTGATGAAAATGAATGTTATCACGGTAATGCAGGCTGCAAGCGTTATCAGCATAAAAAGTATATTTTTTCTGATTCTTTCCCGGAAGGTGTTGCTGATTGTCGCGGTATCCTTTTCAACAATCAGATACCAGCCCAGTGTCTTATTGTAGCTGGTTATCAGACATTTCAGTGAACCGTCGACGGTGAACCATTGTACTCTGGCTTTTTCTGATTTATCCAGCTGTATCGGATTCGTATTGCCGACCAGCTTCTGCAGTTCTTCACCGCCGATAAAGTTATCTGTTTTGCCGGTAAAGGACGTCTGTACGTTGCTTGAATTAATAATATAGATGGAAAGACCGTAATCGTCTTCATAGAATCGGATAAGATTTTCCAGAAAGTTGACCTGCAGTCCGACGCCGATTACGCCGAGCAGTCTGCCGTCGGCATTTTCTACCCGGAAATTGACGAAGATGGTTATACGATCGTTGTTTTCTTCACTGGTATCGACTTCAAGATCATATTCCTGTCCTGATTTAATAAAACTGTAGTACCATATATCATGAGGGTCTGTACGGGAAATCGTTTTATTCAGTCCGTCCTGATAGTAGTACCTGCCGGTCGCTTCCGAAATACAGAATACGGTCGAATAGCCGTATTTTTCCCGATATGCGTCAAGATAGTTATACAGTTTTTCGAAATAGGCTTTATCGGTGTGGCCGGATTCCTGCTGCATCCATGACTTCAAAAATGAGTCGTTCGCCATGGTTTTCGATACGGTAACCGGTCTGCTCATGGTATTTTCAATGAATTTTTCAATATTCAAATCTGCCAGTGTTACGATATTTTTCAGATGTTGTTCTGCGAGATCCTGGTATGAACGGGTATCTTTGTAAACTACGCAGACAAACCCCGATATTATGAACAGCACTACCGCAAGATTGCTGAAGAGAAAAATATGTTTAAGTCTGAATAGTTTTTTCATAGTTTCCGGTTTATTTTTACTGTACTAGAGATATTTTATTAAAATATACCATTTTCTGCTAAAAGACAAGGTCCTGCAGTATCTGCGGTCTTCTGCTGTATAATCGCTGAAATAGAAAGGAACCGTTTTCAGCGACAGCAGTGTATGCAAATCGTGAAAAAAGAGATAATGTATATGCTATGGAAATAATTGAGCGTACAAAAGAAGCCTATGACGGACAAAGCAACGTGCGGAAGACTATTTCCGACTATATCCTTTCACATACGTTGCAGAGTTGTTTCTTTTCGTTAAAGGAATTCTCCGACGCGGTGGAAATTACGGAAGCGACGGCGATCAGTTACGGAAAAAGTCTGGGGTTCAACAGTTACCTTGAAATGAAGAAAGCGCTGCAGAATTACAGCATGGCTGAATTTTCTTCGCAGGAGCGGCTGTCTATGCTTTCCGGTCAAAGTTCAAGTTTCGACGGTCTGTTCAAACGGGTGGAGCGGTCGGAAATCGGGCTGCTGATAGCCATTACGATGACGCCGTACGGTAAACCGACGTTCGCTCTCGCAGGGGTTGTTAAACAATCAGGTATGCCGGTCATTGCCATTACCGACAGCAACTATTCTCCCGGTGCGGTTCACGAAAAAGTAGACGAGCTGCTTTCTTTATGCGGGCTGCCACCGGCAGCGGATCGATATAGCACGTGCGATAACGCTTAATCCCGATTTTATTATTGCCGACTAACCTGTTTCTGCTCTCGATGTCTCTATCCAGGCTCAGATCCTGAATCTGCTGGCATCGTTGCAGCAGGAACTCCGGCAGACGATTCTGTTTATTTCTCACGACTTGCCGGTTATCCGGCATATTACGCAGCGGGTGCTGGTAATGTATCTGGAAACCGATACGCTTATCTCCGATCATCTGCTTGATAAGATAGAAGAGAAGAGTTATGTGATGATCTGTCCGACTGTTCCGTACGGAGCAACCGAATCTTTGTGCGAATATCCAGGAATTATCAATCTCGGTGTTGGAGTTCTGTATGACGTACTGCATGCCATTACGGAAAACCTGTTTCGCGACGGTGCGTGCAGATTTGTCATCTTGAACGGTCACGGAGGCGGCGGGGAAACGGCAGCCATTCTTGGAATTGATCCTTCATTGGCCGATACGACTGAAATAGGCGGTCCGCTCGAAGTGCACGACGTTTCTCCTGAGATGAAAGCGGCCGGATTCAGTTCCGGGCAGTCCCATGGGTAGCCGGCCGCTCCACGGGACTGCCCGATTTTTTTTAATGACGTGATCCATAAGTCCAGATCCGGTAAACTGTACTTTCTGGTGTGCGTATGGTACTATTTCTCAATGGTCAAACTACGAAATTCCGTACGGAAGCTGATGTCCGGATCCGCATACCGGTTCCGGCTGTTTATTTTTATGGTGCTGCTCTGCAGTATGGCGGTACCTGCCGTTGCTCAACGCTGCTACCGGCTGGTCGAACGTTCCGACCTGCGGCGGTACGATAACGGTACCTACAGCGGGCTTGTCAACAGAACGGTCCGCGCCGTCATCTGTCCTTCCGAAGCGCCGGCCGGCGTTTCAGTCGGAACGCAGCCGGATGATCCGGTTATATGGTACAATGGTTTTTTCTATCGTGATGAACAGACCCGGCACGACGGCAGTGAGGCCGCAGCGGGGATTCATGATTCCATTCCGGCCGTTTTTTATATCAGGCCGGACGGGCAGCTCGTCATGTACGAAGACCACGGTTTTCCGTCGTTCCGGAGCTTTCCGTCGTTCCCGCAGCAGCCGCTGCATCCGGGCGATTCGTGGACGGCGTCTGCGGTACGGGCGGCCGATCCGCTGAATAAGGGCATCGTGACGAAACTGCCGATGGAAGTCGCGTATACGTTTGTGGGGGAAGAGCCGTTTAACGGGGAACCCGTCTACCGTTTAAAAGCTGCGTGGGCGACCCGCTACGGAGCACTGTATATTGATTTCGGCGGTGATGCCGATCTTCAGAAAGCTGCCGGTTCTCACCGTGCAACGGTGCTGGTCAGCAAAGCGACGGGGAACGCCGTTTTTATGCAGGATCAGGCGGATGAAACGTTCTGGTACCGGGACGGGAACTCCGTGACGCTGAAAGGTACGATTACGCTGTTTACGGAATATCCGCCGGCCATCCCTCGTGACCGGATTATGCCGGCGCTGAACAGAATAGCGGAAGTGCTGTCCGATAAGAATGCCGGCAGCACGGCTGATTCTGAACCGGAGGAACCCGGAAAAATTTCCGGGCATAGGGCGGACTCTTCCGGTCCGGTTTCCACGGATACCGCAGCAGAACCGGATTCCGGTACGCAAAGCGCAGCTGTACAAGCCGCAGCCTCATCGTCTGATGACCGGTCGAAAATTACCGTCGAAACGACTCCTGCGGGCCTCCGGCTTTCGATACGCGATCTGCAGTTTATCGCCGACAGTTCCGAACTGCTGCCGGAAGAGAAAAACCGGCTGGATAAGATAGCGGCAGTATTGAAGCTTGCACCGGACGCGCAGTTTCTGGTCGAGGGGCATACCGCTTCGACGGGGAAAACGGCCGGTGAACGGAAACTTTCCGAAGAGCGGGCCCGCAGTATTGCTGCAGCACTTGCAGTGCGCGGTATTCCGGCTGGAAAATTCATCTGCCGCGGATGGGGCGCTGCCAGACCGGTCGCCGACAATAAAACGCCTGAGGGGCGCGCACGGAACCGCCGCGTTGAGATTACCATTATCGGCAGCTGACCGGACGGCCGGAGCGCTGGAAAAAGCCGGATGATATTGTTTTTTAAATTTTACAGAAAGCCAGGGCTGTCCGGTTTTTTAATGCTGCCTGTGCATCTTTATTCTATTAAAGAAAACGCGCATTAGTATGACTGCAGTAACACATGATATCACTTCGGCAATCGGTGTAGCGCAGGCTACGCCGTAAACGGGCCATACGTTGTTAAGAATGAACATCAGCGGAACATCCAGTATGCCTTTTCGCAGTACCGACAACAATGTTGCCGGTACTTTCCGGGCGGTTGCCTGAAAAAACATGACGACCGTCATTGACAGCGATGCGAGCGGCATGGCCAGACAGATAATCCTGATGAAATGTCCGCCGAAATTTATTGTTGCACTATCGGCGATGAAAAATCGTACGAAGTGGCTGCCGAAGGTAAACGATACGCCCATACAGATCACCGCGAAACCGACGGCAAGACCGGCGGCGCTCAGTATTGATTTTTCCATACGTCTGAAATTTTCTGCTGAGTGATTATACGCAATGAGCGGCAGTGCTCCCTGTGTTATGCCGGTGGATACGCGGAACGACAGCATATTGATTTTTTTCGCAATTCCTATACCGGCTACAGCGGCTGCGCTTGCGTTCGAGATAAGATTATTTGCAACAGCGTTCGAGACGCTGGACAACATTGTCATAAGGAAAGAAGGAAGTCCTATCGCTATAATGTCGCCGGGAATATGTTCGTGAAGCGACAGATCACGGGGATTTAGCGAGAGTACAGAGTCCTTCCTGTGACGGATAATATAGACGATGAAGCAGGAGCTTGCCGCCAGGTTTGAAATCATGGTTGCGATTGCAGCTCCTGCGACCGCCTGTCCGTCTGGCAGAATCACGAACATAAAAAGCGGATCAAGAGCAATATTCAGAATACCGCCGAGCGACATGCCGAGACTGGCTTCTTTTGCCGCTCCTTCCGATCGGATAAGTTGTGCCAGCAATACGTTCATAACAGCAGGCAGGCTTCCGATAATGCATACCCATAGCATGTATGAATAACAATAACCGAACGTGTCCCCTGTCGCACCGAGCAGACTGAGCGCAGGCAGTTTCAATAGAAAAAGCAGAAGCGAATACACTGTTATGATTGCTACGCCGCCCCAGACGGCAAACGCCGAGACCTTGCGGGCCTTGATAAAATCATTGTTCCCGAGGCATCGTGCGATCAGACTTGAACCTCCGATACCGAAGAGATTCGCCAGACTGGTTATTATGAGCATAAGCGGCATACAGAGTGCTATTGCCGCAACCATAGCGGGATTGTTTGTTCGTCCGACAAAGTAGGTATCAGCCAGATTATAAATCACAGTGATAACCTGGCTGATGATTGTCGGGAATGCAAGGGTTACGACCGCTTTTGCCGGCGGTATTTCGACAAAGATAGTACGTTCCTGTTCGTTCAGTTCCTGTTGCATAGTCGTAACGTTCCTCTCCCGTTAATTGTTGTGCTGTTCTTCAAGATTGTGAATATGCTCAACAGCGGCTGTAATCATGAACCGGTAGCTCTCGTCTGCAGCAACAGCCATTCGTGTAAAATACCCTGCTGTTTCCAGCAGTACGAAACCATGCAGTGCGCTGCGGAAACTTCGCATATAATTAGTTATGGTTTTATCCGGCAGCGTGTACTGCTCCAGAATTTTTCGAATAATATCCAGATTGGTTTTTCCTATGTCTCTGAGTCCGTTTCCGGTATCCAGAATCGGTAAGGCAAAGATGGTACGGTACAGCTCCTGATTGTCCTTTGCAAACTGCCGGTAAGCATCGGCCAGCGCGCTGAGAGCTTCATCACGGATTTTATTTCCGACTGCTTTAGAAAGTATTTCGTTCATTCTGTTGACGGCAAATAATCCGACCTCGCGGTTGATGTCATCAACGCTGCTGATATGATTGTACAGAGATGCAGCTTTTACATTCAGCCGGGCGGAAAGTTCCCGAAGAGAGAAATTTTCGTAACCTTTCTCTTCGATCAGCTTTGTCGCGGTGGCAACGATTAATTCCAGTGTAAGTCCTTTTCCTTTCATCCGGATACCTCCTGCTTTCTGGGACTCTATTAAAACTAACAGTGTTAGTTTTGTCAATACCTGTAATAATTTCTTTCCAATCCGGTGTTTTATGATACCCTGCATAAATCTGTCTCATCTGCCTGACACGATGATTGTTTTGTGGTATAAAAACGATATGACTGTTTTTTCATGGAATCAGATAACAGCCTTCGCCGCCGGCAGCAGTCCGTTACCTTCCGTGTTTTCTGCGGGAACGGCTCTCTCGGTGGGCAGTTTCGACGGCCCGCATAAAGGCCATGAGGAACTTTTTGAAGCGGTAAAATCACAGAAACAACTTGTTCCCGGTCTCATAACGTTTCGGAAACCGCTGGGGCGGTTCAAGAAAAACGGAACGTACAGCGGCGATATTTCGACACTGCAGCAGCGGCTTGAAATATTCGGGCAGAAAGGTTTTGCTTTTGTTGTCCTTATTGACTTTTCAGCTGAATTCAGTAAAATGAATGGAAGTGATTTTTTATCTGTTCTGGTACATGGCTGCAATATGAAATTCATTGCTGAAGGCCAGGATTTCCGGTGTGGATACCGGGGTGCTACCGGTAGAAGCGAGATAGCTGCTTTTGCGGAATCGAACGGCGTGCGTGCATTTTTTCCGGTGCCGGTGCTGGTTGACAGGCATCGTGTCAGTTCGTCTCTTGTACGGCAGCATATCCGTTCCGGAAATTTTATTGCGGTAGAAAAGATGCTTAATCACCGTTACCGTTTGGACTGTAGCGGGTTCGGATGGAAATCAGCGTGCGTTTCTGACGGAGATGTCTGGTGTTCTGTTCCTGTTCAGTCGATAACACAGGTACTCCCGAAATCGGGACGGTATGATGTTTTGCTCGTATTGTCTGAATCCCGTCCGGAGACGGGTCGTGCGACGGCTGTATTTGACGCGCATGGAATAAGGTCGCAGCTGCTTGTGGAACCGAAAATCCTTCGCCTGAAGGTTTCGCAATCAGTCGCTCCCGAAAAGATTCAGGCAGTTGAATTTATATCCGGCTAACAATTTAGGTTATCCAGAGTATTGTAGTATATAAAGGAGTAAGTAATGGCACTTACAAAAGAAGCCGCAGCTGCGATTGTCGGCAAATTCGGTGTGAATGAAAAAGACACCGGCAACACGAAAGTTCAGATTGCGTTGTTGACTGAACGTATTAATCAGCTTACAGAACATAAGAAACAGTTTCCGAAAGACACCGGTTCGAATCGTTCGATGCTTAAACTTGTCGGGCAGCGCAGAAGATTTTTGAAATATCTTCAGCGTCGTGACCTCGAAGGCTATCGTTCTCTGCTGAAAGAACTGAATCTGCGTAAATAGTTATGACAGTCTGCTGTCGGTGTACCGTTCACTGCATGCAGACTTTTTTTTTAACGGAAAAGAACGAAGAAAGAACTAGAAGGAAAGAATGGTAGAAAGAGTTACGTATAAAATCGGTAACGACGAACTTATTCTGGAAACAGGTAAGATTGCCAAACAGGCAAACGGTGCGGTGTATGCACAGTTTGGTGGAACTGCTGTCATTGCGACGGTGTGTGCTTCACACGATGCTGTTGAGGGTATGGATTATGTTCCGGTTACCGTTGACTATAATGAAAAGTTTTATGCTGCGGGAAAGATTCCCGGCGGTTTCGTGAAACGGGAAGGCCGTCCGAAAGACAAGGAAATCCTTGTATCCCGCCTTATAGACCGTCCCATGCGCCCGCTTTTTGAAATGTCGTTCGGGCGTGAAATTCAGATTGTTCCAACCTGCGTTTCTGCAGATAATATAAATCCGCCGGATATTCTGGCTGTCATTGCATCATCCGCTGCGGTTTCTATTTCGGATATTCCGTTCAACGGACCGGTTGCGGCCTGCCGCGTTGCCTATATTGACGGCGATTACGTTGTCAATCCGACATTCCAGCAGCAGAAGAAGGCTGAACTTGAAATTGTCGTAGCCGGTACGGCTGACGGCTTTACAATGGTTGAAGGCGGTGCCGACGAGGCCTCTGAAGACGTTATGCTCGGTGCACTTGAAAAGGCTCAGGGGTTTATCACTGAAATGTGTCATCTGCAGGAAGAACTGCAGAAGAAAGCCGGAAAGAAAAAACTGCCGCTTGCGCCGCTCAATGTTACGCTTGAAAACGAGGCTGCCATACGGGAAGAAGCACTGCCGCTTATGAAGGCTGCCTGTTTCCGCGAGGGAAAACTTGCCCGCGGTGAAGCGATAAAAGCGGTTAAAGCGGAAATTGCTGAAAAACACACGGAACAGCTTGCGGATGAAGTACAGAAAAAACTTTACAATGCGTTGTTCGATAAAATTCAGTATGATCTGCTCCGCGCATCGATTTTGAACGACGGTGTTCGTATCGATGGCCGTAAAACGGACGAAATCCGCCCTATAACATGCGAGATCAACGTACTGCCGCGTCCGCACGGATCTGCACTGTTTACGCGCGGTGAAACGCAGTCGCTTGCGATTACGACGCTCGGAACTGCGCTTGACGAACAGGTTTACGATGATATTGAGGGCGACCGCCGCGAAAATTTCATTCTGCATTACAATTTTCCGCCGTACTGTGTCGGCGAAGTTGGGCGTCTCGTGACCGGCCGCCGCGAAATAGGACATGGAAATCTGGCCCGCCGTTCGCTTGCCCCGATGATTCCGGGCAGAGATAAATTTCCGTATACGATTCGCGTCGTTTCTGAAATTATGGAATCGAACGGGTCTTCGTCACAGGCTTCTACCTGCGGCGGTTGTCTGAGTCTGCTTGCCGCCGGTGTTCCGATGAAAAAAATGGTTGCCGGTATCGCGATGGGACTTATAACCGATGGTCCGAAATACGAAAAATATGCGATTCTTTCCGATATTCTGGGTGAAGAAGATCATCTCGGCGATATGGACTTCAAGGTCGCCGGAACAAAAGATGGTATTACCGGATTCCAGATGGATATAAAGATTGCCGGTGTTTCCATGGAAATCATGCGGAAAGCACTTGCGCAGGCAAAAGCGGGCCGTCTGCACATTCTCGGTATCATGGAGAAATGCATTGACAAACCTCAGCAGATCAGCGCTACTGCTCCCCGTATTCTGACAATGAAGATTCCGGTAGACAAGATCGGTGCGCTGATCGGACCCGGCGGAAAGAACGTCAAACAGCTTTGTGCTGATTACGGTGTTACGATCAATACCGACGACGACGGAACGGTTACTATCTATGGTAAAACGTCGCTTGATGCGGAAGCTGCAAAGAAAGCGGTTAAAGGAATTACGGAAGATCCGGAACCGGGAACTATTTATCACGGAACGGTCAAACGCATTATGGATTTTGGTGCTTTTGTTGAAATTCTGCCGGGCAAAGAGGGACTCTGCCATATTTCGAAACTGTCACGGGAACGGGTAAACAAGGTTACGGATGTTTTGAAAGAAGGACAGGAAATTCCGGTAAAACTGCTTGAAGTTGATAAACAGGGGCGGCTGAACCTCTCGTATATCGATGCAGTCGAGGAACTGGCCAAAAAAGGTAATTAAAATTCTGCCGTAGCGCAGATGAAATGATAAAACGGGCTGTCCTGAAACGGGCAGCCCGTTTTTTATGTTATTTTTATCAGTCAGTCGTCGAATTCCAGAAATTTACTTGGTGCAACATGCAGCGTATCCGCGACAGCAAACAGCGTTGCCAGAGATACCGGCTGCACAAAGCCGGGTGTTTCGATTTGAGAAATGTAACCGGGGCTGCGGTCTATCTTTTCCGCAAGCTGTTCCTGCGTCAGCCCTCTCAGTTTTCGATAATATGCTATTTTCAAACCTATTTGAATATAGCGGCATTCGTTAAGGTCTCTCATGGGATCATCACCGTTGTATTTTAACCGATTGATTCGGTTGTATTAAATATGGTATAATATACGATATTATAGGTATTACATATGATTTAACGTGTGTAGATTATAAAATTATAGAAATAATCGAAACCCCGGGAGATACGTCAATGAGAAAAACAGGCAGGCAGGCGGCGGATAGAAAAGTAAAAATTTCAGGAATCAGAATACATGAATCTATTATCTCTGGTTTCTTTTTTTGATTTTATCGGATTTTCTTTTTTTGCCGTAAATTTGTATAAGGCCGGAGGAAGGACTTATAAAACAAAAATGGCGGTGTTGCTGGATCTGAGCGTTGTGCTCTGGACTTTTGCCTATACTTTTTTTTATAGTGCCGGAACCAGCGCTGACGCCTGGTTCTGGCACCTCGTCAGCGTTCCCGGCTGGTGCTGTCTGCCGTATTTTTTTCTTTGTTCGTTCCTGAGAATTCTCGACACGGACGGAACCGTTAACGTGAGACGGATCTGTCTGCCGGCTGCTGCTTTTCCGCTTGTACTGATGAGTGCCGGTATATTTTTTCATCAGACGCCTGTTGCGTCCGGCTTGATACGGGCGTCCGGCTTCTGGAGTTACCGTAATTCTGCTACATCCGTTTTGTTCTGGCTGTTTATCGGTTCTGCTGTTTTTTATATTGGTACGATTTTTTTTCTGCTCGTTCATACCGGCCGTCGTCCGGATCAGGGGACCGGGAAACTGGTTCCGTTCATCATTCTCTTCGGAACTGTTTTTCTCTGTGCAGTTTTACTGGATGCTGTTTTGCCGCTTTTTATATCGGGATTTCCTCCGGTCGCGGTGCTGCTGCTGCCGGTTACTTTGTGGAGCGGCTGGAAGACTGCTGTAGGATACGGTTTTTTCACAAGTACAGAACAAAACAAGATTCAAATTTCGCTGCGGGAAAGCCGTGAAAAATACCGGAAACTGGCGTATGACTATTACCGTCTTGCAAATTACGACGCATTGACCAATCTTCCGAACCGCCGGCTGTTTTTTAAGGAACTTGATCTTTTCCGGATGAAAGCTGCTGACTGCGGACAGCGTTTTGCGGTTTTTTATCTGGATTTAAATGGATTCAAGGAAATAAATGACCGGTACGGACATGAAACCGGGGACGAGGTCCTCACGGCGACTGCGGACAGACTGTTGAAATGCCGCGGGCGGAAAGATTTTCTTGCACGGATGGGTGGAGATGAATTTGTTCTTTTGACGGTAGCTGCCGTTCCGCGAAAATTAGAAAAAAAGCGCGGACGATTAAATCTCTGTTTGCAGAGACGATCGTTTCCGGTACTACCGCGTATTCTGTTGGGATTGCCGTAGGGTATGCGGTCTATTCGGAAAACGGCGAGAGTACGAACAGTCTGCTGCATCGTGCGGATATGGCCATGTATCATGATAAGGAATTTAAAGATAAAAAAAACAGTTGTCTGAGAATCAGTGATGAAGATACAGACAGCGCTTCCGGCCGGAATCAGTCGTATTGAACAGCAGGTCTTTTTCGGATAGAATCGGGTATACAGGAAAGTTATTTTATGGAAAAAAATATTACGATACCATGTACGGCCGCTGCCGGAGCACTGCTGCCGGTCTACAAAACAGATGGAGCCGCCTGTGCTGATATAAGTGCGTTTCTGGAAATACCCGTTACGATAGCTCCCGGGAAAACGGCAGTGGTTCCGACCGGTCTGCGTTTTGCGCTTCCGGCCGGTTTTGAGATCCAGGTCAGACCCCGTTCAGGACTTGCCGCAAAAAACGGGATAACGGTCTTGAACACGCCGGGAACGATCGATAGCGATTACCGCGGTGAGATTAAAGTTATACTCATTAATCTGGGCAGCGGAGATTTTACTATACGGAATGGCGACAGGATTGCCCAGATAGCTGTGTCTCCTGTAACCCGCGGAATATTCTGTCCGGCCGATAAGCTGGATCAGACTGACCGTGGAACAGGCGGATTCGGCTCTACAGGAGTTGCATCCGGAACATGACTTTTCGGCCGGTTTTTTTTAAGCATGAACGGATACTTACGACATACCTGTTCAGAGAACTGCTGTTGTATTTTGCCGTCTCGTTTCTGTTTTTTTTTATGGTGTTCTTTGTAAACCAGATTCTGCTGCTGGCTGAGAATATACTGAAAAAACGGGTTCCGCTTTGGGATGTCGTAAGACTGGTTACGTACGGGCTGCCGTTTATTATAGCCCAGTCTGCACCGTTTGCGACGCTGGTCGGTTTTCTTATGTGCCTGGGACGGATGATGAGCGATAATGAAATCCTGATCATCAGGGCTTCGGGCTGCGGTTATTCGCGGATAATTCTGCCGGTTATTCTGCTCGGTTTTGTTATTTCGCTGTTTTCTTTTTTTGTGAATGACTATCTGCTTCCTCTGGGGTCTTTGCACTATAACAGGTTATACCGTTCTATTCTGGCATCGAATCCGGCAGTGGAACTGGAACCGAATTCCGTAAAGCGGACCCGGAATGCTACGCTTGTCATTGGTGATGTAGACGGAAAATCCGTTTCGGATCTCGTTTTTCTTGATACGGATGCATCCGGCAGGCAACGAATCATAACGGCCGGCCGTTCGCAGATACATACGGCAAAAAATCCGGGAGTAATAATGCAGTTGAACATGACCGATGCCAAAATACTGTTGTTCAGTAAAAAGCAACCCAAAAATTACGATGTCATGACATCCGGCGCGGTTTCACTGAATATTTTCGAATCTGCGTTCTTTGACCAGAAAACCGGATTGAGTCCCAATGAAATGACGTCTGCTGATCTGAGAAAGAAAATAGGCAGTATGGAGGCAGATAAAAATATTTCGAAGAAACTGTTGAACAGATATCAGCTTGAATATAACAAGAAATTTTCGCTGCCGTTTGCTTCTGTTTTTTTTGCACTGCTTGCCGTACCGCTTGCGATACTTTTCGGAAGGCATAACGGACAGACAATCGGACTTATTATCGGTATTATCATTTGTGTTATTTACTGGGCGCTGATGATTATCGGTCAGATTCTTGCCAGCAGAAATGATTTTAACGGAATTGCCGTTATGTGGCTTCCTGACCTGCTCGTTGGTTTGAGCGGCAGTCTTTTCTATTTAAGATTAGTGAAAGCCCGATGAAACTGGCTTCATATTTGTTTAAAAAATTTATTCCGGTTTTTATCGGTTCGCTTTTTTTCTTTTCATTTGTACTCGTTCTCGTCGATTTATTGATGAATTTATGGAAGTTCATTTCAAATCAGGTCCCGGTAGTTGCAGTTTTTCACTTGATGAGCCTGTATGTTCCGACGACACTGAATTATGCGCTCCCTATAGCGGTTCTGTTTGCAGCCGCTTTTACCCTGAGCGATTTGTATGCAAAAAACGAACTGGTCGTTATTTTTGCGTCGGGAGTTTCGCTGCTCCGGTTTACGCTCCCGCTGCTTGTTTTTTCGTTCGTCCTTACGTTCGGAATGTTTTTCTTCCAGGATACGGTTGCTGTTCCGACCTATGCTGCGAAACAGAAACTGCAACGGACGTTGCTCAACGAAGAGCAATCGTTGAACAATAACAGTATCGTGGTGCTGTCTGATAACGGCAGAATCGTTTATACGGCACAATTCTATAATGACGAGAATAAACGGCTGTTCAATATGTATGTTGTACTTCGGGATAAGCAGAAAAAACTTTCTGCTGTTATTCGTGCCGATTCTGCCGTTTGGGACGAATCGGCACGACACTGGAGTCTTTCAAACGGCATTCAGTATACGGCGGCGGACAACGGGTTTTCCACGGAACCGGTGTCCGTGCAGCTGGTTAAAATGCTTACAGAGCGCCCCGAAACGTTCCGCAACAATACAATAAACGTGGATGAAGTAAGTACGGCAGAAGCAAAAACCTATATTGAACATCTGGAAAAAGCAGGCCTGCCTGCGGCGGAAGCAAAATCGGAATACTACAAAAAATATTCTTTTCCTTTTATTGTTTTTATCGTTGTATTTCTTTCCATCGGACTTTCCGGCCGTTCCCGGAAAAATGTTCTGCTCCTCAGTCTTGCGCTTTCCATCGGTGCTGCGGTTCTTTTCTATGTAGCACAAATGGTTACCATGCTGATGGCAAAATTCGGCTATCTTCAGCCGGCAGCGGGGGCCTGGCTTCCCGTCATTTTATTTATTATCGTAAGCAGCATAGTCGTGCGATATGCACGGACATAAAGGATGTTTTTATGACAACAGATTTTTTTTCCATACTTCATTCCGACAGCCATGGCAGCGCACGAACCGGTATTCTGCATCTTGCGCATGGTCCCGTCCGTACGCCTGTTTTTATGCCGGTCGGTACGAATGCCACTGTAAAAGCCGTTTCCAAAGAGTCTCTGGAAGAAATTGGTTTTAAGATAATTCTTGCAAATACCTACCATCTTTTTCTGCGGCCGGGACCGGATCTGATACAGGATGCCGGAGGACTGCACGGGTTTTCAGGGTGGAAGCGTAATTTCCTTACGGATTCCGGCGGCTTTCAGGTTTTTTCACTTTCGCCGCTCAGAAAAATAACGATGCAGGGAGCAGAATTCCGCAGTCACATCGACGGTTCAAAAAGGTTTTTTACCCCCGAGAGTGTCGTTGACATTCAGACGAAATTCAACAGCGATATACAGATGCAGCTCGATGTCTGTACCGGGTGGGATGTCTCCCGGAAGGAAGCCGAACATGCGCTTGCCGTCACGACGGACTGGGCCGGCCGGGCAAAAAAAGAGTGGCAGATCCGGCAGTCAGCCGGATATCGCGGTGCGTTGTTTCCTATCGTGCAGGGAAATTTTTTTGAAGATCTCCGCAGGCAGAGTGCCGGATTCGTGTCCTCTCTCGATACTCCCGGTATTGCGATCGGCGGACTTTCAGTCGGGGAACCGGCAGAAAAATTTGCCGAATATCTGCAGTTTACGGTGAATCATTTGCCTGCTGCGAAACCGAAGTATGTCATGGGCATCGGAACGCCGGAATATATTCTGGAGGCGGTTGCGGACGGAATAGATATGTTCGACTGTGTACTGCCGACCCGGAATGCACGAAACGGTTCGTATTTTACGCACGACGGAATGCTTTCCATTAAACAGGAACGGTTTGCGCACGACTTCAGTCCGGTCGATCCGGAATGCGACTGCAAAGTCTGCCGGAATTATTCGCGTGCCTATCTGCGTCATTTATTCAAGGATCAGGAAATTCTGAGCGCGATGCTGTCTTCATATCACAACCTCTATTTTCTGAACGCGCTGATGAAAGAAATTCGCCGGGCAATAAGTGAAGACCGGTTCGATCAGTATAGAAAAGATTTTCTTGCCCGCTATGAGGCAAAGAACATTGTATGACAGGAGGTAATGAGTATGATCCGGCTGATGAAAAAAATATGTGCAGCTTTTGTGCTTTTTGCGGCAGTTTCCGTATCCGCACAGACGGCAAACGGTACTGTCAGTTCTGAACCGGGAACGGAATCTGTGGCCGCGGAAACGCCCGGTTCCGGTTCATCGGCAGCTGTTCAGAATACTGAGAAAACGGAAAAGCTGTACGACGGATCTCCTTCTCCCGTACCGGCGGCAAAACGTCCGCTTTCCCCCGATTCCGAAAAGGCTGCCGCCGCGGCGGAACTTGATACGGAGAAGGATTCTGTTGAGAAAAAGAAGGATACGCTGAAATACGGTATTGAGTCCGAGATAACGGATCTTATCGATGAGTTGATAAAAAATGATGATCCGCGTTTTGCTGATGAAATTTACGATCTGTTTCAAACGACCAGATCTAACGGTGTTCGTGAGAAAATTCTTGCATATTTTACCCGGTTGAAAGATCCGTGCCTTGAAGATTATGCGGTGACTGTCTTGAATGATCCGTATGATACAAAGACGAGCACTGTTTCACTGGTATTTAAGTATATAGCAGCGGTGAAATGTACGGCGGCGGTTAATGCCGTCGTCAATCTGCTTGAGAGCGACAACACGGATTATTTTTCGGATGCGCTGACAACGCTGGGGGAAATCGGCGGTGACAAGGAAGCCGTGTATCTGTCGGGATATCTGGACCGCAGTGATATAACATTGCCGCAGCGCCAGCAGCTGATGAAGGTTCTCGGTAAACTTAAGGCGGTAAAGACGTGGGACAAACTGGTAAAAATAGCGGAGGATGAAAATGAGAACAGCTTTGTCCGGATGTATGCTGCTGAAGCCCTCGGTGAAATGCAGAAGAAAGAATCGATTCCGGTGCTGGTTAAATTATATGAATCCGACGATCCGAATTTCCGGCAGTATGTTATAAACGGCCTTTCGAATTATTCTGATAAAGACGCCGGTGATGTAATTGTTCAGGCGATACGGGATCAGCATTATAAAGTCCGACTGGCAGCCGTCGCTGCCGTCCGCCGTCAGAAAATAACGGACGCCGTTCCGTATCTGATATATCGCGCTGAAAATGATTCCGAGAACGTTGTCAGGAAAGCGTGCTATGCTGCGATAGCCGACCTTAATACCGGCAAGGGAAATGAATTTCTTGTATCGCGTATTTCCGGTAATGCAGTGGGCGACGATACAAAAGCAAATATTGCCTCCGTACTTATGGAATACAACCATGCGGGTGAGAAAGAAATACTGGCGCTTGCCGGACAGACATTAAAAGACGACCGCCGCAAACAGCTGCGGTACATACTTGGCAAACTGTTTGCAAAATACGGCCGGTCAGCGTATGCAGAAATATGCGGTGAGTATCTTGCTTCTCAGGATGTTGCAACCTGCGGTACCGGTCTTGATATTTACCGCAAAGGCCGGTACCGCTCATGCCGCGATGCGGTACAGGCAATTGCTGATAACGACAAAGCCGGTGTCAATCAGGTGAAAGCAGAGCGGATACTCGGCGGATCATAAAATTTCTGCAGCGTATGCGTTATTTTCAGTCATACATACTGTTCAGTATACGGTAGAGCGTGTTTAACTTTGTCTTCTGTTCTCCTGAAAGTATCACTGCGGTATCGTCAATAAGCGATTCGAGTGATGAAAGGCTTTCGTTAACAGCAGTTGAAAAACCGCGCGATACTTTGAACCAGTACGTTCCGTTACCGTCGGTGAACAGTGTTATAAAACCGTATTCTTTGCTTTTCGTCTTTGCTACGGTAACCCTCAGAACAAAATCAAGCGCATTCAGCAGTTTATTAGTCCCGTTGTCAATTCCGACCTGTACATTCATTTTTCTGTTCCAGCTGTTTTCGGCCAGCGGTTCAAGATTCAGGCTTTTTGCGGCTTTCAGAATGAGATCCATTTTTTCACCGGAAAGCAGGGTAAAATCGTCTTTCATTATGATTCTGCCGCGAAGTTTCTTCAACTGGACAAGCCGGTCCTCGTTCCTTTCTGCAGCAACTGCAAAGCGGAATTTTTCCCAGCCGAGCAGCAGCGTTTTTCTGCCCTTTATTTTCTGCATGGGGAATAAGGTTCCGCCGATCAGAACGCTTTCCCCGTTTTCTTTTCCTGACTGGTTTGTTTCGGCTGCTGTTTTTGTGCGTCTTTCGGTTCTGCGTGGAGATCTGACGGTGTTTTCGGTGTCCCGTTTTCGGGAATGCCGGACATTTTCGAGTTTTTGTTCAAGCTCAGGATCGATGCGGGAAAGTATCGGACGGGTAAGCGGCGAAACGCTCATAGCGAACATTCTGCTCGTTCGTACTATTTCACCGGCGACGATATACAGCGGATCGGTGCGGAACATACCGGACCCGGGATGTATTGATATATGTTCGGCTGTAAGACTCCGATAATTTTCCCGTCCGACCCGTACGCAGACGAACTGAATCATTCCCGCCGCAATACAGCAGAGCAGATCGTCGAATGAACCGCCGCCGGAGACTGGAATTTCAAGATTACCGATAATTTCTGTAAGCTGGATAGTGATATTCTCGATTTCTGCCATGACCCGTTCGTCAAGGTAACTGTTTTTACAAAACCGTACCTTGTTTTTCATGCTTTCATAGGTGCGGAACAGTTTTACATAGGCAACGAAATCACCCTGCATGTCACGGAAATTGTGATGCGCTTTCCGTGCGTCGGTTTCTTCACCGGGCGGCAGAACAAACGGTGATTTTGCCGAAAGAAACGATGCAACTATTATGACTTCTTCAAGAATGTCGGGGTACCGCATGATTGACTCTGCTATAATGCGGCTTATCCGCGGTTCCAGCGGAAAATTGACCATGAGTTTTCCGATGGCGGAAAGTGAATTATCAGGGTCGAGTGCCTTGAGCATTCTGAGCGTCTCGACGCCGCCGAGCAGACCTTCTCTGCTTGGCGGCGAAATAAAGTCGAACTTTTCAAAGTCCGTAATACCGAGTTCCGACATGCGGAGAACGACTTCGCTTAAATCTGTCCTGTAAATTTCTTCTGTTGTGTACAGCTGTCGTGTTTCGTAATCGTTTCGGGAATACAGACGGTAACAGGTTCCGGGCTGTGTACGGCCGGCTCTTCCTTTCCGCTGGTTACAGGAAGCTTTTGACACCGGCAGTTCGACGAGGCTTGAGGTAAATGTTCTCGGACTGTAAAAATTGAGTTTTGCAAGCCCGGGATCAATGACTGTCGTGATTCCGTCGATGGTAATAGATGTTTCAGCTATATTGGTAGAGATAACTACTTTCTTTTTCCCGAACGGTGCAGGATCGAATACTTTTTCCTGGTCTTCTTTCGGGAGTCGTCCGTAAAGCGGAACAATGTGCAGACTGCGGGCAAATGATGCATCGGAGAGCCGCTGTGCACAGTCCTTTATGATTTTTTCACCGGGAAGGAATATAAGTATGTCGCCTTTTTCTTTATTGTCCAGCACCCTGTCTATGGTTTCTTCTATTTTAGCGAGCAGTGCCTCACTTGCAGTTGACGAGATGGTACTGACCGGAACAGCCGGGGGATCATATACCATTGCAACAGGATAGGTATCGGTATCGATCGTAACGATGGGACATCCGTCAAAATAGACGGAAAATGCTTCAGCGTTCATGGTAGCAGAAGAAATGATGACTTTGAAGTCAGAACGTTCTGCAATGATCCGTTTTAAAAGTCCGAGCACGAAATCAATGTTCAGGCTTCGTTCATGGGCTTCATCAACCATGATGACGGAGTACTTATGCAGCCATGGATCAAGTTTAAGTTCCTGCAGCAGAATCCCGTCGGTCATTATTTTTATGCGGGTTGTTTCGTCTGTCTTGTCCTCGAAACGCATTTTATAACCGACCAGACCGGGGTAGGTTGTTTTTAACTGTTTTGCTATAAATTCGCTGACCGACAGCGCTGCTATGCGGCGCGGTTGTGTAACCGCTATCATACCGCTTTGTGAATATCCTGCCTCATGCAGAATAACCGGAATTTGAGTTGTTTTTCCGGAACCGGTAGGACTCTGGACGACGATCACCTGATTTTTTGCAAGTGTATCCAAAATACGCTGTTTTTGTGCGTATACCGGTAATGAATGATAATCTAATGCCATGTTGTAATTCCTTTTGCGTCATGCTCTGTTACGAGCTTTCGTTGTGCCAGATAGGCGGCCCAGGCCCGCAGGCCGGCCCGTTTCAGGCTTTTGATAAAATTGTCGTCGAGTATTCTGACGACAAAATTCCACGAAGGATCAATATAAGTTGTGATTGGTATCGGTGAAACACTGCTGAGTGCCGGTGTTCCGGAATCCTTGTTCCGTGTACAGATTACACGGAGCAGAATACCGTCACCGGTATTGTCCTGTTCATCCGAAGGGTCTTTAAAGTCGGGATGTACCCGTTGTGCGCTGATAGTATTTCCTTCTGCATACATAATTACTCTGCACGTTGTGTCGCCGGAATTGTTTTTTACGATTTCCCACGGTTTTACGACATGCGGATGATTTGCCCAGACTATATTTACGTCGTTTTGCAGCAGAGTGTGGCAGAATTCTCTTTCCGATTTTGAAACAGCCGGATCATATTCTGCACAATCGCTGTGGACCGAAACAATAAAAAGATCGCACGGGTTTTCCTTGCGAAGCTGCCGGAGTTTTGCCGTCAGAACTGCTGTCTGTCCCGGTTTGTCCGGAAAATAGTTGACGAAGGCTGATCCTGATTTACTATTCAGTATTTGCGTAACTGCGCAGAACAGAATAGTCCAGTTTCGTACTTTTATTACGGCATATGAGAGCGGATCTTTCGAATGGTATTTGAGTCCCGACAGGTAAACGGGACGCATACTGTTTCGTGTGCGCTGTTCTGTCTCCCGGGCCCAGTGCAGCGTTCCCTCTATTCCCTGAACGGCAAGATCCGTGGTGTGATTGTTCGCAAGCGAAAAAACGTTGAATCCTGCCTCAACCGCTGCGTCGGCGTATTCGTGATGAACGTTAAATTTCGGATAGCTTGCATACGGCATGGAATCATCTATCGGGAATTCGAGATTTGCAAAGGCAAGGTCGCTTTTCTGCAGTAATGCCGAAAGATCTTCCCATATAAGTGAATACTGTTTCATTGTGAAATTCGGACGATGTGCCATTATGTCGCCTCCGAATACCAGTGTCAGCTGGTCCGCTTGTCCTGCTGCTGCCGGCTGTTCGGGTTCGGACTGCTGAGGCAACGGAGAGGTTTGTTCAGCTGAACCGGCGGAGGGAGACGTCGTACAGGAAAAGACTATCAGGAGTACTGCAGTTAGGAGAAATAAAAAGGGACGTATTCTGGCAGACCTTCTACTGAACATACCTTAGTATACCTGATACGGGAATAATATACAATTTATTTTCAAATATGCGGAATTCCGTATCCGTCCGCAGAAAATCAAAAAGCTCCCGGAAGGGGAGCTTTTACCGTCATAGAGTTCGTTTATTTTCTGCCTGCCTGAACCATGGTGATTGCACAGGTTACGACAATGTCGTCCGACGAGCAGCCCCGCGAGAGATCGCTGATCGGTTTTGCAAATCCCTGCAGTACCGGACCGTAGGCATCGGCTCCTGCTATACGCTGTACCAGTTTATACCCGATATTTCCGGCATTGAGATCGGGGAATATGAGTGTGTTGACTTTTCCGCGCACCGGGCTTCCGGGAGCTTTTTTGTCTGTTACAGCCGGAATAAGAGCAGCATCAGCCTGAAGTTCTCCGTCAAGCAATAGTTCCGGAGCCTTTTCGTGTGCCAGTTTTACGCCTTCCTGGACGCGCAGCACATCGTCGAGTTTTCCGCCGGAACCTTTTGAAGAGAAGGACAACATTGCGACAACCGGCTCCGTTCCGAGTAAATCTTTGCATGATTTTGCAGCGGCTACGGCGATATCAGCCAGCTGTTCGCCCGTCGGCTGCGGTACCACGGCGCAATCGGAGAATACCAGCAGACCTTCGTGACCCCACTGAGGGTTATGGGTATCCATAATAAAACAGGACGATGCGGTTGAACTTCCCGGAGCCGTTTTAATAATGGTGAGTCCGGCACGGAGCATATCAGCCGTTGACGAGAGCGCACCGCTTACCATGGTATCGGCTTTCCCTTTTCTGACCATCATGGCACCGAATTTCATAGGATCTTTCATTTCTTCATGTGCCTTTTCCGGCGACATAAGCGGTTTTCCGGTAACTTTGTCTACTTTCTTTTTACGCAGATCGTAGTATTCGGTTCCGAACCCGTCGAGCCATTCTGATGTTTCCGGATCGATCATCTGCAGTCCGTCAACTGATACCCCTTGTGCCTGGGCGACCTTTTCTATGTCCGCTTTTTTTCCGAGAAGCGTTACGGTCCCAGCCAGTTTTTCTTTTACGATTTTAGCTGCGGCAACGACCGTACGTTCTTCTGTTCCTTCCGGAAGTACCAGACTGTTCTGATACTCCCGGGCCTTTCTTTTCATTTCTTCAACGAAATTCATGAATACCCTCTGATTGAATAAAAAATTACAACTATAAACTATTTTAAGCTCATACCGCTCTTTATGCAAGCGGAAGCAGTTGCCGGAATTCCTGGACGGCAGGTCACTTGACCCGCAGCCGGAATACGGGTAAAGTAGATACATGTTTGACGAGAAAGATTCGGATTTGTTTGAACTTGAAGAAGAGGATTATGACACCGTCATGGCGTCAGATATAACCTTTTCGGGAAATATACGTTTTTCAAAGCCGTTTATGATAAAAGGTTCTGTAAGCGGAAAAATAGAAGCAACGGGCGATCTTGCGATTGACACGGATGCAACGGTTTTTGCAGATATAACTGCGTCACGTGTCCTTATAAAAGGAAAAGTTGAAGGTGATGTCGTCGGTAAAAAACTGGTGTTTATTTCTTCTACAGGATCCGTAAAGGGTGATGTAACTACCGCTCAGATTGTTCTGGAACCGGGCAGCAGCTTTTTCGGTAAATGTACGATGCTCAAATAGAGGACGAAACAGTTTGAACAAAATGAGATGTATAAAGTATCTGCAGACCGTTTTTCTGACCGGTGTTTTTTTGTTACAGAGTATGGCAGCACAGACAAAACCTGATGCCCTCGTTCTTTACCGGCAGGGAGATTACGCTCAGGCCGTAAAAATCTGTGAACAGGAAATCATCGATATGCCCAGAAATCTTGATTCCTATTCGGTTTTATGCTGGAGCCTGATCGGTAACAGGCAGTATTCCGAGGCTGAACAGCGGGCACAGGAAGGACTCAAGGTCAATGCCTATGATATCCGGCTTATAGAAGTACTGGGTGAAGCGAAATATTATCTTGGAAAAAATGCTGCCGCACTGGAGCAGTTTGAAAAATACATCGACAACGCACCGGACGATGCTTCCCGGATAGGTACCTGTTATTATTATATGGGCGAAATATACATCAGGCAGGGCAGGTACCAGCATGCGGATATAGCTTTTACGGCTGCGGTGAAAAAAGAACCGCTGCTTGACCGATGGTGGGCCCGTCTGGGATACGCGCGCGAAATGGCCCATAACTATTATGAGTCTATGGCTGCCTATGAAGAATCTTTAAAGCTTAATCCGTCGGGAGTAGACGCGCGCCGCGGTAAGGATCGGGTTTCAACCCGGCTTCAGTAGTTTATGGTAGCTGCGGTACATTTCGAAACGCTCGGTTGCAGACTTAACCAGATAGAAAGCGAGTCTGCGGCTCATTCTTTTAGTGAGGCCGGATTTCCAGTTGACATGACACCTGTTTCAGCTTCATCGCCCGTTGTGGAGCAGACGCTTTTATGTATTGTGAATACCTGTACGGTGACGGGCAAAGCCGAGCAGAAAGCCAGACGGACGCTGCGGCTGCTGCTGCGGAAATACCCCCGGGCGGCTGTCGTCGCTACCGGCTGTTACGCACAGATGGATGGTGCCTGCCTTACTGCTCTCGATACAAGGATTGTTGTTGTTCCCGGTCAGCGGAAAGATCTGCTGGCGGATATCCCTGCTTTTTTACAGAGTTTTACCGGAGAACTGCAGCAGCTTCCTGCCGCGCTTAAGAATTTTATTCGGACAAAGATTGTTCCCGGAGAAAAACTTACTGCGCTGCATGCATTCCGTCTGTCGACCGCTGTTTTTTTTGCACATTCCCGCGCCTCCCTTAAAATTCAGGACGGCTGCGACAATGCCTGTACCTATTGCCGGATACATCTCGCACGCGGTAAATCCGTTTCGCTTGATGTCAGGTCCGTTCTTGACCGGGTTCAGGAACTTGAACGGGCAGGACAGCGCGAAGTTGTTATTACGACGGTAAATATTGCCCAGTATCGAGGAGCGTACAATGGAACGTATCTTGATTTTGCCGGGCTGCTTGCGTTGCTTCTAAATACTACCCGTACTATCGCTATCCGTCTGTCGAGTTTATACCCCGAAATAGTTGATGACCGTTTATGTCACCTCATAGAAAATCCGCGTGTCCGGCCGTCTTTTCATCTTTCTGTCCAGAGCGGCAGTGATAGTATACTTGCTGCCATGAACAGACCGTACCGTTCTGAGGCTGTCCGTTCCGCAGTGGCAAATCTCCGCCGGGTAAAGAAAGATCCTTTTATAGCCTGCGACATCATCGCCGGTTTCCCCGGGGAAACCGATGATGATTTTCAGGCAACTATGGATTTATGCCGGGAATGTGCATTTACGTGGATACATGCTTTCCCGTTTTCGCCGCGGCCGGATACTCCTGCATTTACGATGAAGCCCCGTGTTCCGCAGCTGCTCGCCGCACAACGGGTCGCCTGCCTCACTGATTTTGCCCGTTCGAGCAAGATTGCGTATATAACGTCATATACAGGGGTGGAACTTGAAGCCGTCGCAGAAGGTACCCATAATCCGAAAATTCTGTCGGACACCGCGTCCGGCACTCTTGTCCATGCGGTAACGGAAAATTTTCTGCATGTACAATTTAAAGTCTGCCGGGGGGGCGAAGTCCCGCATCCGGGACAGACCGTCCGTGTCCGTATTGAAACGGCGTTACCGCAAAATATCCGGCGCGGTGATGAAATCGAAGCCGCTGCGGTTCTCGTATAACAGGTGTTTCCTTTAGAACAGTTTTTTAAGTACTGAAGCTTTATCTTTCAACTGCGACGATACCTGTTCTGCTGCCTTCTTTTTTACCGTTTCAGCTATAGTTTCTTTTTTTGCGGACAGTAATTTGTTTATAGCGTCGAGCCGGGTAGCCTGTGTATTTAATCCGGTTTCGATGCCGGTGAATTCTTTTATTTTGTCTGTTGTACTGTCTGTTTCCGCCGCCAGTTTTTCATATAAACGCTGTTCAGCGCCTTTCTGCAGTGATGCGAGTTCTGATGCTGCAAGCGTATTCAGTGCCGCCGAAATCTGTTTGTCAGCGTCGGTCGTGACGGAAACTGCGGCAGCGCTATCCGGTGCGTAAGACGCTTTGATACCGATCGTCAGCGCGTGCACCGATGACAGTGCCTTACGATATAATCTGTATGCGCTGCCGGGTTCGAACGGTTCTGCCGACAGTTCTGCAGACGTCAGCTTTAATAAACTGTCTATGCCGAGGGCGCCGTCTTCGCCGGCCGTTGCAGTGAGCGAGACTGACGAACGGGCCTGTACGGCGAGCGTTGAAAAATCCGATTTAAACGGATAATTATTGCCCTGACAGGTAATAACTGCCAGGGGATTATCCGTCGTCGTCCTGGCATCGATGACTGCATGGAGTGTACCGGTACTGCCGTTTTTTTCGAGGGTTCCGGTGAGTACCGCCGGTGTTCCCCGCAGATCGGGATCATTCGAGATTTCTTTTGCGACGGCAGAAAACCCTGAACCGGAGACAGTCGCCTGCTCAATGAGAAAGGCAGGAACCGTATCTTTTTTATAAAAGACCGTCCGTCCGGGAGCACGTCTGCCACTGTGTGTTTGTTTTTTGCCAGATTTTGCTGTTTTTTTCAGTCTGGCCGCATAATCGGTCAGTTTCAGAACCGCAGGATAATAGTTCCCGAACAGCTGTGTAAAAAACGGTTCAAGTGCGTCCGAAGCAAGTGTTCCGGAGTCGTCGGGCAGAATGTTTTTTGCCTGTTCTAATTGGGCCGCAATCATTGTCCTGTCTTCATTCGCTGCTGATTCCAGTTCCGCAGCGAGTGATTTTACAGTCCGGGAATCGGTTTCTAAGCTTTTTTTTGCGGACTGAAGTGTTTTCTCCAGATTTTGCCCTTCCGACAGAACGTGTTCCGCCTGTTCAAGCGCGGCTGCAAGTTTTGAATAATCGTTTATATGGTTCCAGTCGGTTGTCGTAATGTCAGAAGCGTCTGCAGAGAGGTTCCCGACGGCTGTTTTCACGGCAGCTGTTTTTTCTTTCCACTCCGGAATAAGTACATTCAGCTGCTGTTCGGCTGCAGCGGCAGCGGCGGGGGAGGTGAAATTTTTGCTTATCTTTTCGACCGTTTTTTCGACAGAAAAATCAGAGAGTAGTCCGCTCAGTTTTTCCTGCGCTTTTTGAACTGATGCTGTACCGCTGCCTGCAGCTGTTTTTCCGGAAACAGTATTTCTTTTCGATTCTGATGTTCCGGAATCTTTCAATGCGCCCGAAACGGTACGGGGCGTATTGATGGTTATTCCCGTTACCGCTACCTTCTGTGCATCGAATTTTCCCCGGAGTGCCTGCGTCAGATTGAAATCGACGACAATTTTACCGGCAGTAAACAGATTCGTAAACGGTTTTTCTTTTGAAGCCTGGGCAAGTCCGGTAATGGTCAGGGACGAATCGAGAATTTTTACGTCGACAGCCGTGATATCCGTTTTTGCGTCGAAAATTTTCTGCAGAGAGTCGGTTAAAACTGTCTTTACGATGCTGTTTTTAAACAGAACGGTACCGGATGCTGCGGCACAAAGAAAGATAATGACTGCTGCCAGCGGGACAATTTTTATGATTCCTTTCTGTTTTTTTACTTCATGTGCGATACGCCGCAGCCGTTTAAAATCTTTTTTTGAGAATTCTGCTTTTTCGGGAATTCTGAAATTTCCGTGCGCTCCTGAGTCCTGCTCAAAAAAAGTTCGTATGAATTCTTCGTCTGAAGGTATATAGATTTTTTTGAGGAATTTTTTAAAAGAATTTTCGGTATAGGATTTTTTTAACAGTACCGGCAGTTTTTTTGCACTAAATGTTTTACCTGTTTTGCGCTGTTTACCGGTCCCGGGAAGATTTTCTTTTTTTTTCGTCATGTCAGATAATCTCCTCAAGTGCTGCTGTAATTTTTTTCATAAGCGGCAGTTTCCTTAGTGCTGCTGCAAACTTGCTGTCAGCCACCGCAGGTGCTATTTTTTTCCGCCAGGCACGGATAAAAAGCCGTAGCAGCAGATAAATTGGAATGTAGGCTGCCAGCGAACAGAGCAGTGCGCCTGCAACGATTGTATTATTGAAACGGGTAAAACCTACGAACGGTATTTCGAGCAGCCGGGAAAAAACGGGTTCGAAGCTGCCGATTGTCAGAAACGCATATCCTGCCGTATCGAAAACCGTGTCGAGCAGGGGAGCTAATACGGAGAAAAGCAGCAGCGACAAAAAATAGGCACCTTTGTTGATACGGACAAAGAGAAAAAAAATAAAGATAAGGTACCACAGGAGGTTGTCTTTCGGCATAAGACCGAGCAGAATACCCAGACAGACAGCGTGTGCGGTCTGCGCCGGATTCGAATTGGAATTCAACGCTTTAAAAAATTTTATGATATATCCGAGCATACTCTTTCCTTTTTGTTGTCGTATATGCTGACAATTATATAAACATGGAGTTTTTGTGTCTATGCCGCTGATTGGAAACACTTCTCTTGACATAAACCTGATAAACACACACTATACTATATTTTATGCAGAAAAAGACGTTACGCGGATTTGTTTTTGCCGTGAGCGCAGGGATATCATGGGGATTTTCAGGTTCCTGCGGACAGTATATTTTCACGAATTACGAGGTGGATGCGGCCTGGCTTGCAGCATGCCGGATGATGGTTTCCGGTCTTCTGATGGTTATATTTCTTCTGTTGAAATTCCGCTTCAAGGCTTTCCGGCTGTTTAAGAACCGCCGTGATACGGTTCATCTGCTTTTTTTTGCC
>JALCCK010000015.1 GCA_022640795.1 Treponema sp.
CCGCTTATGATAATTAAAATACTTGCTACCGCACAAAAAGGAAACGCTTTACTGAAATTAATTCTTTTTCTCATTATTTTAACCTCCAGCTGATACTGATATGCTCCGCATGAAGCACGTCAGTCTGGAAATCAAAGATCAGTCGGGAAACAAATAAGGCCGTAAAGACTGATGATACGACACCTATTGCAAGGCTGACTGCAAATCCCTGGATAGATCCTGTTCCAAGCTGCGAAAGAAATATAGCAGCGATAAACGTCGTTATGTTGGAATCCATAATGGCCCAGAAAGCGTTATCAAAACCGGCTATAATTGATGCCTGCCGGCTTTTTCCGAGTCTGAGCTCTTCCTTTATTCTTTCAAAAATTATAACGTTGGCATCGACTGCCATTCCTATTGTCAGAATCATACCGGCTATACTCGGAAGTGTAAGGGTAAGATTAAAAGCAGAAAGAACGCTGAACATAATATAAAGGTTCAAAACCTGTGCAACAACGGCGTTAATACCCGACCCTTTATAATAAATAAGAAGGAAAATCATGATAGCAAGAAGACCGACTGCGAGTGCCAGGATTCCCTGTCTGATAGCCTGATCGCCAAGAGAAGCACCGATAACCTGCTGGCTTTCAACAGAAAGAGGAACATTAAGCCATGCAGTCTGGAGTACTTTCTTTAAATTTTGAGCTTCCTGTAAACCGAATCCGGTAATGGCAACCCGTCCGCCGGTAATGGCATCGTTTATACGGGCATACGATTTGACCTTGTTGTCGCTGACAATCGCAAGGCTTTCACCCACGTGAGCGCCGGTAAAATCACCGAAAATCTGAGCCCCCTCCGAATCAAGTACGAAATCAACCTCTGGCTGATTGGTAATGTGGTCGGAACCGACATCAGCAGATTTTATATGTTTCCCTTCAAGCGCTATGTTCTTCTTTACGACAAGATAACCGGTCCGCTCGTCCAGACCGTAATCATCTTTCGTATACAGGCCCATAACTTCGTCGTCATCGGGAATAATGGAAGGATCAACAAGCTCTCCGGAAGCATTAAAGGTATTTGCAGCATGTGTCGTATAATACTGATTAAAGGCATCCGTTGCATCTTTGTCAACCAACCGGAAATTCAGAATACCTTTTCCCATGATTATAGTATTTATGGCATCTGCTTCAGCAGCACCGGGAATTTCAATATAAATTCTGTCTTCCCCTTCCTGCCGGATGACAGGTTCGGTAAGACCAAAGCGGTCGATACGGCTGGTAAGTGTTTCCACAGCCTGTGCCATCGCATCTTTTTTGAACTGGTCTACATTATCCGTCGTAACAGAATCGCCCTGAGCCTTTATTGCAGCATCAAGATCAGCATGAACAATAATATTCATACCGCCGGAAAGGTCCAGCCCGAGTTTTACCGAACTTTGATACCGTTTCTTAGCTGCCAGGATAGCGTCACGATATCTGTTCTGTACAGCTGTCATAATTTCCTGTTCATTGTAAAAAGAAGAAAGAACGTTGCTGACGGTCATCGGCGACGGTACTTTCTGATCCATTTCTTTGTAATTCTTTGCTGCAACCTTTTCAATCCACTTGTATTCTGCCGGTACGGCAGCAGCCGGATCGGACTTGGCAGCAGCTTTAAGCGCATTTACATCAACAGATGCTTTTGCCCTTGAATAATCCTTGATTTTTTCCAGCGAACCGAGTGCAAGTGACTGTACTTCTTTCGGGGTACGTGAATACCAGCTGATCGAAGGCCACAGGAATGCAAAACATATTCCCAGTATAACCAGAAGAAGAAGGAAACGACTTCGTTTACTCATCTTTTTTTACTCCGAGTCTTTATTTTTTTTCTGTATCTGTATCTGTAGTGGAGGAAACCTCATCCGAAACGGGTGACTCATCTTTTTTTTCAGAAGCTTTTACTTTTTTGTCAGCTTTGGCAACAGGCTCTTTTCCGGAAACAACATTTGATATGGCGGAACGATTTAATTCAAGCTTTGTTGTATCATCGACCTTTACAATGATTGTTTTTTCTTTTGTTGAAGAAATAACACCGTGAATACCACCTATGGTAACAACTTTATCACCTTTCTTGAGTGCAGAAATCATTTTTTCTGTATCTTTCTGCTTTTTATTCTGCGGACGGATAATGAAAAAATAAAAAATGATAATGATTAATACAAATGGCATGATTGTCATCATAAAACCCTGACTAGAAGACGGGCCGGCCGCCTGTAAAAGGAGATTAAAAGACATATAGAGTTCCTTCCTATTAAGATTCATAAAACCCGATAAAATCAGGTCTTGTCAGGATACCACGTCGAAACACAACCCGTCAAGTACACTCTATCGTGCAACCAGCGAATCAAGCTCTGTATTAAGTTTAAGCATCGATTCGTCAGAAGGATTAAGTGCAATAACCTGGCGAAGATAGTACTGAGCCTTCCGATAATCCTTGTTTTTAAAATAAATAGAGTACATCCGGAACAGCGTATCGCTGTTTCGCGGGTTTGCGATAAGACTTGAACGAAGATCCGCAAGTTGCGCTTCCGTTCCTGAAACGATGAAACTTCTTCTATAATAAAGCGTACTTTTCATTTTTGAAGAAGCCTGCGGCAGTAACTGATTAATGAGTGCATACGCTTCTGCCGTTTTCCCAATGCGGGTCAGAACAAGCAGATACGACTGCAAGACTTTCTCATCTCCGGGACGTTCCTTGTACAGTCTCGCTGCAAGTTCCCATGCCTCATCCGTTTTATCCAGTTCAAGGCAAATCTGGATATGGTTGAAGGCTGCATCAGCAGGCAGTTCTCCGGAAGACGTCATGAGTCTGGAACTGTAGGTATAAGCATCGTTCCAATCCTTGTCACGCATTTTCTGCATAACATAAATATAGATTGCCTCCGTGTTGTCGGGATCAGCGGCGAGAATTTTAAAAGCAAGCTGACCGGCATCCATTCCGTCGACAATCGTACCGGACGACAGTGCCAAATCAGCAGCAAAAAGCAGTATCTGCATATCATCAGGATACAGGGCAATCGCTTTTTTTATGGTGTCCATCGCCGCATCGTCATTTCTATTCCAGTCACGTTGTATTTGAGCCCGCAGCATAAGGTAGTCACGGGAATCTTGGTCGGTACGTGCATAGACATCAAGCAGTGCAGCAGCCCGTATGTAATCTTTCTTCTGGACTAAAATACGTGCCCGAAACAGAATATACGTCGTATTATCCGGTTGTTTCTGTAAAACTCTGGCCACATATTGTTCTGCAGAATCATAATGGCCGGCGGCAAACGTCGTTTCAGCACAAAGCTTTATTACATCCGTATTTTCAGGATACTGCAGCTCCAGGTTCTGTGCCGCAGATTCCGCAGCGGAAACAGCGCCTGTTGCCTGATAACACTTTGCGAGTGCATAATTCGTCTCCAGACAGTTTTTTTCACTATCCGCAGCTTTTTTCAAAAAAACAAGTGCCTCGGAATCCTGTCCCATACGACGAAGTAAAATTCCGTACAGATAATTTGCGAGCAATGAATCAGGATTTAAAGCAAGTGCTTTTTTTAATGCGGTCCGGGCCGTATTATAATAATCGGTCCTTGTTCCCGAAGAAAGGAGGACAAGTGATGGAAGTTCCAGTGTCAGAAAGTCAATATCGCCGGTACTGTAATCATACACGCCTAACTGTGCAGAATCCAAGGCTCCCAGATACGACGTCGGTTCGACAACTTCCGGCGTCTCCCATGTTATGGAAACAGACGGCCACGCGATTGTCGTAATACCGGCAGCCACAGAGAGCAAAACCTTTTCAGGTTCAGTGTAATCACTGGCAGTCTTTCTGAGATTACCGGCCGCACGCCGAAGCGAAAGCGGAGAACCGAATTCGATATCAGAAAGCACATCGGGACTTATCTTTCTGAAATAGGAACGGGATGCCGCAGCGGGGACTGCAATTTCAGTCGTATCGCCTGAAGGACCATCCCCGGAGGCCGCTGTCTCCGACGGCCGGGCGGTACCGGAAGAAGTGCTTGCACAGGAAGGTATGAGAAAAAAAAACATGGCAAGAAAAACGAGAAGCAGCAGGATGTAGCAAATCGGGTGGGTTGACCCCGCATACTTCACTTGTCGGCTCCGTTACAGTCATCAATCTCATCCAGTTCGGTATCATCATCTGCATACGGAAAATTCTCGGGAAATTTTCTCTGATAAAAGAAAATTCCGATAAGTGTTCCCCCCAGCATAATCAACAAAAACGGCCAGAACAAATTTATAAATCTGGAAAAAGACATTTTTATGATATCAAAAGAAAAAAGAAGGAAAAAGACTCCCAATGCTATCAGCAGTATAGCAGGTATCTGATAAACCGCACGGATATGTCCCGTATTATACAGACTACAAAGGACAAGCGCTATACCGCTTGAAATGGCAATAACGGGCCAAAGTTCTTCTATCGTAACAGGGAAAAAATGTGTCGTCGTGAACAGCATGACCACACCTGAAAAACACAAATTCAGGCCGATAAACAGAAGAAACGAGTTATGTATTATCGTAAGCGCCAGATAAAGAAGAATAGCACCGGCGACAAGGATAAGCACCGGCCAATAGGATTTTACGAAAGTATTGACAGGTAATGCGACAGCAAAAATAAGCAAACCAAGAATAACGAGCAGCAGACCGGTTGCCAATAGAATATTAAGTCTGGAATTTGTATATTTTTTCATTCTATCTCCACAACAGATTACCTCACCTTTCTTCCCTACAGAATACACCATGACGGGGCGTCTTGCCAATAATAAATCACTATGTTAGAGTAAAAATATGTCGAACAAAGTATTTCGATTCATACTCTTTAGTTTTATAATGGTAGTAGTAAGTTCATGTACACGGACTGCTACAGCGGCGGCAGCTTCAACCGAAAAAACATACGTAACGGCACAGCAGCAGCTTCAGAACATTCTGGAAACCCCTGATATCGGGATACAAAGCAGATATGCAGTAATCAACAAGATGACTACAAATCTCCTTAAAGAAAAAGATTACCAGACGCTCATCCTTTTTCTGACAAACTGGGTCGAAAAACATCCGTCCGATCCGTACGACGCCTACTGGCTGCTTATGACTGCGTATGTATATGTCGAAGAAGACGCAGAACCGGTAGCAGAATATTATTTCGACCGGATTCTGCAGGATTACCCGGATCTCCTCATTCACGGAAAATCTATCCATTTTCTCTGTTTACAACATCTTATCAGAATCAGCACTGATTCCGAAAACAGGATAAAATACTTTAACCAGCTTATAAATCAGTTTCCTTCGGAAGTGAGTATCACCGAGCTTTATGTACGCCTGGCAGTCGAATATGAAAAACAGGGAAACTGGAATGAAGCATTAAAATCATATTCACTCTTTCTGGAACAACCTGATGCAGCAACGATACAAATTTCGGGAATACCGGACGCTTATCCAAATGCGCGGCATCTCGTCGACTTTAATAATTCATCAAAGGACTGGACATTCGAAAGTCTCGATGCGCTGGAAAAAGCAGTCAAGAATGCCATATTGAGATATGACTGGCGGGCGCTGGACCGGTACCGGTCCAAAGTAAACTTTTTCGCAATGTCGTGGAAGCAGGATGAAACAGACAGAAATGCAGCAGGGGATTTTTCCATGCGGAATTTCATGAGGGGAAACCGAATCCGGTTCAATGCAACGCTGGATGCAGCTTCCAATCCGAATGAAGCCTATTTGCGTACCTGGGGCTGGAGCCAGTATGTCTCCGTCTGGTATCTTTATTTCCGCAAGGTAAATTTTCCGGTAGATCCTGAAATACACGGACGGTGGGAATGGGCCGGTATATATTTCGGCGAAAAGCTTTAGTCCTCAGTTTAGTTCTTCTCCCGGCCTGTCTTGCGTTTTCGCTGTATGCAGCTGAAGGTGCGACGCACTATCATCCCCTCGATATACCGGGTGCAGAACACCACGAAGTCGAAAAATACCGGCAGCAGTTTCTTTCTCCGTATGGTAGAGAATGGCTGAAAAAAATACTGACGGATGCTGAGCCGTACCGGCGGTACATACGCAGAAAACTCCGGGAAGAAAATTTACCGGCCTGCCTCGAATATCTGCCGGTAGTTGAATCCGAATACAAGCCGTCTGCCGCATCAAAATCCGGGGCAAAAGGAATGTGGCAGTTCATGGCTAACAGCATGGCTCCGTTCCTGACGAAAAATGAATGGGTAGACGAACGGCTCGACCCCTGGAAATCCACCGATGCAGCGCTTGCGAAACTTAAAGACAACTACAACATGTTCGGAGACTGGCCGCTGGCAATCGCGGCCTATAACTGCGGTGCGGGCGCTTTATCACGCATAGTAAAAAAGTCAGGGAAAAAGACCTTTTGGGAGCTCACGGAAGGCGGGCTGCTTAACCGGCAGGTATCGGAATATGTTCCCAAATTCCTTGCCGTTGCAGATCTGGTCCGCAATGCCGATTATTACGGGATAGAACTTCCCGACTTTGAAAGCGGGCAGGCAGAAACATCGCAATCCGGCAGCTGTGATTTTGATTATGTGACAGTAGATTCTCAGGTATCGCTGCGGCGGCTCGCCTCAGAACTCAGAATCGATGACACCTTTTTGAAATCGCTTAATCCATCGCTTCTACATGATGTAACGCCCCCCGATACCTCTTATCGGTTAAGAGTTCCGCAGGGGTTTTCCGAGTCAGCAGGAACAGCTCTCCGGACCATAAAAAAACAGCACCCGGGTTCTGGCTGTTTCAGCTACACAGTCGTCCGAGGAGATTCCCTCTGGGCTATCTCCCGCAGATACGGCATAAAACTAGCCGATTTATGTCTGATAAACGGACTTTCAGAGAAAAACATACTTTCCGTTGGGAAAATTCTCTATATACCGGCAAAAATAACCGATAAATGAGTAAGATCAGGTATGAGAAAATATACGTTATTCACAGCAGGTACGGTACTACTCTTTTTTATCTCTGCAGGCTTTATTTCTGCGCAGATTCCTCCGTATTCCGGCAATGGAACAGCAGGTTTCACAACTGCCTGTACCGTTGACTGGACAGCCTATAAATTCAATTCGTCAGTTGCGATGGATCTTGACAAAACGGACATTGCGTTTCCGTCGGGAAAAGATTACGCAGTAAACCGTATTGATATGATGATGCCGGTCCTTATAAAAGATCCGCTTTTTTCTCTTCCGGTCGATTCCAGCAGACAGCTCGGGGATCTTATTCTGAATGAATCACTGACGCTGGAACAGCTCTCGGAAATAATTGACGACAGTCATCAGGCTACCAGCGTATTCAACGGAAGCAATTCTCTGACCGTCGGCAGCGACCTCAATCTCAGACAGATCGGGTCATTAATGGTGCTTCACCGCATTCCCTATACACCGAACGAACCGATAGAAACTATCACTTCGAAAGTTTTTACGGGAATAATTATAGACGCCCGCGGAAAACTTCCGGTGCATGGCGAATTCGTAACGGACGAAGCAGTACCCTGTTTTTTTCCTGAAGTCTGGGACCAGAACATGAATTTGATTTATGAACGGAACATGGTGGACAGTGCTCTTGCAAAAAATCAGGGAATCGTGCAATACCACTTCGACGATGAGACAAAAGCCGTCAGCGACCGGGCAGGAACAAATCCGCTCCATATAAAAGCGCTGGAATTATATGGACGTAACAGAACTGATCCTGTTATATCACGGCAAGATGCACTGAGAATTCTGACAGTTCCTGAAAACGTCAACCTGTTGAAGCAGGGCAGAATTGTTATTCTTATGGATAAAGACAATCTGATACACCCGGTCTCAATTCCCGTAAAAGACGACTCGTATTATGTAATTTACAATGCCGTAAAACAGTACTTCTATGAAGATGAAACGTCTACCGCTCAGGTCCAGGATACGTATAAAGGAATCCTTGTTTCCGAGGACTTTAAATTCGTTGCGGATTCTCCGGAACTGCTGCCGGGAGAAGAGAAAAAAGTTGCCCAAATAGCTGCTATTCTTAAAAAAGTTATCAGTGACAAAGAATTCACGATTCTCGTAGAAGGGCATACGGCTGACGTGGGTAAGCCGACAGGGCAAATGGATCTCTCCATACAGCGTACACAAACAATTATAAAAGAACTGACAGCCGACGGAATTCCTGCAGATATGTTTACTTATAAGGGGTATGGAGGGACAAAGCCGATAGCCACCAATGCGACACCTGAAGGAAGAGCTGAAAACCGCCGTGTCGACATCACTGCACGTCCGAAAGCTACTTACATACAACGTCCGTGGTAGAGCAACCGGACATCTTGACCTCAACACAGGTTTTACATAGACTAGGCTATGGACTTATTGAAAGAGCGGATTCAAAAAGACGGACTGGTACTGCCGGGGAATATACTCAAAGTCGGTAGTTTTCTCAACCATCAGATAGATATTGACCTTCTCGAAAAAATGGGAGAAGAGTTTGCAAAACTTTACAGCACAGAACCGGTAACCAAGATTCTAACGATTGAGGCTTCCGGAATAGCCATTGCCTGTGCCGTTGCAAGGGTTATACGGGTTCCCGTTGTCTTTGCCAAAAAAGGTAAAACAGACAACATCGCGGAAGACTGTTTTGTAACATCTGTCTATTCCTATACACATGCAAAAAATTACAATGTAATCGTTTCAAAACAGTATCTCTCCGAACAAGATCATCTGCTGCTCGTAGATGATTTTCTGGCTAATGGAAGCGCACTATCGGGATTAGTCGATATAGCCCGTCAGGCAGGGGCAATAATCTGCGGAGCCTGTATCGCAATCGAAAAAGGATTTCAGGAAGGCGGGCAACTGCTCCGTGATAAGGGGCTGCGGATAGAATCACTGGCAATAATCGATTCAATGTCTCCTGAAACCGGAATAAAATTCAGAAATTAACGACCTCCTCTCTTATTCTGTGCCTGTTGAAAGTTGACTATTCCATATATAATTAGTATGTTATTCACATAACAACAATGGAGGTTGCTACAATGAAGAAAATTTTAACTGTGCTGCTGTCTTTAAGTGTGCTTTTCGTTGTTGCCGGTTGCTCATCGGTAAAAGATGGTACGTATACGGCGAAAGCTTCCGCTCCGAATGAATACGGAACGACACCTTTCGTCAATGTTACAATTGCGAACGGTAAAATTACTGCTGTTACTATCGATGAAACGGCACAAGACGGAACGCTTAAATCACAGCAGTCAAAAGACGGTACCTATGATATGTCTCCTGCCGGGGCACAGTGGCCGTGGCATGAACAGGTTGCTGCACTGGAAACCTATCTGGTAAACAATCAGGGATCAAAAATAACCTCATTCGATGCCGATGGTAAAACGGATGCTGTTTCCGGATGTACCATCAAAGTGAAAGATTATATTGACCTGTTTAATACGGCTTACAATCAGGCAAAAAAACAATAACGGAATCCGATAGGGTTTGTACAAAAGACGACTTAAAAAGTCGTCTTTTTTTATGCATAATCCGATTTTCCATGATATACTAGAAGGGCTTTTACTAAAACAAAATAACACAATTAAGAATTTTATTATCTAAAAGGAGCCTGCCTCAAATGAAACTTAATACGAGATTTTCAATATTGTTCATAACAATATCGCTGGTAACTATTTTTCTACCATTATTTATACTTAACGGCGAAAAACGTATAAGCACTTTGAACAACTACAAAGACTCGTTGAATCAACTTGAAATCCAGTTCAGTAACCTCTCTGCCTTTTCAACCGATGTTTTGTATTTCGGAACAGATCTTACAACGCTGAAAGAAGACTGGGAAGAAAAGAAAACAGCATTAAACGAAATCTATCCGCAAGTTATTGATGAAGCTAACTCAAAAGTATTAAATAACGAAGGCAGGGAAGAAATAAAACGTATCAAGAAGTTATGGTCGCTTATTACAACCGATATAGAAAATCTGACGGGTCTCTATACAAAATTGACGGAATATGAATTCCCGACGAATTCCATTGCAACAACGATAAACAGCCTCGGACTCAGAAAATTTATTACCAGCTATGAAAAAAATTATGATCTTAAAAAACTTATCTACTATTCTTCTTCAATTGAGGGAAGCACAAAGACACTGAAAATATCAAGAGAAGGTTTTTCCATTGTTTTTTCACGTTTTGAAAAAAATATAGATAAGCAGATAAAAAGCCTTACAGAAATTCTTTATATGATAGGTCTGACGCTGGCTCTTTCAGTTTCCATTCTTATCTTCCTTATTGCAAATTTTTCCACCCGGATTATTGTGACCAGAATAAAAAGATTGCAGAACGAAATGTCATCTATGGCAAATAAAAACCTTGTCATAAAATATGAAAGCAAAGTAAAAGATGAAATCGGAGATCTGGCACGGGACCTCACGAAAGCAGCGGGAATTCTGGATACGGTTCTTAAAATAGTAAAACATGATACAGCCAAAGTGCAGGAATCAGGGACCGGCATTTCGCATTCAATTATAAAAGCCGCCGAGTCGACCAATGAAATCAGCCTGAACAGCGACGGACTGGTAAAACAGATGGAATCAGTCTCCGATACAGTCGGAACCTGTATGAAAGCGCTCAACCAGATGAACACGGTTGCGGATAATCTTATACAGACAAATCAAACACAGTCCAGTCTTATAAAAGAAAACGACGATTCCATAAACGATATCGCAGCTGAAATACAGACCATTACCGATACGGCGATAAAACGAAGCGAAAATGCAAAAGAAATGCAGTCATTTATCAAAGAGGGAGACGAAAAAGTTACCTCGACTTCGGATCTGCTTTCCGAGATAAACGGAAAGCTGGACGAAGTAAGCGAAGTAATAACACTTATAAACAGTGTTGCTGAACAAACGAACCTTCTTTCCATGAACGCAGCTATTGAAAGTGCTCATGCAGGAGAAGCGGGAAAAGGGTTCGCCGTCGTTGCAGAGGAAATCAGAGCTCTGGCTGAAACTACAAAAGAAAATTCTGATACTATTACGAAATCCATTTCCGAAATAGTCGAACAGGTACGAACCGCAGATGTAACGAGTGCTGAAGCATCAAAAGCCTTTATAAAAGTTCGTGAAAAATCAGAAACACTCATCGTCTCATTACAGGACATAGCGACCGGGATACAGGCCGTTGAAACGAAATCGCTGCAGATAACAGACAGAACAAAAGAACTGGGAAAATCTTCAGAAGAAGTAAACGGCTACAGTAATGATTTAAGCAAACATCAAACCCAGCTCACACAGGAAATGAATAATCTGTCGAACATTATGTCGGAATCAAAAGCAGGAATCGGGGAAATACGGCTCGAGATTTCGGATATCTCAAAACAGATGAACGAAATACGGAATTTGAGTTCAGAAAATAACACGAGGATGGGAAAACTTTCCGCTACCGTAAATGAATTCGTAACATCCGATACTTCTACGACCGGCCAGGCTTTTCTTTAATCGGTTCTAGTGGTATAACTCGAATATATGAATACCGCTACCATAGTACGACGAGGATCACGGCGAAAACCTGCAAAACTGATACCGGCGTCGATAACGGAAGGTCCTATCTGGAAAGGACTTCTTTCGTTCTTTTTTCCGATACTGTTCGGGACTTTTTTCCAGCAGTTATATAATACGGTCGATGCAATAATAGTCGGCAGGTTTATAGGGAAAGAAGCACTGGCCGCTGTCGGCGGAGGAACCGGTGTTTACGTAAATCTGCTGGTCGGATTCTTTGTAGGACTCACGAGTGGCGCTTCCGTAATTATTTCCCAATTTTACGGTTCCAAAAAGGACCGGTATGTTTCACAGGCAGTACATACAGCCATTGCCGTTGCCGCTGCCGGTGCACTTATACTGACTGCAGCCGGAATTATTCTGAGTCCGGCTGCAATGGAAATAATCGGAACTCCACAGGATATTTTTGAGCTTTCCGTAGTATACTTACGTATATTCTTTATAAGCATGGTTCCCATGTTCATCTATAACATGGGGGCAGGAGTTCAGAGGGCCTGCGGAGACTCGAAAACACCGCTGTACATTCTCATTGCGGGTTGTATTATCAATATAGTGCTTGATCTGCTGTTCGTTGCCGTCTTTTCATGGGGGGTACGGGGTGCTGCGTGGGCAACGGTTTTTTCCCAAATATTCAGTGCCGTTTTCGTGCTCTACAAACTTGAAAAAACAAAAGACAGCTACCAATTCAGATTCCGGCAGCTGCATGTGGCTCCTCATATCCTCAGAGAAATGATGCGGATAGGATTTCCCGCCGGTATACAGTCGGCACTGTATACCGTATCAAATTTAATTATCCAAACGAATATAAATGCTTTTGGAACAACAACAATTGCGGCATGGGCTGCCTACGGACGTCTGGATTCAATATTCTGGATGACCAGTAATGCATTCGGAATAGCTCTTACGACATTCGCAGGTCAAAATTACGGAGCACAGAAATACGACAGACTTCTGGAAGGGACAAAAGTTTGCCTTCGCATGGCCGCTGCCGCCGCGATAGGATATACGGTACTTTTTTCACTGGTAGGAAAAAGTCTTTTTCATCTGTTTACCACAGATAAAGAGGTCATTACCGACGGAATAAAAATACTCCGGTTTCTCGTACCCTTTTTTATCACCTATATTCCGATTGAAGTATTGTCCGGAACTATACGGGGAACAGGGGATTCGTTTATTCCGATGGTTATGACCCTTCTCGGAGTATGTTTTTTACGAATCGTCTGGCTCCTGATTGCCGTACCGATAAATTCTTCCCTGACGACTGTTCTTGCCTGCTATCCGCTAACATGGATAACGACTTCACTACTCTTCTTTCTCTATTACAAACGACGCAAATGGATGAAGCAGACTGTTAGCCAAAGCTAATAACAATAAAATCAGGCTGAATCCAATTCACAAACTCTACAATTAAAAGTATACTTAAAGTGATTATAAAGTGCCGTTGGCACGCAGGGAGTAATCCCCATACGAGACTTGCAGAAGCAAAGTGGCTATGTAGAAGGAGAACCAGTATGGCTAACAAGATTACCATTATTGGTGCAGGATCGGTCGGAGCGACGATCGCCTACACGCTGACCGTAAAAGGTACAGCATCGGAAATTGTCATGATTGACATTAATCAGCAGAAAGCACTTGGAGAAGCGCTTGATATCAGACAGGGGACCCCGTTCTGTGATCCCGTTACTATATACGCCGGGACATACGCAGACGCGAAAGATTCTGATATTGTTATTCTGACATCGGGAGTTGCCCGTAAACCGGGACAGTCCCGGCTTGATCTCGCACAGACGAACGTCAATATTACCAAAAGCATTATCCCGGAAATAACGAAGTATGCGCCGGATGCTATCTATCTTATCGTCGCAAATCCCGTCGATATACTTACCTATCAGTTTTATAAAACTTCCGGTCTTCCCGCCAATCAGATATTCGGTTCCGGTACCATTCTTGATACTGCCCGCCTTCGTTCACGCATAGCCGAATATTATAAAATAGCCCAGCAGAATGTACATGCGTACGTTTTCGGGGAACACGGTGATTCTTCTTTCGTGCCGTGGTCACTGGCCAATATTGCGACGATTCCGATCGACGAATTCAAGGCCAGCATTGAAGACAAGAATGAAGTCAAGATGATTCCGCCGCTCATTCACGACGAAGTCGAAACGTATATCCGAAAATCGGGCGGAAAGATAATCGAACGGAAAGGTGCGACTTTCTATGCAGTGGCAGTTTCGGTAGCACATATCTGTGAATGTATCGACAACGCAATGGATACGACACTCACCGTTTCGTCGATGCTTACCGGCGAATACGGAATCAATGATGTCTGTTTAAGCACGCTTTCCGTTGTCGGACGAACAGGTCTCAAAGGACGGCTCGTAGCGCCGCTTACCGATAAGGAAATCGTCAGCCTCAGACACAGCGCCAGCTGTCTTAAAGACGTCATCAAACAGCTCAAATTCTAATCACCGGGATATCTCTGCCCGGACTGAAGGAACAGAAGCTGTTTGTTTTGGTACGCTCTGAGTATAGTGTTTTTCTTCATTTTGTTACTTCAGAATTCTCAACCGGACAGTAGAATCCCGCCAGGACGGTCTGTACGGCGTGAAAACGCCGTATACCAGCATCCTTGGAGGAGATTTTATGAACGAATTCCGTATTGAACACGATTCTATGGGTGAGGTGAAAGTTCCTGCAGACAAATACTGGGGAGCTCAAACAGAACGGAGCCATGAAAATTTCCCGATCGGCGTCGGCATAGAAACCATGCCCCGGGAAATCACCAGGGCTTTCGGATACCTCAAAAAGTCGGCAGCCATCGCGAACAACAAACTTAACAGCAAAAAAATGACCGACGAAAAACTTGCTGCCATAAAACAGGCATGTGACGAAGTCATCGCCGGCAAGCTGAACGACCATTTTCCGCTTGTCGTATGGCAGACAGGAAGCGGAACCCAGTCGAACATGAACGCGAACGAGGTTATCGCAAATCGCGCAAATGAAATCGCAGGAAAATCGGGAACCGGCGACGAACGCTTATGTCATCCCAACGACGACATAAATATGAGCCAGTCCTCAAACGACACTTTTCCGACGGCGATGCACATCAGCGCCGTACTGGAACTGGAAGACAAACTGCTGCCGGCGATCGATACCCTGACTGCAACATTCAAAAAACTTGAAAAAGATAACGCAGGCATCGTCAAAAGCGGACGGACGCATCTGCAGGACGCCGTTCCGATAGCATTCAGCCAGGAAATCAGCGGATGGAGAGCTTCGCTCGAACGCGATAAGGAACTCATAAAACTGGCACTGAAACCGCTAAAAGAAATAGCGCTCGGCGGAACCGCCGTCGGAACAGGACTCAACGCGCCCAAAGGGTTCGACATTGAAGTTGCCGCCGCAGTTTCCGAATTAACCGGTAAAGAATTCAAAACAGCCCCGAACAAATTTCACGCACTCACCAGCAAAGACGAAATCGTATTTGCACACGGAGCGGTAAAAGCACTGGCGGCGGATATGATGAAGATTGCGAACGACGTACGGTGGCTCGCATCCGGTCCGCGCGTCGGGCTGGGCGAACTGACGATTCCGGCAAATGAACCGGGATCGTCCATCATGCCGGGAAAAGTCAATCCGACACAGTGCGAACAGGTTACGATGGTTGCCGTCCAGGTGATCGGTAACGACGCCGCAATAGGAATGGCTGCCAGTCAGGGTAATTTTGAACTCAATGTGTTCATGCCGGTCATCGCCTACAATTTTCTGCAGTCGGTCCGACTTATGGCGGAAAGCATTCTGAGCTTTAATAAAAACTGCGCAGTCGGAATCAAAGCCAACAAACAGAAAATGCACGATAATCTGCACAATTCGCTTATGCTGGTCACTGCCCTTAATCCGTATATCGGATACGAAAAAGCCGCAAAAACATCACACAAGGCATTTGAGGAAAATATTTCACTCAAGGAAGCGTGTGTTGCGCTGGGATTTCTTTCTGCGGAAAAATTTGACGAAGTCTTCCATCCCGAAAAAATGGTATAACACTCGGTTCTAGAAAACAGCCCATCGGTCGTGTTAACGGAGACTGCCGTTCCGGTTGTCTCCGAAGATACTGTAAAACTATCTTCCGGAAGGTAAAACTTTTGGATGTTCAAAAAACAAGGACGAATTTATATGACGTATACGTACTATCCGGGGTGTACGCTCCGGACAAAAGCACTGGATCTTGACTGTTACGCCCGCGTAAGCGCTGAAGCTCTCGGATTTACCCTTGAAGAGGTTTCCGATTTTCAATGCTGCGGCGGAACGTATCCGCTCGCCAAAGACGAGATTGCGACAAAACTTTCTTCAGTACGTGCTCTCGCTGAAGCCCGGGACGCAGGACATGATCTGGTAACAATCTGTTCCGCCTGTCATAACGTAATCAAACAGGTCAACAACGACATGCAGACTGATGAAAACATCATCATGAAAGTGAACAATTATCTCAAGGAAGATGATATTCAGTATCACGGAGAGACAAAGGTTCTGCATTATCTTGAAGTACTTCGCGATGTTATCGGTTTTGATACGATAAAATCCAAAGTCAAAAATCCGCTGACCGGTAAAAAAATCGGAGCATATTACGGCTGTCTGTTGCTGCGGCCGAGTCGTGTCATGCAGATGGACGATCCCGAAAATCCCAAAATGATAGAGGATTTCATTACCGCTATCGGCGGAACACCGGTAGTCTATGCGATGCGGAATGAATGCTGCGGAGCGTACACCGTACTTGAAGACCGGAATATTCCGGCAAAACGGAGCGGCGCAATTCTCGACAACGCGACGGACTGCGGCGCCGAAATGCTGGTGACCGCCTGTCCGCTGTGCCGGTACAATCTCGACAAAAACATCGGGACAAGAAACATCAAGGTCTTCTATTTTACGGAGCTGCTCGCGGAAGCGCTCGGCGTCAAGGAAAAAGCACTCGCCATGATGAAAGAAAAGGAATGTATTCAGGCGGTACATCCCTGTACCGCCTGAAACTGAAGTTTGTAAACAAAGTTTTACAAACTTCCAATAGGCGCCCTCCCCGGCGCATCAATATCAATAGAGGTAATAACATTGTTACAATCTGAACTTGATAAGATAAAGGAAGAAATACTTTCCATAAGCGGCGTAAATCCGCTCAAATGTATGCAGTGCGGAAAATGTTCCGGGACCTGTCCGTCGTACGACGAAATGGAATATCATCCGCATCAGTTCGTACACATGGTAGAAACCGGCACTATAGAGCCGCTTTTAAAAACAAAATCGCTTTATACGTGTCTTTCGTGTTTTGCCTGCATCGAACGCTGTCCCCGGCAGGTTGAACCTGCAAAACTGGTTGAAGCTGTACGCATGGTGGTAGAACGCCAGCGCGGTCCGCAGCATCTTGAAGCAGAAAACGTCCCGGAAAAGCTCGACGACGACATGCCGCAGCAGGCTATCGTCAGCGCTTTCAGGAAATACAGGAAATAGGAAAAGCAAATGCAAAGAATTGGTGTTTTTGTGTGCCATTGCGGCACAAATATTGCAGGCACGGTTGACGTAGCAGCTGTTGCAGACGCTTTGGGAAAAGAAAACGGCGTCGTCAGTTCGACGCATTACACATACATGTGTTCTGAAGCAGGTCAGAATCTGATAAAAGATACGATCAAAAAGGAAAAGCTGACCGGCGTTGTACTGTGCTCATGTTCGCCCCGTATGCATGAAAAAACGTTCCGCCGGTGTGCGGAATCCGCGGGGGTAAATCCGTATCAGGTAGAAATTGCCAACATCCGTGAACAGTGTTCATGGGTTCATAAAGATATGGCGGAAGCGACGCCGAAGGCGATCGCGCTCGGAAAGGCTGCCATTGCGAAGGTACTGCTCAATGCACCGCTGACCGAAGGAGAAAGCCCGGTGACGAAACGAGCGCTCGTTATCGGCGGCGGCATAGCGGGTATTCAGACCGCACTCGATATTGCGGAAGCGGGATTCCCCGTCGACATCGTCGAAAAGAAACCGACTATCGGCGGAAAAATGACGCAGCTCGACAAAACGTTCCCGACGCTGGACTGCGCGGCCTGTATCCTTACGCCGAAAATGGTAGAAGTCGCCCAGAACGATAAAATTCGGATACTTTCCTACAGTGAAGTAACAGACGTAAAAGGATTCGTCGGTAATTTCGACGTCAAAATAAAACGCAAGGCACGCTACGTTGACGAAACGAAGTGTACCGGCTGCGGAGAATGTACGCAGAAATGCCCGATGAGCAAGGTACCGAACGAATTCAATCTCAACCTTGATACGCGGCACGCTATCTATATTCCGTTCGCACAGGCGGTACCAAAAGTCGCGACAATCGATCCGAATGCCTGCCTTATGCTCAAAAGCGGGAAATGCGGGCTCTGTTCAAAAGTCTGTACGGCAAAAGCGATCGACTACAAGGCAAAAGATACCGTACTGGAAGAAAAATACGGAGCCATCATCGTGGCGACCGGCTATAATCCGATAGAACTCGACAAATTCGACGAATTTGCCTATTCGCAGAGTAAAGATGTCGTTTCATCGCTTGAATTCGAACGGCTTATGAATGCGGCCGGACCGACCGGCGGTGTTCTGCGCCGTCCTTCCGACGGGAAACCGCCGAAAACGATCGTATTCGTCCAGTGCGTCGGCAGCCGCTGTTCGGCTGATTCCCAGAAAGGACACGAATACTGCTCAAAAATATGCTGTATGTATACGGCAAAACACGCGATGCTTACCCGCGATCATTATCCGGATACGGAATGTTATGTATTCTACATCGACGTCAGAACGCCGGGCAAGAGTTTCGACGAATTCTACCGTCGCGCCGTAGAACAGTTCGGCGTTCACTACATCAAGGGGATGGTCGGCAAAGTCGTTCCGCAGGAAAACGGCAAACTCATGGTACAGGGTTCCGATCTGCTGATGGACAAGCAGGTTCATATCGAAGCGGACATGGTCGTTCTTGCGGCTTCCATCGAAGCGGACAAATCGGCACGACCGCTGGCCACGATGCTCACGGCGAGTATGGATACGAACGACTTCTTTACCGAAGCGCATCCGAAACTGCGGCCGGTGGAAAGTCCCACTGCGGGCGTCTATCTTTCCGGCTGCTGTCAGGGACCGAAAGATATTCCGGAAACCGTATCGCAGGCAAGCGCCGCGGCCGCAAAAGTTATCGGACTGCTCGTAAAGGATAAACTTAAAACGAATCCCTGCGTGGCGGAATCGAATCAGCTCATGTGCAACGGCTGCGAAAGCTGTGCGGCGGTCTGTCCTGCAGGAGCCATAACGTACGAGGACAAGGAATTCAGAGGACCGAACCGGACGACGATTATCCGTCACGTCTCATCGGTAAATCCGGCGGTCTGTCTCGGCTGCGGTGCATGTACCGTTGCCTGTCCTTCCGGTGCGATGGATCTGAAAGGATTCAGCAATAAAGAAATTATGGCGGAGGTTGACGCAATATGCCAGTAGAAACGATGCAGAGCCCGGATGCGAAACCGGGAGAATTTAAACCGAATATCGTTGCTTTCTGCTGCAACTGGTGTTCGTATGCAGGAGCTGATCTTGCGGGAACCAACCGCCTCGAATATCCTGCCAACGTAAAAATTATCCGCGTTCCGTGTTCGGGACGCCTTAACCCGCTTTTCATACTGCGCGCCTACCAGCGCGGAGCAGACGGTGTTATCATCTGCGGCTGTCACCCCGGCGACTGTCACTATACGACCGGAAACTACTACGCGCGGCGCAGACTTGCGTCGCTGTTTTCCCTGCTTGATTATATGGGAATCGAAAAGAACCGGACGCACGTCGACTGGGTTTCCGCGGCAGAAGGTGCGAGATTCGGAAAAGTCATGAACGAATTCGTTTCAACAGTCAGAACACTCGGGCCGAACAACAAACTGGAGGATCTCAGATGCAGAACATAAAAAACGCAGCCGATCTTCAGGCTAAAATGATTGAACGCGCAAAGCAGCTGCTTGCGGACGGAACGGTAAACCGGGTCATCGGCTGGGAGCAGGGGCTGTTCGATTACGACATAACCCCGGCAGTCTTCACCGGTGCCGCCGATCTCGATAGAAAATTCGTCTATAACGTATTCTGCGCAGCGAACGTATCGAAATATCTGGTAAAAGAATCCGCAAAAGAAGGAAAGATTCTTGCGTTCCTCAAACCGAACGACACCTACAGTTTTAACGAACTGCTGAAGGAACATCGGGTAAAACGCGAAAATGTCTTTATTATCGGGATTCCATGCAATGAAGAAATAAAAGAAGTGGACGGCCGCATCGCGGACGACGCGGAACCGTGCGAATACTGTCTCGGAAAAAAGCATGTCGTATACGACGAACTGCTGGGTCTGACACAGGAAGAAGATACGGCGGATCCTGAAAAACAGAATGCGCATCGGTTCGATGATGTAGCGGAACTCGAAGCAAAATCTTCCGACGAGCGCTATGCATTCTGGCGGAAAGAACTTTCAAAATGTATCAGGTGCAATGCCTGCCGCAACGTCTGTCCGGCCTGTACCTGCATTCAGTGCATATTCGACAATCCGGATTCCGGTGTACAGCAGCGGGTTGCGGCCGACAGTTTTGAAGAAAACCAGTTCCATATCATACGTGCCTATCACGTTGCCGGCCGTTGTACCGACTGCGGAGAATGTTCGCGCGTCTGTCCGGAACACATTCCGCTGCACCTGCTGAACCGGAAATTCATCAAAGACATCAACGACCGGTACGGAGTCTATCAGGCGGGCGCGGATCTTGAAGAAAAAGCGCCGCTAACAAGCTACACGGAAAGTGATGTCGATCCGTCAATCGTTTATAAAAGAACAGAAGGAGGCGCCCGATGATAAAACTCCCGTTAGATAAAATCGACGATATTTTCACTGCAATTGCAGAATCGAAAAAATTATATCTTCCGGTCGACAAAGACGACGGAGATGCCGAATACACGGAGTGGACCGCCGGTAAAAAATGGAGTAATGCCGTCAATACCGTCCGGAGCGCAAAAGATTTTTTCTTTGCAAAAACCGAAAGCCTGTACGACATAAAAATGCATGACAAGAAAATAGACATCGTCGATACCCGCAGTGAACTGGACGACTTTGTACTGTTCGGCGTACGTGCCTGCGATGCGGCAAGCTTTGCCATCATCGACCGCGTGTACCTCCGGCAGGACCCGGTCGATACCTATTATAAAAACCGCCGGGAACACGGCATCATCATCACGACGGCCTGTACCAAAACAATGCCGACCTGCTTCTGCAAACTCTTCGATATTGACGCGGCTAATCCTGGCGGCGATATTTCGTCGTGGAAAGATGAAACGTCAATCTGGTTCGAACCACTGACCGACAAAGGACGGGCTCTGCTCGATTCGCTCAAGACAGCATTCGAGAAGGCGGGAGCCGAAGCGGACGCGTCTACAGAACCGGTCGACGATCTGAAAAATAAAATCACGGCGGTGATGAGCAAGCAGCCGTTTGCCGATGAAAAAATGGAAAAATTCAAAGGCGAAAATCTTCTGGAACTGTTCAACTCGAAAAAATGGGGAGAACTGTCAGAAAGCTGCCTTGGTTGCGGTACCTGTACGTACGTCTGTCCGACCTGTATGTGCTACAACATCAGGGATTTTAAAGTCGGTGATGAAACAAAACGGTACCGGACGTGGGACAGCTGCATGTATTCTGACTTTACCAAAATGGCGGCGGCAAATCCGCGGACAACGCAGCTCGAACGATTCCGGCAGCGGTTCATGCACAAGCTGGTTTACTATCCTGCAAAATATGAAAACGTCTATGCCTGTGTCGGCTGCGGACGGTGTCTGCAGAAATGCCCGGTTTCCATGAATATCGTAAAAGTCATGCGAAGTCTTAATGAAGATACGACAGCCCCGAAAGGAGGTGCAGAAAAATGAATGCAGAGGCTTTAATTCCCCAGATCGGCGTTATTACCGATATTCGCGAAGAGACACCGGATGTCAAGACGTTCCGGGTCGTCGGCCGCGACGGGAAAAAACTTTTTGAACATATTCCCGGACAGTGCGCTATGCTCGTCGTTCCGGGAGTCGGAGATTCCATGATCTCTATCACCTCTTCTCCGACGAATGAAGCATACCAGGAATTCAGTATTAAACGGTGCGGTGCCGTTACCACCTGGCTCCACAATGCGGAACCGGGACAGGAAATAGGAATCCGCGGACCGCTCGGCAACGGATTTCCGGTCGATTCTGATTTTAAAGGAAAGGATCTGCTGTTCATAGCCGGCGGCATCGGACTGGCGCCGCTGCGGTGTGTTATCGATTACGTACGCGACAAACGGGAAAACTACGGTAAAGTTCAGATTGTTTATGGAAGCCGTTCCAAAGAAGATCTCGTACAGTATAAAGAAATAACAGAACAGTGGATGAAAACACCTGATTTCGATGTCTGTCTGACGATCGACCGCGAAGAAGCAGGCTGGGACGGACATGTGGGATTCGTGCCCAATTATGTCAAAGAACTCAATCCCGATCTGAACAAGACCGTCATCATGTGCGGTCCGCCGGTTATGATACACTTCTCGCTCGCAGGACTCAAAGAACTCGGATTCAAAGACACGCAGGTCTACACAACGATGGAAATGCGGATGAAATGCGGTATCGGAAAATGCGGACGGTGCAATATCGGCGACAAGTATGTCTGCAAAGACGGACCGGTATTCAGATTCGACGAACTCGGAGAACTGCCTCCGGAATATTAATTAAGAAGATGCAAAGCATCTTCTTAATTGTCAAGTTTTACAAACTGAATGTACCGTTCATTTTAACGGAAAAAAAGACAGGGAGGGCGCAGCCTGGCTGCGACTCCCGCCAGATCTTTTAGAGGAGATCCTTATGGAAAACAACGATATGGTTACCATTTTTCTGTTCGGGAAAAAATACGAGGTCCCGGCAGAACTGACGATAATGAATGCTATGGAATATGCGGGATACCAGCTTACGCGCGGCTGCGGCTGCCGTAACGGATTCTGCGGCGCATGCGCTACGATTTACCGCATCAAGGGACAGAATCAGCTGCGGACCTGCCTTGCCTGCCAGACAAAGGTAGAAAACAACATGTACATCGCGACGCTGCCGTTCTTTCCGCTCGTCAAACAGGTCTACGATATAAACACGATAAAACCCGAGCAGCAGATCATGATGCAGCTGTATCCGGAAATCTATTCATGTATCGGCTGCAATGCCTGTACCCGTGCCTGTCCGCAGAGCCTGAATGTTATGCAGTACATAGCCTACGCACAGCGCGGTGAATTCAAAAAATGCGCCGACGAGTCGTTCGACTGTGTCATGTGCGGTATCTGTTCTTCACGCTGCCCCGCCGGAATTTCTCATCCGCAGGTCGCACTGCTCGCGCGGCGTCTCAACGGTAAATATCTGGCTCCCGAATCAAAACATCTCGAAAATCGTGTTCAAGAGATAAAAGACGGTAAATTCGAAGATCTCATCGAAGCCCTCATGGACAAGCCGTTGGCGGAAATCAAAGAACTTTACAACAATCGCGAGATCGAAGCGTAAAAAAACACGAGGAGAAATAAATGGCTGAAACTATAACATATCACTATACCGGCGAAATGCTCGAATCGGCAAAAAAAGTTGCCAAAAACAGAGAGAAAAATGCGGCACTCGAACCGCAGCGGATGACGGCCGACGAAAAAGATAAAGTGCTTGAAGAGTTCCACCCGGATCACATAAAATCCCAGTTCACCGAACTCAAAATAGGCCCGAACAAAGGTGAAAGAGCACCGCTCGAACTGGCGGATATTCTGCAGGGGAAAAGCCGCATTAATCCGGACGAAATCGACCTTTCAAAACCGGATTATGAAACTGACGTTCTCATCATCGGCGGCGGCGGAGCCGGCAGTTCGGCTGCAATCGAGGCCGACAATGCAGGAGCAAAAGTACTGCTCGCAACGAAGCTCCGTATCGGCGACGCAAACACCATGATGGCTGAAGGCGGTATTCAGGCTGCAGATAAATCGAACGATTCTCCGCAGCAGCACTTTCTCGATGCATTCGGCGGCGGACATTTCGATGCCAAAAAGGAACTCGTCTACGAACTCGTCACAAAAGCTCCCGAAACAATTCTGTGGCTGAACAAACTCGGCGTTGAATTCGACAAGGCGCCGGACGGAACGATGATTACGACACACGGCGGCGGAACAAGCCGCAAGAGAATGCACGCCTGCAAAGACTATTCAGGCGCCGAAATCATGCGGACGCTCAGAGACGAAGTACTCAACCGTAAAAACATAACCGTCGTGGATTTTACGGCGGCGATCGAACTGATAAAAGATGAAAACGGAAATGCGGCAGGTGCCGTGCTCATGAATATGGAAACAAAACAGCTGCTCATCGCAAAGGCCAAAACCGTCATCATCGCAACGGGCGGAGCCGGACGTATGCACTATCAGGGATTTCCGACGTCGAACCACTATGGAGCTACGGCGGACGGTCTCGTTCTGGCATACCGGGCAGGAGCCAAACTGCTGTACGAATATTCACTGCAGTATCATCCGACCGGAGCGGCTTTCCCCCAGCAGGTCTTCGGTGCGCTTGTCACCGAAAAAGTCCGCTCGCTCGGAGCTAAAGTCGTAAACTGTGACGGAGAAGTCTTTATTCATCCGCTCGAAACGCGAGATGTTGAAGCCGCAGGTATTATCCGCGAAGTAAAAGGCCGGAATAAAGGCGTCAAAACATCGCTCGGACAGGGCGTATGGCTCGACACGCCGATGATCGAACTGAAAGGCGGTGAAGGAACGATCGAAAAACGTATCCCCGCCATGCTGCGCATGTTCGAAAAATACGATATAGACATCAGAAAAGAGCCTATTCTCGTCTATCCTACCCTGCACTATCAGAACGGCGGCGTTGAAATAGAACAGGATTGTTCAACCGGAATAAAAAATCTCTTCGTTGCAGGAGAAGCCTCCGGCGGAATTCACGGAACTAACCGCCTTATGGGCAATTCGCTGCTCGACGTCGTCGTATTCGGTCGTGTTGCAGGAACGGCAGCTGCAAAAGCCGCGGAATCCGCAACCCCCGGGAAACTGACGCTGCAGCATGTGAAGAACTTTGAAAAAGAACGGGCGGATGCAGGCATCACAACCGCAACCGTTTCTCCCAAACTGCTCCCGCATTATACGCACAGGGACGGAAATCTGTAATGAACGCACTTATTCAGTATCTTTCGGGAACTACAGCGTCTGTACTGTCGATCATATTCATCGTATTTACCATAGCAGCACTCGGCTATATGGTCGGCGGCATCAAAATAAAAGGCATTGGTCTCGGAACGGCAGGAGTTCTGCTGGTCGGACTGCTCTACGGAATACTCATCAGCTACTTTCCCGATATTACTATCGGCCCTCGTACGATACATCTGAACGGAGCAGCGATGCTCGCGGATTATAAACTGATCTCTGGAATGGGAACGGCGCTGTTCGTTACGGCCATAGGCCTCATTGCAGGGCCGAAATTTTTCAGGATTATGAACAAAAGCTCGCTTTCGTATCTTTTGACAGGAATCATCGTTATAGGGATAGGATCGCTGCTCGTTCTGCTGTTCATAAAACTGGATCACAAACTTTCCCCCGAAATGGCAGTCGGTCTTATGACCGGAGCTTTAACCAGTACCCCCGGACTTTCTTCTGCAAAAGAAGTAGCACAGGACCAGGGGGCTCTGGTTGCCGGCTATGGTATAGCGTATATCTTCGGTATCCTCGGTGTTGTGCTGTTCGTGCAGATAATTCCGAAAATTCTGAAGGTGAACATAACAGAAGAACGGGAACACTTCGTAGCTGCAAATACCGTTGCCATACCGGAACTAAAAAGAAAGGCAAAAAAACTCGATCCGTACGGATTCTGTGCGTTCTTTATAACGGTGTCGCTCGGATGTATTCTCGGTGCGTTCAGAATACCGGGAATAAATTTCTCTTTGGGGAAATCAGGGGGAACACTTATTATCGGACTTATTATCGGACATTTCGGGCGGGTAGGTCCCATAAATTGCAGAATACAGAAAGACTCACTGAATTTTCTGCGCGAACTCGGCCTTGTTCTGTTTCTGATCGGGTGCGGCGTACCGGGTGGTATTAACTTCATCAGTAATGTACATCTGTCATATTTTCTGTACGGGGCTGCAATTACACTGATTCCCATGATTACCGGGTTTTTGATTGCAAAATATGTATTCAAACTGAGTATCTTCAATAATCTGGGATCCATCACCGGCGGTATGACGAGTACACCGGCGCTGGGAACACTTATTGAAACAGCGGGAACAGATGAAGTGGCCTCAGCCTATGCGGCAACTTATCCGATTGCGCTGGTAGCGGTCGTAATTGCAACAAAAATAATACTGATGATTGAATAATCATCAATTGTAAAAGGTTATATTATACAGTAAAATGAATTAATATAATTTTTAATATACTATTTACCTCTGATTTACAGAGTCCAGGAGTTTTATAATGAAAATTGAAGTTTGTCTCGGCAGTTCATGTCATGTAAAAGGCGGTCAGAAAATTCTTGATCTTCTGAAAGAAAACATTGCAAAAAACCATCTCAACAATGAAATCGAACTTGCAGGAACGGTTTGCCTGGGAGAATGCAAATCCGGTGGTGTAAACATGAAAATCGACGGTACCGTCGTTACCGGGATTACTGAAGACGGATTCGAGAATTTTTTCAAGGAAAAGGTTCTTGCGCCGCTTGGCAAATAAAAAAAAAACGGGACGTGTCATGTGTCCCGTTTTTCATATCCGCCGTTCTATTTTTCAACACACGTTGCGTAAAAACAGGGACAGTTATGTTCATGAAGTATCCCTTCCCCGTTCGTATCCTCGAAAATATCGAGCAGTTTGAATCCTGCCCGCAGCTGGCCTCCGAGTTCCTCTTCAATCGAGTGGGAAAATTGAACTCCACTGTCATCACGCCGGAGTGATTCCATCTGCGAAGGATTCTTTAGCGGATTGAACGGCAGCCTGTGTCGTATCGCCGTTTCATCTTCGTCGAACAGATAATTAAAGCCGTTGTCAAAACCCGCCAGCAGGCGTCCGCCGCGTTTCAGCACCCTGTAGCACTCTTTCCATATCGGTTCTACTTTTTCCACATAGCAGTTTGAAACCGGATTAAAGATGATATCAAAATTTTCATCCGGAAACGGGAGCGGCTGTGTCATATCGCCCCGTACTGCATTAATCACATAATTTTCCCGCTGAGCCGTCCGTATTTCCGATTCAATCTGTTTCGGCGAATAATCAAAAACGGTGCATGATGCCCCCAGTACACTGAACACCGGCATCTGCTGGGCACCTCCTGACGCAAGTCCCAGAATTTTCAATCCCGTAAAGACACCAGCGGTGTCGGCACGGTCTGTAAACCACCAGTGCGGTACCGGTTTTACCGGTGTAAGCACGACATCCCATTCACCTTTCCGGGCTTTTTCAAGTTCTGAGTGTTCAACAGGCTGTCCCCATTTCCATCCGCCGGCAACCCAGCGATCGACGGCCCGTGCATTTTCATCCTGATATTTCATATTATCCCCATTGCAAATTTATTTTTTCATGATATAATTTCTATACTTTATCTTCGGAAAAAAACAGTTCTTTCTTTAAAGCAGGCCTTATGTCATTCCTCTTAATTATTATTTATCTTTCGTTCATCAGTCTTGGTCTTCCGGACAGTCTTCTGGGAGCTGTCTGGCCAGTCATGCAGCCGGAATTCGGTGTTTCCGTTCCATTCGGAGGCTATCTCGGTATGACGGTCTCTGTATGTACCGTCATATCAGCACTCAGCGCCATGTGGCTGCACAAACACCTCGGGACCGGTAAAACGATTGCTATCTCTACAACCCTGACGGCGCTGTCACTTCTCGGATACTCTCTAGCACCATCGTTCTGGATGCTGTTCCCGCTCGCCGTCGTACTCGGTCTCGGCGGAGGCGCAATAGATTCAGCACTCAATAACTATGTCGCCGTTCATTATCGGGCACGGCATATGTCATTTCTCCATGCCTGCTGGGGGGTAGGAGCGACTGTCGGGCCGCTAATTCTGTCGGTATTTCTTGCACATGGCAGCTGGAGAAACGGCTATCGGCTCATAGCAGTTATACAGGGGATACTTGCCGCACTGCAGTTCATATCTATGCCGTTATGGAAAAAACAGGACAGCATTGAACAGAATCCCGGTGAAACAATGAAAGGAACGGTAAATCCACGGACAAAAATTCTCGCTATGCTCTCGTTTCTATTTTACTGTGCCTATGAAACAAGCTGCATTTTGTGGATAGCGACATATTTTGTCCGGAAACTCGGAACAGACAAAGTCTCCGGAGCGCGGGCATCATCGGCATTCTTTTTCGGGATAACCGCAGGAAGATTTCTTTCCGGATTTATATCGGATAAAGTCGGCGTAAAACGAATGATTTATCTTGGTTCAGCAATCGCATTTCTGGGGTCCGCGGGGCTTCTGGTCACAACATCTCTGCCTGCTGCATATGCGCTGACGCTTCTCATAGGTCTCGGATGTGCTCCCATTTACCCTTCTATGATCCATCGCACACCCCGCCGGTACGGATCGGAACTTTCTCCTAAAATAATAGGACTCCAGATGGCAACCGCCTACATCGGTTCAACAGCCGTTCCGCCACTCGCAGGCCTTCTTGCCGTTCACAGCAGCTTTAGTATTATTCCGATTATCGGACTGTTCTGTATGCTCATGGTTTTTGGATTTACTTGGATAATAGAACACAGCTCGGCGGCTGCAAAAATATAGGATTACGGGACAGACAGAACAATTTTTCGGACAAGCGGAATTCTGCTACAGCAACAGTTCAACTTTGATTTCCGGATCGACCATTCGTTTAAATTTTTTTCCGCAGTCACGGTCGCCGATAATACTGCCGTAATGAGTAGGAACGGCAAGTGCCGGATGTATGGCATTTACCAGCTCGGCCGCTTTTTGTGCATCCATTGTAAAGGTTCCTCCGGCCGGAACAAAAGCGACGTCGCATTTTACCTGCAGTGCTTCCGGAGTAATATCAGTATCCCCCGAAATATAATAACGGGCAGTACCGAGTGTCAGCACGTAACCGATCCAGCCGCTTGATTTCGGATGATACGTTCTGCCATCCGTATTATATGCAGCAACTGTTTCAAAAACGAGATTTTCCACGTTATAGGTTTTCTGAGGCTCCACAAACAGAACCTTCTGTCCTCCGGCACGAGACTGCAAAAGCCGCGGTAAAACGAAAAACGTACTGCTCTTGCGAACCTTTGCGATGTCGTCCGGTGAAAAATGATCATAGTGATCATGAGTAATAAAAATAAAATCAGCATCATGAAAATTTTTTTCGATCCCGAAAGGATCAACATACATAATTTTCCCATCATTCTCAATACGAATACTGCTTTGCGTAAACAGCGTGATATTTCTGAGCATTATCATCCCTCCTGACCGTATCAGCATTACACCCTGAAGAGTTCAACTTCGCCTTTTATTCGTTCTACAGCAGTATGTACTCTTCCTGAGATATTTGAAAGAGCTGTTCCCGTATCGCTGATCCGCCGGGCATTCTCCGACATTGAGTCCATGCTGCCGCGTATGGTTTCCGTGATAGTCTGAAGCTGCCGAACTTCGTTAAGAATAGCAGTATTTCCCTCTGCCATTTCCTTCGATGCACTTTGCACTTCAACGGTACCATCATTCATAAGTTTTAGAGAATCTCCTATCTGTTTTGATCCTTCATGCTGCTCTGCCATTGCCTGCTGTATCTGTTCCACGAGTCCGCCTGTTTCCTGTATCTGACGTGATACGGAACTGAAAGAAGCAGTAGAAGACTGCGAAGCAGCCGTAACGGACAAAATTGAATCTTCTATTTTTTGCAGTTCATCTCCGATGGTTCGTGATTGTTCCGACGACGTTTCAGAAAGTTTTCGTATTTCATCGGCAACAACACTGAATCCCCGCCCGGCTTCTCCGGCATGTGCCGCTTCTATCGCTGCGTTCATAGCAAGAAGATTCGTCTGCCCGGCTATCGAGGCAATAGTTTTATTGGCATCCTGCAGCGTACGTGACTGCTCCTGTATTTTTTCAATACGTGCATTAACATCCTGCTGTTTTTCAATACCGTCCCGGGCATATACAGAAAGATCTTCAAATGATTTCGACATAGTACCAACAGTCTGATTGACACTACCGATATTTCCAATCATCTGTTCAACAGCGGAAGACGCTTCGGTAACACCGCTTGACTGATTTTCGATCATACGTTTGAGAGAATCTATGCTTCGTGAAATCTCCATAACGGCACCGGCCGTTTCGTCAACGCCGGCCGACTGTTCCTGAATCTGTATGCCGACCTTTTTTATATCGGCAAGAATTTCGGTAATCGACGTCGAAGTATCCTGTATGCTGTGCTGCAGATCCATGTTTACAGCGGAAAGATTATCTTCAGAATTCTTGATTCTGCTGATTATAGTACGCAGTTTTGCAACAAACCGGTTGAAACCCGCAACCAGTGCGCCTATTTCGTTACTGCTTTTTACGGTGAGCTGCTGCGTCAGATCCGCTTCTCCTTCCGCAATATCGTTGACATTCTGCTGAACTTTCGAAAGCGGACGGATGGCACGAAACAGAAAAAGCGCACTGCCCAGAACGATACTGCAGCCGATAGCTGCCATTATAATGATAATCATCATCTGAAGTCTGTTACCTGATTCATTTATCTGATCGTCAGGAACGAGCAGTCCTGCAGACCACGGAGTCCCCGCAACGGGACTGTAAGAAATCATAACCTGTTTTCCGGAGGGATCTGTAATGTACCCCGCTCCTGATGCACCGGAGGCCATATTTTTTGCCATGGCAGTAAGCCCCCGATATCCGTTCTGATCGCTGGAAAATAAATCAGAATACATCTTGTCGCCGTGCAGCCTCGTTATCATGACACCGTCGCTGCCAAGCAGAAACGCAATCCCATTTTTGCCAACATTAAGAGAACGGACCATTTTTTCTACTTCATCAAGTCTGACGGATCCTGCAAAAACTCCGATAATAGTTCCGGCCGCATCGCGGACGGGACGGGAAATATAATAACAGACTGTACCATCCTTCTGAAAATCGATATTTGATACATAGATATCTGTTTTACCGGTCATTATTTCGCGAAAAAAAGGTCTTGAAACGACGGTGATCGTTTTACCGTTTTCCAAATGCCCGATTCCGTCCGGAGTACAGAATGCAATATAATTGAAAAGAGGATTCCGTATTCGTTCATGCTGTTCAAGCCAGGTGATAATGACCGCCGGATTTCCCGATGCAGCAACATCGGATGTCGAATAGAATCGCAAATCGTTGACAAGAACGGTATTCCACCACGTCACTTTTTCTGCATCTTCTTCTATTATTTTTGCAGAAAAACCAAAATAATTGGCACGGGTTGCTTTCCGGGCATACCGTACGATAAGGAACGCTTCAACCGTAAAAAACACCAGAAAAACAACCGCCAGCGAAGAAGCAAACTGAACAGCCATACGATGATAGCCGCTACGTTTAATGTGCTCTCTGTTGTTTTTAATTTTCATAGATACCCCTCTAAAACCGTCCGCAGACGGATTCGCGGTTTAAAATTTCTGTCCGGAGACAAAATAACGATACCTATTTTAAGAAAGAAAAGCAATCCGTTTTTTACGGTTCTTTACAGTTTTTTACCGGATTCCAAACATGAACCCTGAGTATCTGTCCGCCAGACAACTCCTGAGGGAGCGTTTCCTCAGATTCCGACAGCAGGCGATTTATAATTGCATATATAATTTATTTTTATTATAATGAATCTGTCGTAAAAATTTACCGTTATTTAGAGGTTGCCTATTATGTCCAGCTATCCTTTTGACATCATCGAACCAAAATGGCAGAGATACTGGGAAGAACACAAAACCTTCAAAGCTGTTGAAGATCCTGCTGTTCCGAAAGAAAAACGAAAATATATACTTGATATGTTCCCGTATCCTTCAGCACAGGGGCTGCATGTCGGCCACCCGGAAGGATATACCGCAACAGATATCTACAGCCGTTATCTGCGCATGAACGGCTATAACGTGCTGCATCCGATGGGATATGATGCATTCGGACTTCCTGCTGAAAATTATGCGATAAAAACGGGAACGCATCCCCGGAAAACGACGTTTGAAAATATAGAACACTTTACCAGTCAGATAAAGTCGCTCGGATTTTCGTATGACTGGGACCGCTGCGTAGAAACCTGTACACCCGACTACTACAAATGGACGCAGTGGATTTTTCTGCAGCTGTATAAAAAAGGACTTGCGTACGAAAGCAAAACACCGATAAACTGGTGCCCGAGCTGTAAGACCGGTCTGGCGAATGAAGAAGTCAAAGAAGGCCGTTGCGAACGGTGCGGTGCAATTGTCGCCCGAAAAACAATACGTCAGTGGATTTTAAAGATTACCGCCTATGCCGACCGTCTGCTTGAAGATCTCGACTCGCTCGACTGGCCCGAATCGGTAAAACTCATGCAGCGGAACTGGATCGGCCGAAGTACCGGCGGAGAAGTAAATTTTCCTATAGCCGATAAAGACGGCAAACCCACAAAGGACCTGCTCACGGTCTATACGACCCGTCCGGATACGCTGTTCGGAGCGACCTATATGGTCATAGCACCGGAACATCCGCTTGTACAGAAACTGACGACGCCGGAACAGGCACCGGCTGTTCAAGCATACATCGATCTGGCGGCAAAAAAATCAGATCTTGAACGGACGGATCTTGCAAAAACGAAAACCGGCGTTTTCTCAGGCAGTTACGCGGTAGATCCTTTAAACGGTCATACAATTCCCATCTGGATTGCCGATTATGTACTGATTTCCTATGGGACCGGAGCCATCATGGCGGTTCCTGCCCACGATGAACGGGACTGGGATTTCGCAAAGGCATTTAATCTTCCGATCACCAAAGTTGTCGCTTCAAAAAAAGAAATTGCGTCGCTTGCCGACGGTGACGAAAAGAAAGGGCTCGAAATTCTTAAAACGGCGGCGGCCGATCCCGCTGCGTATAAAAAACTTACCGAATCTCGTCCCGATGTATTCGCCGCTGCGGATACCTGTACGGCGGCAGACGGTTATACGATAAACAGCGGAAAATTCACCGGTATGCCGACGCGAAACACGATCAAAAATATCATATCGTATCTTGAAAAAGAAGGAATCGGTAAAAAAGCCGTGAATTATAAACTGCGGGACTGGGTATTCAGCCGGCAGCGCTACTGGGGAGAACCGATTCCGCTGGTACACTGTCCGAAATGCGGGACTGTCCCGCTCGATGAAAAAGATCTGCCGCTTAAACTGCCGGACGTAAAAACATATCAGCCGACGGGAACGGGAGAAAGTCCGCTCGCCGGTATTACCGACTGGGTCAACTGTACCTGTCCCAAATGCGGCGGTCCGGCAAAACGGGAAACAAACACCATGCCGCAGTGGGCTGGTTCCTGCTGGTACTATCTGCGGTATCTCGATCCTGATAATTATACGGAATTTGCCGCTAAAGACAAGATAAACTACTGGATGCCCGTGGACCTTTATGTCGGCGGAGCGGAACATGCAGTTCTGCATCTGCTCTATGCACGCTTCTGGCATAAGGTACTCTACGATCTGGGACTGGTAAACACGAAAGAACCGTTCCAGCGGCTGGTAAATCAGGGCATGATTACCTCGTTCGCCTATCAGCGCGCAAATAAAACGCTCGTACCGACCGACGAAGTCGAAGAAACAAGTCCGGGAGTCTATGAAGAAAAGGCAACCCATGAAAAACTCGAACAGGTTGTCGCAAAAATGTCAAAATCGTTGAAAAACGTCATTAATCCGGACGATGTCATAAAACAGTACGGTGCGGACAGTGTCCGTATGTACGAAATGTTCATGGGCCCGCTGACCCTTTCAAAACCGTGGAATACGCAGGGGCTTATCGGAATCAATCGTTTCCTCGAAAAAGTCTGGACAGTCAGTGAAAAGCCGATGAGCGACGTTGACCTTTGCGGAAAGCTTGCGGACGACAATCTCGTCTCACTCAGGAAGCTTTATGCGCAGACGGTAAAAAAGGTTACCGACGACACTTCATCACTCAGTTTTAATACGGCCATCAGTCAGATGATGATTTTTATCAATACGCTGGTTAAAACCGATGAAATACCCAAAAGCATGTGGAGTGATTTTGTGAAGATGCTGGCCTGTTATGCCCCGCACCTTGGCGAAGAGCTGTGGCAGAAGCTCGGACACACCGGGACGATAACCTACGAGCCGTGGCCTGTGTTCAGTGAAACATACTGCAAGGACGATGTAAAAACAATCGTCGTCATGGTAAACGGCAAACTTCGTGACAAATTTACAACAGAACCGGGTACAGAAAAAGAGATTCTGAAGGAGAAGGCATTTGCCACGGATGGAGCCAGGAAATTTATTGCAGGGAAACAGATTGTAAAAACCGTTGTGGTTCCGAACAAACTGGTAAACTTCGTCGTAAAATAAGCATTTCCGGCCGGCCTGCTTACACATCCATTGTAAGCAGGGAGCGGTCAGACCTTGTTCCAGGCATCGATAAATTCGAGCATAAACTGCTGAATATCGCCGAACCATTTTTTCTGAAAACGGCAGGCTTCAATGCCGAGATACCGGTAATGCCAGCATTCCCAGCGATAGCCGGTTACATCTTCATATCCCTGTGGAAACGAAAGCGACCACCCGAACTTTTCTGCATTTGCAGCAAGCCATTTTCCAGCAGCAGTTTGTGCATAGCTGTCGTCAATCGAACCGAAATCAACGGCATTTCCTGTCTGATGCTGGCTTGTACCGGCCCGGGCAGATTCACGGTCTGCAGCTTTCTGCCCGTCGATTCGTACCCAGCGATCATAAACCTCTTTCTGATATGCATAACTTCTATATGAAGAGCTGACAAGAAGCGTTATTCCCTCTTTTCCGGCGGCTGATCCCATACTGCGCAATTGTTTTTCTGCTTGTACGCGAAGGAAAAGATTGTTTCGTCCGACGGTATAGCTCTCGTTCGAAACAAGATGAACGAGATCGGCCGGTTCATAGCCTTCCGGCAGCGGATGGGTTTTATCGCACAGCAGAAACATGTCGGAAGACCGGGATGCAAGCGCTTTCTTCAGATCAGTAAGAAATTCTTCAGGATCTCCATTCGGAATGGCAGCTTTTGCCCGTTGACTCAGTGACGACAGTGCTTTCTGCAGTCTGATAATCTCCGGATCGTTCATCATATTTTCCGGCCGACTCCCCTGCGTTCCATCAGCAACCGTCTGAGCGGAGGCCTTTCCCGAACAGGAAACAAATAAAGCTGTAAACAGAGCAACGGTGACCAGCAAAACCGACAGAGGAAGATTTCTGTTCATTTGATTTCCGTAACAGCATTGATAATATCAAAGTAGTCGTAAAATCCGGTAGATTCTATCGTACTCCGTGCTTCAGGTGACGGATTCATAAGATACACCCGGTATCCGCTGTCCTGTCCGTCGTTCACCCCGGCCATGATAACGCCCATTCCCGTCGAATCAAGTGCAGCTAATTCCGACAAGTCAAGAACGACGTTCGTCCGTTGAATATAATCATATAGTTTTCTCTGAAACTCACTCAGTGTATAGGCGTCCAGCGTTCCCTTCAGAACCATAAGATTATAATTGGCACCTTCCGATTCTGTTATATCAAGTTGATCCATTATGTTACCCCTTATTTTCCGGTATTCCCCGGCCGGTTGTATTCAGCAATCAGTCAGAAGTCTGTTTCGCCGGTGCAAGATATTTGAAGACAAGGACAGTACTGTCATTCTCCCGTTCTTTTGAAATAAACTTCATCAATTCATCGTCCGCAAAGCCGGCTATCCGGGCCGCTGGATACATAATATTATCTGTTATAACCCGCTGGATTCTGTCCTTTCCGAATTTTTCACCGCGGAGCGAATGCGAATTGATAAGCCCGTCAGTACAGGAAAAAAGAACATCGCCCGCGCCCAATTTTATTTTTTTTACTTTCAGAAGCGCGGAGACGTCATCGACGAAACCGAGAACTTTGCCGCTCCCCTGTATCTCAATAACATTATTGTACGTACGTGTATAGAGAAATAACGCGGGAATACCACAGTTTATGTAGTACAATGTATCGGTTTCAAAATCAATCAGCCCAAACAGCCCTGAAAAAAGCGTCCCTTTCGGAAGGCTGAATTTTACAAACGTATTAATTTTTTCTACGAGTTTCTTAAAATCATGCGTTTCGGTCAAAAATGTCCGTATAACAGATTTTACAATAACCATACTCATACTTGCGCTTATACCTTTTCCGCTCATCTTGCCAATAACAAACAGATGGTTTGTCCCGTTTAAACGAATAAGGTCGATAAATTCACCACCCAGATTATGAGCGGCAGCCATAAGATATCCCGCATCTATCTTCTGATTACGGATCGGATCTATATTCTCCTGAATCGATGAAATTATCTGCGAAGACATACGGATTTCACGGTTAACCGTACCGATAACTTCCTTATTACCGATATTTTTCAGGTAGTACGCATACACAAAAAAATAAGAATACAGTTTGTTCAAAACAGCAAAATCATAATCGTCATAAGTATTTTCATTTTCCCTCGGTCCCAAAAATATGACGCCAACGATATGCTGTCCTTCGTTCAGAAGGATCAATACGCTCGAAGCTGTTTTTGAGAAGATAGTATGCAGTTCTTTTTTGTAACCTTCAAAAATATGTTCTGAATCGATTCTGCTTCTGAACAATATTCTGATATTATTATTCAACAGGAAATCCCACACCGGAGAAGTCAGCGTCAACGTCGTTTTCTGATCATCAGATGAAAAATCAGTTTCAAGCGACGACGTTCCACGGTCGATCAGCACTTTCATGGTAGTACAGTCGACATTTTTATGAAAAATATCATACATTGCGGAAGAAATCAGTTCGGGATCTTCATTATAATCCAGAGCGGCAAGACTTTTTTCAAACCGTAATTCATACTGGGTACTCCGGTGAGCACGCATGAATTTTATCCGTTCGGAAAGAAGGTCTCCTATATACAGGAACAGTATACTGACGATACAAAGTGCAACGACAAACAGTACCGGCGAAATTTCATACAGAGGATGCAATCGTATGTAAAATATTCCGCTCAATACTGACGGAGCTACATATTTTACCAGTATATTCATACTGTCGGCAAAGAACAAATGGTAATCATAAACAGTCTTATTGTCAAAAGCAAAAACAGTGAACAGAATAAGTGCACCATAGGAATAAAGAAGAAGATACATAAAATACGGCACATAGAATCCCGCAAAATCTATACCATACAGGCAAAGCCACATCAGCAGGACTCCGAATGCGTTAATCATCGACCGCTGGAAATCGAGTCTGTCTCCTTTATTTTCGCAGTGTAACATCATAAGTACAGTACTGAAGCCCGGCAACAGATAGCGGAAAATAATAGTATACAGATCGTACCACGTCCATTTCAGATATTCGGACAGCGGCCCTTTGAACAGCTTGACAGCGGTTACTTTAAACCTGGTATTTGCGCTCAGCGTAATTGCAAAAAATTTAAAGAAAATAAGATAACAGGCCAGAATAAAAAAAGCAAGTTTGATAAAAGACAGTATTCTGGTCGTTTTCATTTCAGGAAAAGAAAGAAAATAGAAACTTACCTGTATCAGAAGTATGGCCTCAAGCAGAAAAACGAGCCGTTTGGTCAGCACGGACAATCTGTACGGTGCATAAAAGTCAGCAAGGACTGCAAGCACCATCAAAAAAGCAGCTGCAGAAAGAATAAGTATATTGCTTACTAATGAACCACTGTTATTTTTTCGGGAACGCGAATCTACAAAAAAGGACAAAATGAGCATCAGAACTGCAAGCAACAAATTCAGAATAAAATAAATCATTTAACCATCCACCTTTGCAACGAGCATTGTTACATCGTCTCGAAGTTTTTTGTCACCGTTATATGAAAGGATCATATCAACTACGTCCTGAATAAACATCTTCGGAGGTTTTGCCGCCGCTTTTTTAAGCGTGTCGATGTACAGTTGAGTGTCTCCCAATTCCGTACCGGAATCATCCATAACTTCTGAAACACCATCAGTTGCCATCATAATCATATCGCCGCGGAAAAGTCGTTGCTCGGAAACTTTTACCTCCGGCAAATCAATAATACCGATAACACCGCAATTCGATTCAAGTTTTTTGATTCTGTACCCTTCCGGCGATCGTGAAATAATCAGCGGATCCGACATCGAGGCATTAATATATCTGATTTTCATAGTCTTCGTATCGATAATGCCGATAAAAACGACAGTATATTTATCCTGAAGGTGCATTTCCTTGATGGCTTTATCGATGGCGTATATCATGGGAACAAGATCTTCCCGATCTTCCATAATCTTTACCGTATTCATCACCAATCCCATTATAAGCGCGGCAGAAAGTCCTTTTCCCGAAACATCTCCCAGCATAACAAGTGTCTTGGAAGTATCGACAGGAAGTACCGAAAAATAGTCACCGGAAACATTTACAAGCGGTCTATAATAGCTTGCAAGTTTTAATCGCCTGACCGCCGGCATTACCGATGGAAGGAAAGCCTTTTGCGTTACAGCGAGCTGTTCCCATTCACTTGAAAGCCCGGCAATTTCACTCAAGTCCGAAACTATCCCGGCCCTGGACTGGAAACGGACAAATTCATCATACAGTCTGTCATAAATAACAGGATCAAAAAGTCTGGTATAGCGGCAGAAAACAAAAAAATGCTGCTGCCTGGAAGACAGAAAAAAACCGCGGGCATTTTTTGAAACCGTTACGACACCAAAATCGTTCCCCATAAAAAATACTCCGTCGGGCCAGGCAGAAGGAAAATTAAGTGCCAGTTTTTTTGTGGTTTCATTGGAACTGGTAAGCCGGTCCGGACTATTGTACAGTATGTAATTCTTTACAGAATCTACATAAAGTACGGAACAATCTGCCGCTTCTTCGAGAATCTGTGAAATCGCAGTATAAAAATCTTCAAGAGAATAACAGAAACGAAGCCTGTCTATAAAAGTTGACAGAAAAGATGTCGGGCCCTCATATAATATTTTCCGTTCAATTCCTGCCGATATATTTCTTTCTGCAGCCCGGGAAATAAGTTCGAAAAGAAAGAAAATAACAGCTGCAACTATAACAGGAAAACTTCGCAGCCGTGTTACTGTTCGCGGGGGAACAAGCAGCATAATAAGGACACTGAACGCGATAGCAGCAAAAATATGAGAAGCGGCACGTACAAAGTTTTTTCGGGTTTTTAACATATAGGCACCTCAGGCATTTTATAAATCCGGCATTCCGATAATATGGTTTATTATACCATATTATCTATTGTCGGCACAGAGAAAAATAAAAAGAGATGCTTTACAAAAAAATCAGCGTAAGGAGGAAAGCGGAACCATCTGCGGCGATTTCGTTGCGTTGTCAAGTTCGGCATACTGCTCAAGCAACGCCTTCTGCCGGGAAGAAATATGCTGCGGAATTTGAACAAGAATTTTTATATACAGGTCCCCTTTCCTCGAACTGCCGGTGTACGGAACTCCTTCATTTTTTACTCTCAGAAGTTTTCCGTAGGCTGTCCCTGAAGGTATCTTTACTTCAATCTGCTTTCCATCAAGAAGCTTAATGTTTATAACGGCACCAAGAACTGCCTGAGAAAACGTAATGGGAACGGCGCAATAGAGATCCTGACCGTCACGTTGGAAATGGGTATGCGACTGTACGTGAATAACGACAATCAAATCTCCTGAAGGACCGCCATTTGTACCGGCATCCCCCTGATGGGGAATGACAATTCGTTTACCGTCATCAACTCCTGCAGGAATAGACAACGTCATACGTTTGCTTTTTTCTTCCACTCCGGTTCCATGACAAACGGAACAGGGATGATCAAGTATTGTTCCTTTTCCACCGCAGGTAGGACAGGTCTGCTGTACCGCAAAAAATCCTGCACTACGCCGTATCTGGCCGGTACCCTGGCAAGTCGGGCACGTTTTTCTGCTTGACCCCGGGGCTCCTCCGGAACCGTTACACGCACTGCAGGTTTCATTGTGATGAAAGCGAATCTCAGCCTTCGTACCGTAAACTGCATCTTTAAACGAAATATCAAGATCGTAGCGAAGGCTTGCCCCTTCATTCGGGCCGGAACGTCTGGTCGAGCCTCCCATTCCACCGTTAAATAAATTTTCAAATATGTCGCTGAATCCGCCGCCCATATTGCCGAACAAATCACTAAAATCGTGGAACGCGTGAGAATATTGAGCTTCTCCACCGCCGTTCATACCCTCCAGACCGGCGAACCCGTACTGATCATAAATGGGACGTTTTTTATCATCAGAAAGAACTTCATAGGCTTCGGTGGCTTCCCTGAATTTAGCTTCAGCTTCTTTATCTCCCGGATTTCTGTCAGGGTGATATTTTATTGCAAGTTTTCTATATCCTTTTTTTATTTCATCTTTAGTGGCGTCTTTGCTAACTCCCAGAACTTCATAGTAATCACGTTTAGCCATATATATATTCCTTCTAAAACAATCGAAAATAAATATTTCTTCTTATAAATATAATAAAAAAAAAATTCATAAGCAAGCATTTTGATTCACATTATGCCGGTATCAGTGCAGCTCACCGTCACGAGTTACGCCACACGGAAACAAGCCACGCATCCGGTATGTATTTCTCGATAATCCGGTGTGCAAGATTATACCAGGTACGGCATCTGTCGATTACAACAGAATCGGCAGTCATCGCACAATCAGATGCCTCAAGCAGAACATCGACGGACGGGACAAGTTTTACCGCTGCAGAACAATCGTGCCAGCCGGCCCGCTCGGTGACAAGGCTGCCGAGTCGTCCGGAATTTGAAATCTGTTTATCCAGATAAATCGTATAATTTATTTTTTCACCGCTTTTTTTTTCAATATCTCCAAGATATTCGAACAGCAGATCCAACGCAAGGGACGTCTTCTCTATTATTCTATATGAACCGTGAAGCCCGGCAAGATCGCGGACAGTACCGTCCATACAGTCAAGCAGAAGAGAAGAGGACAAGGCCGTTTCAAGCGTAATAATTATGTTAAACCCATCTAAAGCGCAGACAGAGCCGGGAAATTCAACACTTTTTTTGCGCCGCCGTTGAAGCTGCCCGAAAGAAGCCAGACTCCGTACAAGCGCCATCCGCTGTCGTTTTATGAGTGAATAATGGTCTCCGGTAAAACGAACGGCAGACTCTTTGCTGTAACCGCGGTTAATCAGAAATACACTGTCGCGGGCTGCAGTTCTGCAGGCAGCAAGCCCGTTACCGGAAAAATATTCTTTATCTTCAGGGAAAAAACCGCGGCGTACAGATTTCATACATTCAGTATACCATTAAATAAAAAAAGGTATCCAGTATAAAATCTGAATACCTTTTCTCAGTTACAGAACGATGAGATTATTTGTCATCATGTACTTCATATTCAGCATCGTCAGCTTTGCCTTTATCAAAACCTGCATCTGACTTTGATTCGGTTTTATCGCCGGTGCCGGCCTCAGGTCCTGCACTGCTGTCTGACTGTGCTCCAGCCTTTCCGCCGGAAGCACCCTGCTGGGCAGCCTGCTGTTTATAGACTTCTTCAGCAATTTTATAGGAAGCCTGCTTCAGCGCTTCAGTTTTGCTCTTGATATCTTCAGTATTGTCACTTTCTAGCGCTTTCTTCAGTTCCGCTTTCGCATCCTCTATCTTCTGCTTATCAGCTTCGGAAACTTTTTCACCAAGCTCCTTGAGACTCTTTTCAGTAGCATAGATAAGGCTGTCTGCTTCGTTACGGGCATCAACCGATTCACGTTTCTTTTTATCAGATTCTGCGTTCGCTTCGGCATCTTTGACCATTTTGTCAATTTCAGATTCACTTAAACCGCTGGAGCTCGTAATCTGAATATGCTGTTCTTTTCCGGTTCCAAGATCCTTTGCAGATACATGAACTATACCGTTCGCATCGATATCAAACGTAACTTCAATCTGCGGAACTCCGCGGGGAGCTGCAGGGATACCGACGAGATCAAAATTTCCCAGCGTTCTGTTCTCTGCTGCCATTTCCCGTTCACCCTGCAGAACATGAATGGATACTGCGGTCTGACCGTCTGCAGCAGTCGAGAATATCTGGCTCTTCTTGGTAGGAATAGTCGTGTTTCTCGGAATAAGCTTTGTGAATACACCACCCATCGTCTCTATACCAAGAGAAAGCGGAGTAACATCAAGCAGCAGGACATCTTTAACATCTCCGCCAAGAACACCGCCCTGGATTGCTGCTCCCACGGCGACTGCTTCGTCGGGATTGACAGCGCGGCTGCCTTCTTTTCCGAAGACCTCTTTTACAACATCCTGAACTTTCGGCATACGGCTGGAACCACCGACAAGAAGAACTTCAGTAATATCATTTCCGGAAAGGCCTGCATCCGCAAGCGCCTTGCGGCACGGTTCTTTCGTAGCGTCGAGCAAATCTTCAGTCATCTGTTCAAACTGTGCACGGGTAAGTGTTTTCTGCAGATGTTTCGGACCGGTAGCGTCAGCTGTTATAAACGGCAGATTAATATCGGTACTCGTCTGAGATGAAAGCTGTATCTTTGCATTTTCTGCAGCTTCACGCAGACGCTGCAGTGCCATAGCATCCTTTGAAAGATCGATACCGGTATCAGCCTTAAATCCGTCTACCAGCCAATTAATTACCTTACGGTCAAAATCATCACCACCAAGGTGGGTGTTACCGTTGGTCGACTTTACTTCAAATACGCCGTCACCAAGTTCAAGAATTGAAATATCAAAGGTACCACCACCCAGATCATAGACAGCAATGGTTTTTTCCTGCTTCGAGTCCTTATTGAATCCGAAAGCAAGAGAAGCAGCCGTCGGTTCATTGATAATTCTTTTTACATCAAGACCGGCTATCTTTCCGGCGTCTTTTGTAGCCTGTCGCTGTGCATCGTTAAAATATGCAGGAACAGTAATAACAGCTTCCGTTACCGGCTGTCCAAGATAATCTTCCGCAGTCTTTTTCATTTTCTGAAGAATAAAGGCACTGATTTCCTGCGGACTGTATTCTTTTTTCTGACCATTCTGTTCTATTTCAACACGGCAGTCATCTCCATGATCAACTACTTTATACGGGACCCGTTTAGCTTCGCCTTCCAGTTCATTGAAACGATGTCCTATCAGCCTCTTAATTGAATAGATTGTATTTTTCGGATTAGTAACCATCTGGTTTTTAGCAGGCTGACCGACAATTCTGTCACCTTTTGCTGTAAAACCAACAATAGAAGGGGTTGTCCGGCCTCCTTCTGAATTCTGGATAACTACCGGTTCGCCGTTTTCCATTACGGCTACACATGAATTAGTCGTTCCGAGGTCAATACCAATAATCTTTCCCATAACATTATCTCCTTACCGGGCCTCTATCGGAACCCGTCAATTTCTATTAATTTGCTGCGTTTTCCGCAGTTTCTGATTCGCTTTTTTCTGCTGCTCCGCCGTTATCTTTCCCGTCTGCCGGATTATTTACTGCCGTTATCGTATCGTCCGGCATTGTCACCATAACTTTTGCATGCCGTATGATTTTGTCCTTCAGCTTGTATCCTTTTAAATATACTTCTTTTAGAACAGGTTCGGCAACAGGACCTTTCATACTTCCGATAGCTTCATGCTCATCAGGATTAAACAAATCTCCGGCATCCCCGTAGGACACAAGATTGTACTTGTTCTCGAGCATGGAAACAAGATTTTTACTTATCATTTTTACACCGTCTGCTATAGTCTTTACGTCTTTCGCATTTTCAGCGGCATCAACGGTCCGATCAAAATTATCAAGACTTTCCAAAAGATCCTGCAATAACGACGTATTAGCATAATCAAAAGCGTCCTGTTTTTCCTTGAGCATTCGTTTCCGATAATTATCAAAATCTGCCGCACGACGCAGAAGCTGATCTTTAAGATCTGCATTCTCCTTTTCAAGAGCTGCTATCCGGTCGCTGTCGTTTTCGACCGGCTGTTTTTCATCCGTTGCAGCTTCGTCTGCCGTTGCAGCTTCGTCTGCCGTTGCAGCTTCGTCTGCCGTTGCAGCAGTTGTTTCTTCAGTGCTGTTCCGAGCAGCGCTATTCTGGTCTTCAGTAGTGTTTTCTTTCGGCTGTTCTTTTTCAGTTTTTTTCATTGCATTGTTCCTAATACTATAATTATTAATAAGATAATAAATGGGTTGGAGAGCGTCAAGGAAAATGTTATTGATAAAATAATTCAGGAAGCGGAGCTTCAACAGAAATCCGCAAGCCTGTTACCGGATGCGTAAAGGTCAGTACAGCAGCATGCAGCATTACTCTCGTATAGGGAAGCCCTCCGTAGAGCGTATCGCCGAGTAACGAAAATCCGGCGGAAGAACTATGTACCCTGATCTGATGGGTACGACCTGTCAGTAATTTTACTTCCATAAAATAAACAGGAATTCCGTCTGTACTGCGGCCGGAACCCTGCTTTAAAAATAAAGACGCATTACCGCCTTTTTTTTCATCAGCATGGTAAGATGGAACCATACCCGGCCCAAGATTCCTGAATATGGTGTGTGCATAGACACCGCCCCGGGGCTCCGGTAAAGGTCCCCATTTTGCTGCCGACGATTGAGGACTTATCCGCCCGATAAAATTTTCAACGTCAAAGAATTCATCAGGGAAAGGGGGAACATTTTTACTGGTACAAACAGCCCGGTAAATCTTTTCAGTTGTATGTTTTTCAAACATTTCATGTACGGCAGCATTAACCGACCGTTGTTTTGTAAATAAGAGAACACCGCTCGTTTCGCGGTCAAGCCGGTGCATAATACCGCAGTAGGGAGAATTCCGGGAGGGACCGGACATTCGCTGCAGATACCGGACAACTGCAGCATGCATATTGTCCCGTCCGGCGACCACCGTACCTTCCGTCGGAAAAAAAGGAGGTTTATTGACAACGATCAGAAAATCGTCTTCATAAAGTACTGCACGAGATTCAAGTTCAAAGGCAATATCATCCGGCCGCTTCTCAAAAAAAAACCTGTCTCTGTCCAGCATAACAGAGACAGTGCTTCCGGGATGCAGCGCGTAAGAAGGATACCGGAGTAGTGTACCGTTCACACAAACCGAACCCGAAATGATAAGTCTTCGTAATTTACTGTTGCTCACCGCTCCGAAATGAACGAGCTGCGGGAGCAACATAGTTCTCAGAAAAACGTCAAGACAACACGCTGTCCGCACGGTAAATTTATACTCAATCCGGGACATTGTGTTTCAACGTGTCATGACTCATCATTATTCATACCAAGTGCCAGAAGACCTTTGAGCCGGGAATTATCAATAAAATAATAAATATTTTTACCTTCCCGTCGATATTTTATCAGATCAGAATCCTTCAGCAGTTTTAAGTGATAGGAAACTGCAGGAAGCGACATGTCAAGTATTTCTGCAATATCACAGACACGAAGCTCTCTTCCCATAATAGTATGCACAATTTTAAGCCGGGTCGGATCGCTCAATGTTTTAAAAATATCTGCAATCCGGTGCCAGGTAGAATCTTCCGGGAGCTTGCTTTTTATGTATTCACGAAGAGCTTTCCCCACCAGCTCCGAGGGACGTAAATTTACAGCCTTATCCATCAGCGGACCTGCTCTTCAACAGGCTCTTTTACCTCTGTATCTTTTTTTACAACAATACGCGTATAGGAAGCTGTTTTAATTGCCGTTTTAAAATCCTCGTTCTCACCAGGATTATGATTTACCCCTTTATAATTCTCATAATACTGTGCATGATGCTGCGGCATTGCTCTCCAGATTCGATCCGCATAGGGAGCCCACGAAGCCGCATAAGGAGCAGTCTTTTTACAAAGTGCTTCTGCACTTTCAGGAGCCTGCAGATCTGTTGAAACGGCTCCGCTTGCTGCGACCATCTGTTTGAGATATTCAGGATTTTCAAGCATCGGACACGGCCGCAGGTGGTTTCTGTTGAACGGCTGACCGTTGTGATAAGCCATGAACAGCGGCTGTTGCAGTGACTCCAGCAGTGAAACCTGCTTTATATTAGCAGTCGAATAATGGATGAAAACACATGGTTCAACATCACCGTTTGCATTGATATGACAATAATTACGGCCGCCTGCAATACAACCGCCGACAAATTCTCCGTCATTCTGGAAATCCATAACAAAGAGGGGTTTTCCTCCCTGTCTGCCGCGAATTTCCCGAATACGATGAATCATGTATTCACGCTGTTCCGGGGTAGGAAGCAAATCTACATCCGAACCGGCACCGACCGGCATATAGTGAAAATACCAGCTGTAACGGCAGCCGTTCTCTATAAGCAGATCAAGGAATTCATCGGAAGTAACGGTCTCACAGTTCGGACGGGTATAACAGATTGAAGTACCGAAAAGCAGTCCATGTTTTTTCATAAGCTGCATGGCACTTATAACTTTATCAAAATCTCCTTCTCCCCTCCGGCTGTCGTTCACCTCGCGGAAACCTTCAAGGCTGACTGAAAAAACGATATTTCCAAGCTCTGCTACCCTCTCGCAGAATTCTTCATCGATCAATGTAGCATTAGAAAAAATATTGAACTCACAATCGTGATGTTTTTCAGCAAGCCATAGTATATCGTTTTTCCGGACAAGCGGTTCGCCACCGGTAAACATATAAAAATAGGTTCCAAGTTTTTTCCCCTGCGTCACAATACTGTCAAGTTGTTCCCGCGTGAGATTCAGTTTATGTCCGTATTCTGCGGCCCAGCACCCTTTGCAGTGCATATTGCACGCACTTGTCGGATCGATAAGTATTGTCCATGGAATATTACAATGGTAAATCTCTCTGTTCTTTCGGATCTGTTTTGTTCCATACCAGGCAGATT
>JALCCK010000016.1 GCA_022640795.1 Treponema sp.
GATAAACCGATCCATATCGACAAACGACGCAAGAAAATCCGTATCATTTCCAAGATTCTCATAATACCGGTGGAGTGAAAGATAATCGACATACTCATACGTATATTCAAGAACCGTACGATCCCATCCCGGATATGTCGGCATAACAGAAGACGCGCTGCCGCAGACAACCAGTTCAGAGGCCGGATCAATCCATTTTATTATTTTTGCAGTCTCCCGGGCTTTTTTTCCATACTCGGGCGCTTCAAGATGACAGATTTGCCACGGCCCGTCCATCTCGTTTCCGATACACCATGTTTTTATACCGTACGGTGTTTTATGACCGTTTTCTGTGCGTAAATCACTCCAGTAGGTTCCGCCGGGGAAATTACAGTATTCAACCAGTTCGCCGGCCTCTTTCGGAGTTCCGGTGCCCATATTCACGGCACCCATAATTCTGGTACCGGATTTTACGGTCCAGTCAAAAAAATCATCGATACCGACCTGATTCGATTCTATAGAATGCCATGCAAGATCCAGTCGCCGGGGGCGGCTGCTGCGGGGGCCAATACCGTCCTTCCAGTCATAACCGGAAACAAAATTGCCACCGGGATACCTGACCAGATCCACCCCAAGCTCCTGTACCAGTGCGATAACATCCGTACGAAACCCCTGCCCGTCGGCAGACGGATGATCCGGTTCATAGATACCGGTGTAAACAGCACGACCGAGATGTTCGATAAATGAGCTGTAAAGCCGGTCGTCAGTTTCGGCGATACGCATATCTTTTTCAATCTTTACATAAGTTTTTTGCATACTACTATCCTTTTATTTTAACCTTTTATACTTCTACCTGTTTCACCAGTACAGCTACTTCATGCATCAGTATATATTTTAATAAATATAAAATTATTAATATATATATCTAACTTATATTAAGTTTATAATATTATTTCGTATTTGTCAAATAACTTATATAACTACCATGGTTGAATTTAACTAGCACGATGCGAAAACGCTACCGGAGGGGCAGATCAGGCAGCGGTACTGTTGGAAAACCGGATACAACGAATGAAAAAAATTATTTTTAAAACACTTTTGACTTATCAGAGTCAATGATTTATAATATTAAAATCGTATAGGGTTTCAAAAAAAAATATCTAAAAATAAAGGGCTTATATGTTTTCTTTTTCATCACTAGCTGCAGCTCAAAATAATACGTTTGCAGTTATTTCCTGTTTACTTGCCGCAATAATTGGCGTAGTTTTATTTCTTATAGTACAAATAAGGAATGTAAAACTAAAAAAAATGGCGTATCGGGACGATCTTACCGGACTTCCTACGACGATAAAGCTGTACGACGACATGCATCATATACTTTCTCATGCAAAATCAGGAGAATATATGGTACTGTCAATAGATCTCAATAATTACCGCTACATTCTTGATTCTTTCGGACAGGAAACAGGACGGACGGTCCTGTCGAAATTTGCAGCATGTCTGAAACAGATGCCGTTTACCGGAAGCATCATTTCACGGGTATATATGGATAATTTTGCTGTTTTTGCAAAATCCGCATGCCTTGTCTATATAGAGGACTGTATCTCCGGTTTTCTGAGCATAGATAAATGCATGAAAAATTTTCTTCCACCGCAGTTTCAGATACAGTTCAGCTGCGGTGTCTATTATATCGACGATAACAGCATGCATCCTTCCTCAATAATCGAGAAGGCAAATACCGCCCGGATCATCGGGAAAAAATCGGTAAATTTCAACAGAGTCTGCGAATATACGAAAAAAATGCAGGATGAAATCCAGCTGGAACAGGAAATCACATTTTCCATGGAAAAAGCGTTCACCAATCACGAATTCGTTGTCTTTTTCCAACCGAAATATTCCTTTACCAGCAAAAAACTTATCGGTGCAGAAGCACTCATACGATGGAACAATCCCCGCAAAGGAATGCTTACGCCCGGTCAATTCGTTCCTCTATTTGAACGAAACGGATTCATCCAGCAGATCGATCTGTTCGTTTTCGAAACCGTCTGCAGGTTCCTGAATGGATGGAATCATTCAGGAACAAACGGAACCTGCCCCCGGCCTCTTACTATCTCCTGTAATCTTTCGCGCGTCCACTTGTATAATCCGAATCTTACCGCTCAGCTCAAGGACATAGCATCCCATTACGACATAGCTCCGTCAGCAGTAGAACTTGAACTCACCGAAAGTTCAATGTATGAAAATCACCGGCATCTGCTCAAGGTTATGAATCAATTGAAAGATGCCGGATTCTCCATTTCCATCGACGACTTCGGTTCAGGATATTCTTCCCTCAATTTTCTGAAAGACATGCCGGCAGATGTTTTAAAACTGGATAAAGGTTTTTTGAATTCCGCAGAAGACCAGCAGCGGGAACAAATCATCATAAAATCAGTCATCGATATGGCTAAAAATCTCAATCTCGAGACAGTAGCGGAAGGCATCGAAACTACAATGCAGTTCAACTTACTGAAATCAATGGGGTGCGATATCGTACAGGGATTCTTATTTGCCTATCCCATGTCTGAGGCAGACTTTAAAAAAACACTGATTTCAGGTACAGACGTATAATACTATAACGGTTTGCAAATCTTTCATTCTGGATTTATAATAGAGATAGTAAAGAAAGTCCAATTGCAGCACCAAAATGGAGGATGTAATGCAGAATCAAAATGAAGAACCGCGAGTTCTTGCGCTTATTCTGGGCGGCGGAAAAGGAACCAGACTGTATCCGCTGACCAAAGAACGTTCAAAACCAGCTGTTGCTTTCGGCGGAAAATTCAGAATTGTCGATATTCCGATATCCAATTGTATAAATTCCGGATACCGTAAAATATATCTTTTAACACAGTTCAATTCTGCGTCACTGCACCTGCACATAACGAATTCGTATAACTTCGATCGTTTTTCTCACGGCTTTGTTCAGATTCTTGCGGCAGAACAGACACTCGAACATACCGGCTGGTATGAAGGAACTGCCGACGCGGTACGGAAAAATTTTATTCACTATAAAAAGCAGAATCCGACCCATTACATCATTCTTTCCGGCGACCAGCTCTACCGGATGGATCTCAAAAAATTCTTCGACGACCACGTAGCATCGGGGGCAGACGTTTCCATTGCAACAACGGCAGTCAACAGAAAAGACGCATCAGGGTTCGGTATTATGAAAATAAATTCCGATCAGCGGATTACGGAATTTATGGAAAAACCTGCGCCGGACCTTGCTATCGACGACTGGAAAATTCCTGAATCATCCCGTGGCGATCTGCCCCCTGAAAAAGAATATCTTGCATCAATGGGTATCTATATCTTCAATGCGCCGGTTATGGAAGAACTGCTCAACAACGACTACAAAGATTTCGGTAAAGAAATAATACCGATGGCGATAGAAGACAAAAAAGTAAATTCATACATATTCAACGGCTACTGGGAAGATATCGGTACCATACAGAGTTTCTACGAAGCGAATATAGAACTTACCGCAATAAATCCGAAATTCAATTTTTACGACGAAGCGGAACCAATCTATACTCATGCGCGGAATCTGCCCCCCTCGAAAATGAACAGTGCAAATCTGACCTCAACGCTTGCAAGCGAAGGCTGTGTTATAACCGAAGCAAAAATAAACAAATCCGTTATCGGATTGCGTTCCATCATAGAATCGGGAGCAGAACTCGAAGGCGTCATCATGATGGGGTCCGATTTTTACGAGACGGAAGACAGTAAAAAGAAAGATGCGGAAGACAAAATTCCGAAAATAGGAATCGGTAAAAACTGCCATATAGCCCGAACGATTATAGACAAAAACGCCCGTATCGGTGATAACTGCTCTATCAACGTAAACGGTACAAGCTATGAAAGCGGCGATCACGGTATATTCTATGCGGCAGACGGTATTATTGTAATCAAGAAAGGCGCGGTTGTTCCATCAGGAACGGTTATCTGAAAAAATGGATTCGATGTTCGACAGACTCGGAGAACTGCTCAAACAGACCCTTGAATCAGGAGAACTCCCGGAAAAAGACGACGGACCCGATAATAAAAACTGCCGGGTCCGTTTTTTATCCGAAGCGGAAAAAACTGCGCTCAGACAGAGTGAACGGGACCGCATAATACAAAAAGAACGTCAGCCGCTGCCGGAAAAAGTAAAAAAAGCTTTAGACGTTCTCGGAGCACCGTACACGGCAACACCCGCCCGGTGCAGGGCTTACTACCGGAAAAAATTGAAGCAGTTCCATCCAGACAGCAACTCTACCAATCCGGTCGTCCAGAAAGTGGCGGTCAGAAAAACACGGGAACTGCTGGACGCATGGGAAACAGTCTCCGGCTGGTTCACAGACAGCAAATAAAAAGAAAACCGTACGCCGGCAGAGAATAACTCCCGCCGGCAGATTTTATCCGGCGGTAGAATTATTCTCTGCCGGTTTGTCTTCGAGTCCGTATTCCTGGAGTTTCCGGTGCAGCGTCTTGCGCCCGATACCGAGTATGTCAGCTGTTTTTGATTTATTGCCCCTGTTTGCAGCAAGATTCTGCTGGATAATGACTTTTTCAGCTTCGTCCAGACTGATTCCGACCGGAACCGTAATCGATTCACCGGCTGAACTCTGACTGATCGTCGGAGGAAGATCATCGAGCGTAATTTCAGAACCGGAACACATAACGACGGCGCTTTCCATGCAGTTTCGAAGCTGCCGGATATTGCCGGGCCAGTCGTACTTATAAAGCGCCGCCCGTGCCCTCGGTTCGATACCGGTAATTTTCTTATTGTTTTCCTGCACGAATTCATCCAGGAAAGATGTCAGCAGCAGTGGAATATCATCTTTACGTTCCCTCAGCGGCGGAACCTGAATATGTATAACATTCAGACGATAATATAAATCCTCTCGAAAACGGCCGGCTTTAACTTCTTCTTCCAGATTCCTGTTCGTTGCGGCGACGATCCGTACATCGACTTCAATAGTCTGTTCTCCGCCGACCCGTTCGAATTTCTTCTCCTGGAGGACACGAAGTATCTTTATCTGTACACTTTGATTTATTTCACCAATTTCGTCAAGAAAAATAGTACCACCGTGCGCCAGTTCAAAACGTCCTTTTACAAGACTGTCGGCACCCGTAAAAGCACCTTTTTCGTGCCCGAAAAGTTCGCTTTCCAGAAGCGTTTCACTCAAGGCTGCACAGTGAACCTTAACGAATGAATTATCTTTCCGCGGCGACAGGTTGTGAATCGCATCTGCAACAAGTTCTTTCCCGACGCCACTTTCGCCCGTTATCAGAACGGAAGCTTTAGAACCGGCAACTTTCTTTACCATTGCAAAGACCTTCTGCATTTCTGCACTCTTGCCGATCATCTTGTCGAACGAATGAACGCCTTCAAGTTCTTCCTGAAGCTGTTTATGCTGCAGCGACAGCTCTCTCCCCTTGAGTGCCCGTTTTACGATAAGCGAAAGCTGGTCAAGATTAAGAGGTTTCGTCAAAAAATCATATGCACCGTTCCGCATAGCGTCCACCGCAGCGTCGATACTGCCGTGACCGGTCAGAACGATAACGGGAATACCGGGAGTTTCCGCCGTTACTTTCGAAAGAACTTTTTCACCGGAAATTCCCGGCATTTTGAGATCGGTAATAACGAGATCTATATCACCCTTCGAAATATAATCAAGCCCCTGCTGCCCGTCTGCCGCAAGTTTTACGTTGTATCCGTCCATTTCAAAAGACGCTGCAAGTCCCTCGCGGATGTTCTTTTCATCATCAATAATCAATATAGTAAACTTCATAAAATCAGTCCTCCCCGCCGGCAGGATTCCGAAGGGCTACCGGTGCGGCACTATTTTCCGAATGGGTCAGAAGCCTTCGTTCAAGCTGTGGAACAGGTATTTTTATAGTAAACCGGGTCCCGCTTCCGAGTTTTGATTTCACTTCTATATCGCCGGAAAATTCCTTGATTATCTTGTAGACCATCGTCATCCCCAGTCCCGTACCGTTCGGCTTTGTCGTATAATACGGTTCAAATATGTGAGACAGCGTCACCTCGCTCATACCAATGCCGTTGTCCTCCAGAACGATGATGTATTTTTCGTTCTTCAGCGACGTCGTAATAGAAAACTTTCCGGGATTTTCCTTCGGTTCAAGGTTCGTTTCCGACGGCGGACAACCGCGGCATTCGGGAAACTTCTCAAGAACAGCGGCAAGCGCGTTCTGTGACAAATTGATAATAACTTCCCGGAACAGTTTCTCATCAAGGAGCAGCCGCGGAGAGCTGGTACCCAGCTTGAGATGAATCGTCACCAGCTTTTCCTCAAATTCCGGTTTGAAAAAAGACACAAACTTGGTCAGTAATTTATCGGGATCGACAAGTTCAAGCTTCGCAGAAACAGGACGAACAGCGAATAGAAAATCAACAACGATTTTGTTCAGATTATCAATCTCTTCGTTTATAACATCCAGATAATTTTCCACGAATTTTTTATCCGGCAGCATTCCGTCGCCGGTACGGGCCTTCGAAACTGCCTTCTGGATAAGCTGGATATGTATGCTGATCGCTCCCAGCGGATTCTTTATTTCATGCGCGACGCTTGCCGCAAGATTGGTCAGACCAGCCAGACTTTCCATTCTATGCAGCAGTATTTCCTGATTACGTTTTTCTGTTATATCGGTCGCAGAAACGATTGAACCGATCAGGTTATTTTTTTGAACGAGTGGTATAACGCACAGCTGGATAAACCGGATGCTTCCACCCTCTGTCGTCGTCGTAAATTCCTGACAGACGTTCGTCGTATCGTTTATATAACAGGTATGCAGAAAATCAGAAATTTCGTCATCATCCATAAGATCCCATACCGGAATATTTTCTATTTTCGGATCATCAAGCCGGAACTTAAAAGGAAGAAAACGTTCAGCAGCTTTGTTGCTCTGCAGCAAATACCAATCCTTATCGACAATGACAAGACCGTTGGCAAGCGACTCCATTATGGAATCAAGCATTTCATTTTCGTCTGAAATTGCATTCAGCAGCTGTTCCACCTGTTCGTCAGGCAATTTCGAGACTTTCCTTGACACCCGTTTAACAAATCCGCGCATCGTGAAGACCCCCATGCATTTTTCTGATATACGCCAGATCCCTGAAAAGCTCTTCCAGAGACGAAGCCGGTGTCTGATTATAGGTTGTAACATTCGTCAGACACGAACGGACTGCCTGTACCAGTTCTGCGGAAGCATCGGTTCCTTCTGCAGAAAATAAAAACGGCCGCTGCAGCGACAACAGCTCCTCCAGGAAAATTCTGAAAAGTATACGCGGCGCAAACGTACCGCAGTTTTTTACGATATTCTGAATATCGGGAATATGACCTTCCATAACCGCAGTAAAGAAAATACCGGCATTTTCGCTGATAACTGCCGGTTTTACCGGAAGAAAACTCCGCAGGTAGGCATCAATTGTCCGATATTCCGTTTCATCATGGAATATCCGCCGTATAACGTCGGACTGCTGTTCCGGCAGCCGTTCACGAAACGAATAGGTACGGACTCTCGAAAGAATCGTCGGCATAACGGCGCCTCGTCTGGGCGTCGTCAATATAAAAACGGTATCTTCCGGCGGTTCTTCAAGGATTTTCAGCAGCGCGTTACGGGTACTCTCAAGCATTCTGTCAGCATTCTCGATGATAATAACTTTTTTCCCCTCGCGGGACGTCATATGGGCCCACAGCGACATATTCCGTATCTGCTGAACGGGAAGCGAATCGTACAGAAACGTATCTTCAAGTTTTTTACAATCTGTTTCAAGCGTACTACAAATTTTTTCCAGTTTTCCGTGGTCCGGCAGTTCGTGGCTGAAATCAAGTTGCTCGAGTAATTCTTCTATTGTTCCCATAACCGACGCTATTTTGGCAAGCCGGTCGTCACTCTGCCACAAAATCTCGTGAAATCTGAGCGTCAGTTTTCTGATGCTCCGTAAAAAAAGATAACGGGCTGCCGTACTATATCGTGCATTCTCCGCCTGTGCCTTCAGAAAAACATTTTTAGCGGCGGTAATCTCAAGCGAACAGTCCCTCGGTCCTGCAAGAAGCAGCTGCGGACTGACCAGAGATTTGTGTTTTACACACGACGGACAGGAACAGGTCCACGCTCCGTTATGCTGCCCCGTACACGAAAGAACGCGGGCCGTCTCGAGTGCAGCGGTAAGCTTACCCGAAGAGACGGGACCGGAGAACAGCAGCGCACCGGGAAGACGTCCGTTTCTGATATCGGCAGCAAGAGAATTTGAAACATCCTGATAAAGTAAATTTTCAAACATCAGGCGAACTTTCCCTGGACCATATCGACCGGCCGGGAAACGAGAGAATGCAGTACGGAATAGAAGAAACTGTCTTTCAGCACTGCATCGAAATTAATCCACGGTTGCGAAAGCATCAGAATAAGCACAAAAGAAACGACAACCAGCCCTTCAACTATACCGAAAAGAAATCCCAGCGCGTGATCCAGTCCGCGCAATATTTCTCCCGAAAAAATCTTATTGAGAATCTGTTGAATAATTCTGACAATAAGATAGACAACGACAAAAATCAGCAGAAAAGAAATAACGACAGCCAGTACGGAATTTTTCACATATTTTAAAACGTACGGCACCAGTTTTGTATAAAAAATAACAGCGACGGCAAGCCCCCCGATGAGAGACGCTTTTCCGAAGAATTCGTTTACCAGGCCTTTCGCCGCCGCAGTAAGAGAAAACAGTATTATGATAATAAAGAATACGACATCTATCGCTGCAAAAGTCATAGCGTTCCTCCAGTCAGATCAGTATACAGCAAACGGGCAATTATTTCAGCAGGCCGCCGTTCTCCGACAGCCGCTTTGGCTGCAGCAGCACAGGAAGCTCTGACAGTCCGGTCGGTAAAAGAGGAAAGAGCTTTCCGCAGATTCCCGGCGGCAGCGTCACGCCCTTTCAGAACAACGGCCGCATGTTTTTTTTCAAAAAATTCCGCATTGTCAATCTGATCCCCGCGGGTGCCTGATCCGCAGAGTGGAATCAGCAGCATCGGTTTTCCCAGTACGGCACATTCCCACAAAGAATTCGCTCCCGCCCGCGACATGACAATATCGCTGCCGGCTATTACATCCGGCATTTCACCATAAATGAACGGATACGGCCGATACGATCCGTCCGATACGTACGCCGAAACAACCGGGTCGTCGGCAGGAAGCTGCTTTCCGGCACCTGTCTGATGAATAACGATAAAACGTTCACAGAGCCACGAAAGACTTTCGCGTACCAGTGTATTTATCTGCAGCGCGCCGGTGCTGCCGCCGAGAACAAGCAGAACCGGTTTTTCATGCTGCTCCGGAACAGCAAGAAACGAACGGCCTTTCGCACCATCTGCCTGATAAAAAACGGGACGAACCGGATTGCCCGTCACTGTTATCCGATCCTGATATTTTGCGGCAAAAAAAGAACGCGTTTCAGCATACGAGACCAGTATTTTAGAGGCAAAGCGGCTGTTGATGCGTGTCGCGAGACCGGGAGTAAAATCACATTCATGCGTAAAAACAGGAATATGCAGAAGCCGGGCTGCCAAACAGGGAGGAACACTCACAAACCCTCCCTTCGAAAACAGAAATACGGGCTTAAAGCGTACCAGCAGAAAAAACGAACCAATACAGCCGGCTGCAATTTTAAAAAGATCCGTCACATTTTTAAACGAGAAATACCGGCGCAGTTTTCCCGACGGAATACCGAAAAAACGATCCGCGGAATGCAATCCGCCGGGCGTTACCGCATTTTTGACGATTTTTTTATCAAGTCCGCCGGTGGAGCCTATCCAGTACACCGTCAGCGTACGCCCGTTTTCTTCTGCCAGTTTCCGGAGTTCGTCGGCAACAGCCAGCCCCGGATATATATGACCGCCCGTGCCGCCGCCGGTGAAAACAACACAGGGTACCTTCGCTTTCTGTTTCATTTTATTCCCAAACCAGTCCGTACAATTACCGTCGTTATTCTTTATGATATTTTTTAAGAATTTCTACTATTTTAGGTTTCCTGAACAAAACGGCGTACCCGTAGGCGGACATTCCCATGGAATCTTTGACATCGGGATCAGCTCCGTGTTCGACCAGCAGTCTGCAGATTTCGGCATCTCCGATACCGACGGCAAGAACCAGAATGGGCTGACCGTCGCGGCTTATGAAGCTCAAATCCGCCCGTTGCGATATAAGCAGTTCTGTAATTTTTCTGTCTTTTTTCCAGACAGAATCCATTACCGCCGAATAGCCGCGGTCTTTTGAAACACCATTGATATCGGCACCGTTTTTCAGCAGCCATTTTACGCATTCGTACTGTTCGTTCCGGGCAGCAACATTGAGCATCGGTGTTCCCTCGCTGTTGCTGCAGTTTATACCCATCCCGGCAGCAAGAAATAACCGGCAGATATATCTGTTGTCCGTCGCAATATACGTTGCAAAAGAATCCGCCGTGAACGGTATTCCCGCATCAAAAAGCGCTTTGAACGCCGCTTTCTGGGTTTCATCTTTCTGATATAAACGATAATTTGCATCGATATCTTTTATAATATCATCTGATGACTGAAAAAAACGCAGTCCGTCCGAAGACGTATCACAGAATCCTTTAAAGCCTATCTCTACGAACCCCGGAACGTTTCGCCCGCAGATATACCCGGGTACAAAATCATCCGCTATTTCAGCTTCAGTCCTATACCGTTTAACAATAATACAGTGTGTTGCTTCTGCAGCAGTCGTAAGGAAGGACTGAAGAGAGGCAGCAGAACTGTTTATTTCTTCATTGAAGACAGTATATGACGCATGTTTTTTTTCCAGCAGCTCAGTATAGCATGCTGTTTTTCTTTCATACTCCGCATCCGTTTCAGATTTTCCCGGTAATAAAATAAGCCAATTCATAGATACTCTTATTATATGACATCGGAAAGAAGCAAACAAGGGTATACGGAACTTATTTTCAGATTCAGCGGCAGCGCTCCTATACTTCAATCCGATTTTCGAGCAGCCATCCGGTCAGCAGAAAATAAACCGTACCGAATGCTGCAAGAATACCAACGTGAAACCACGCGGCACCGGCAGCGGTCGGTTCCGCATAAAACGGTCTGGTGAACAGCAGCCGGTTCATTCCCCACGTCGAAACACGCACCTCCAGATAAAAAAGGAAGAAAATAATAAGCGCCATCAGAAATTTATGCGGTTTTTTTGAGTGGACAAACGATGCATAAATCGCAAATGCGCAGTTGAGCGTAGCCTGTACGGCAGCGAAAGAAATAAGTACCATCAGGAACGTCTGCACTGTCCATGCAGGATATTCGATAAACAGTTCCCGATACAGGGCTGAGACATTATGCCAGTAGGTAGTTCCCGCATGCAGAGAACCGCCGAACCAGTTCCACAACAGACCGCCGGTCGGACCAAGCAGCGAAAGATAGCATAAAGACGGGATAAAATAGATGCAGAATTCGGCAAGATTCATAAGCTGCCTTCCGCCAAGCAGAACATAACTTCGTTTCGGCAGCAGCAGTAGAAGGTAATTCGTATCGTCAAACAGAAGCGATCTGATATTGCCGCTGCCCCGAACCAGTGCATACACCGGTATGCCCACCGTTCCGAGAATCAGCGAAAAAATATACAAAAAAGAGCCGAAAAACGTCACATGGCTTAAACCGGTCCGGTATGCGGTAACGTTTACCAGTACGGATCCAAGCAGAATGACGGCAAGAACAATACTGGTAATTTTAATTCTGGCCCGGCCTGCCTTCCATTCTTCGCGTAAAACAGTCTTCATCCGTTCCTCCTAATACCGGTCGCCGTATAGTTTCACATACAGCTGGTCAATCGACATGCTGTTTTCAGTTCGGAGCTCTTCAGCGTTTCCCCACAGCAGAATAGTTCCCTCATCGATAAAACAGACGGTGTCAAACATGTTCTCTATATCATGGACAAGATGTGTACTCACTATTATGGAAGAATATTCGCTGTACGTCCTGACTATCGTAGAAACGATACGTTCCCGTGCCACCGGATCGACACCGCCGAGCGGTTCGTCCAGCAGAAAGAGTTTCGCATTCCGGGAAAACGACAGCGTAAGATTCAGTTTTTCAATCATACCCTTCGACATATCGGTAACGTGCTGTTCTTTCCGAAGCCGCATAAAATTCAGCATTTCGACTGCTTTCGTCCGGTCAAAATCCGAAAAATAATCATCATAATAATCGAGTGCGTCACCGGCCGTCATCCATTTTGGAAGAATATTCCGGTCAGGAAGAAATGAAACCACCGATTTCGTCCGTATGCCGGGCGCTGAACCGCAGATTCTGATACTTCCCGAAGAAGCCTTTAAAAGGCCCGCTGCTATCTTCATAAACGTCGTCTTGCCGCTGCCGTTCGGTCCCATAAGGCCCAGAATGCGGCCGGCGGGAAGCGTAAACGATATGTTTTCAAGCGCCCGTCTTCCGCCGTAGTCCTTGGTCAGATTCTGTACCGAAAGAAACTCCTGCTGATTATATTCACTAGCTGTACTCACCGGTAGTACCTCCATTAGCAGATACGGAACGCTTTTCAAGCTCAGTCCGTACCATTTCACGAATTTCCGGATCGGATAACCCCGTCTGCTTCAGGGCGGAAATAAAATCCGTGACCAGCTGGCGGCCTTCTTCCTTTTTGAGCCGGCGTACCGTTGTATCGGAACCCGTTACAAATGTTCCCATGCCCCGGCGGGTTTCGGTCAGTCCGAGCAGCTCGAGTTCGCGATAGGCATGAACGACCGTATTCGGATTAACCTGAAGTTGTTCCGATAACTCCCGGACCGACGGAAACTTCTGTCCGCAGGTCATTTCACCGGAAGCAATACGGCGTCTGAAATCATGGACAATCTGCAGGTATACCGGAAATCTGTCGTTAAAAACACTCATACGAACTCCCTGATTTTATTCCACACACTGAACGGCATCTGCACCGCAGTCCGTATTAGTGTACTAGTAATATAATACACTAATACGGAAGCTGTCAAGCATCAGCAGAAGGCAGGACTGAAACAAATATTTTTTTTAATATCTGCCGGTTACCGAAGTAAACCTCAGACACAATAGATAAAAAAATAAAATCTTACCATACAATAAAATAGATTTATATTATTTTCATCTGTTTTCTAGTATTGAAATATTTCAACAAATAATCGGTATATTACTGTAATATTTCAATATTTTTCAATGCACGTTTCAAAATTTAATTGACAGCAGAATAGTTCGATGCTACCCTTTTCTTATGGACAACCATAAACGACTGACCGTAAAAGAAATCTCAGGGCTTACCGGATTCAGTGCCAGCACTATTTCTCGACTTGTAAACCATCCGGAGCTGGTAAATGAAGAAACACGGCAGAAAGTATACCGGAGTTTTACCGAACACAACATCAAGCTGCCTGAACTGCATAAAAGTGAAAAAAAAATTATAGGACTTACCTTTTCAAACGTATCATCACTGTTTACTTCTACGCTTATTTCATCTCTGGAAACCTGCCTTGCAGCAACCGATTACCAGCTGCTGCTGTTCAATCTCGGAAAACGGGGAAATGTCTATAATTTCTTTTCCGCACATGCAGAGTATCTGAAAAAAATCGACGGGCTGATCATCAGCGGTGCTTTTCTTGACGAACAGGGCAGTTTATTTTTCAGAAATATGGATGTTCCTGTCGTCCTGCTCCAGTCACGATGTAAAACGGAACAGTGTATCTGTACAAATAACTTTATCGGCTGTCGGGACGCTGCTAAATTCATGCTCGCGAAAGGCTACCGCAAAATCGCATTCGTAAAATGGAGTCCTGCCGACGAGCATATTCTGGACCGGTATATGGGATTCAGCTCAGTCCTGGAACTTGCGGGATATCCGATGCCGAAGGACTATATCGTAAGTGCACCGCTTTCCAGCAAAGGCGGATATGATGCAACTAAACAGTTAATGTCTCTTGAAAACGTACCGGAAGCAATCTTTTACGGCTGTGATGAAATGGCAGCCGGTGGATTCCGGTATATGCGGGAACACGGGATATTTGTCCCGGATAATGTAGGTATTATGGGGTTCGATGATCTGGCAATATCAGCATTACTCGGTATTACCACTATGAACCAGTTTCTCGGAAGTAAAAGTGAAATGGCCATTTCATATCTGCTGAACCGTCTTTCCGGCAAAACAGGCCCGGATGCAGCTGTCGACGAAATCAGCATTACCCCGAAGGTACTGGAACGGACATCCCTGCGGAAATAAACGCAGCAAAAACCTCATTTTAAAGGAGGAAATCATGAAAAAAATTCTGACGGCGGGGATACTGGCTGCATGCCTGTTCCCCCTGTTTGCAGCAGGAACTAAGGAAAAGGAACCGGCAGCTGCCAGCAGCGAACCGGTGACAGTAGAATTCTGGTCGCAGGAAACACAGACGGACAGAGTTGCGACCGTCAATCTGCTGATCAACACCTACGAAGCATTGCACCCGAACGTACATATAAAATGCGTTCTGGTCGATGAAAACGACATGGCAACACAACTCCAGACGGCGGCAGCGGCCAATACACTGCCGGTATTAATCGAAACGGGAGCTGAAAATGCTGTAGCCTTCGGCGTTGCCGGCCTCATGAATACCGGTGCAACGGAAAATTTGCTGCAGGAGATCGGGAAAGAAAAATTCTACACGGGAGCACTGAAACTGGTCGAAAGCGAAAACGGTACTCACTATGCAGTTCCGTATCACGGCTGGATTCAGGGAATCTGGTACCGGGCAGACTGGTTTAAAGAGGCTCATCTTGCACCGCCGACGACATGGGAATCGATACTGGCAGCAGCAAAATACTTTTATCATCCTGAAAAAAACCAGTACGGTATTCTGGTCGGGACAAAGGCAGAATCCTACACAGAGCAGTGCTTTACCCCGATAGCGTTGTCCAACGGTGCCGCACTGTTCAATGCTGACGGACAGCTTGTGTTTAATTCACCGAAAATGAAAGAAGCAGTTAAATACTATTCGCAGCTCGCACAATATAATCCGCCGGGACCGCAGAGCTGGCGTGCACGGGATTATTATCTGCAGGGAAAAATGGCAATGTTCTTCTATTCTACTTATATAATGGATGATCTTGCGCTGCAGAAACAGGCTGCAGGTTCCCTTACCGGCGACAACTTTTCCGATCTGGCAGGTGCGGATTTTGATCCGGAACTGGCCGATCACACGGGAATGGTACCGGTCATACAGCATACAAAATCAGCCTCATACGGAACGATTTATACCTTCGGTATTGTCAATAACGGAAATTCGGCAGCAACGGCAGCTGCACTTGATTTTCTCAAATATATGTATGAACCGCAGACGTATATTACCTTTCTGCACATGTCTCCTGGCGGTATGAACCCGGTTATCAAGGGAATAGCCGATAATCCGGACTATCTCAATGATCCGGAAGGACTGTTCACACACTACGGAAAAGAGAAGATGGCTGAAATAACCGCCGGTATGAATACAATCCAGTCGTTCAGCATTGTCGACGGTAAAAAAATAAACGCAGCAACGGTGATCACCTCACAGCAGATTATTCCCAATATGCTCTACCGGATCACCCAGGAAGGACAGGATGTTGACACAGCCATGAAGCAGGCAGAAACGGAAATGCAAAAGATCATACAGAAATAAACGGACAACGACCGTCAGACGCGGCGGTCGTTACTTTTCAGGAGAATCTTATGAAACAGAATCGACTCTCGATAGCGCAGCAGGATGCACGGACAGGCGCAGGACTTGTTGCACCGTCTCTGGCTGTCATTATGCTGCTTATCCTCTATCCTATCGGATACAATATCTATCTGAGTTTCAGACACGTTACGATAAGCGGCCAAAGTTCGTTTGCCGGTATTGCAAACTATAAAAATATTCTGACTGACAGTTCATTCTGGCATGCGCTGGTAACAACATTCGTCTACGTTATCTTCAGCACGTTCGGTGCGACTATCTTCGGACTGATCGTCGCACTCGTCATGAATAAAAAATTCCCGTTAAAAGGGCTGGTCAGATCGATTGTACTTCTGCCGTACATTGCTCCGGTCATATCGGTCGTTTTTTCATGGCAGTTCTTCTTCGATCCGGTAAACGGAATTTTTATGCACGTTATGGTCGATATGCTGCACGTTTACAAGCAGCGGTTCAATCTTATCGGCTCCCCCTCTTCCGCTCTCTGGGTCGCCGTCATCTTCAGTATCTGGAAAAGTTTTCCGTTTACCTATCTTATGATACTTTCCCGGCTGCAGACAATCGACAAGAATCTGTACGAAGCAGCAGAAATAGACGGAGCGGGAAAAATACGGCAGTTCTTTTCGGTAACGCTTCCCGAACTATATTTCGTCATGGGGTCGCTCGTACTGCTTCGGTTTATCTGGAATTTCAATAAATTCGAAGATGTTTACCTGCTGACCGATAACGTCAAAGTACTTTCCGTCTATACCTATTTCAAGGCGTTTACCGGCAGTATGGATCTTGGATCCGGCTCAACACTCGTCGTCATACAGTTCGGAGTTCTTATCGGACTGATACTCCTCTATGTAAAGAAGGTCTTAAAATGGTAACCAAACGTTCGCCCCTCAGAACAGTACTCTTTACGCTGCTCGTACTGTTCATCGTACTTTTTTCCCTGTTTCCGTTTCTGCAGATGCTGTCCACGTCGCTCAAATATCAGTGGGACTGGGGCAATCCGTCTCTCATTCCGACGAAACTGAATACCGGTGCATACACAGAACTGCTCGGACTCGACAAACAGCAGGTCGATATTCCCGAATCCGTACAAAAACTGCTCGATTCCCAGAAAAACATGACGAAAGCGCAGCGCGAAAAAATAATCAGCACCTATGTACAGGGAAACGAACGGTTCCCGTTCTTCAAATATTTCAGTAATTCGCTGTTCTTCTCAGTTATATCGGCCTTTGTCTCCCTTGTACTGGCAACATTCGGCGCATATTCAATCAGCCGGATGAAATACCGCGGACAGTCACTGATACAGCGGGGGGTTCTCTTTGTCTATATGGTCGGCGGCATTCTGCTTCTTATTCCGCTGTACAAAATACATGTTCTGCTCGGCTTCTCAACGACAAAAGGAGGAACCGGTTTCTTTCTCATGCTGATTTACATTGTGCAGACATTACCGGTTTCGCTCTACATGCTGGGGAACACCTTCAGGACCATACCCTATTCCATTGAAGAAGCAGCTTTTATAGAAGGCTACGGAAGAATCCAGACGATTCTGAAAATAATCGTGCCGCTTTCATTCGGCGCCATGGCAACCGTATTCATCTATTCCTTTATGATCGCCTGGAACGAATACCTGTTCGCTTCTGTTTTTCTAAAATCGTACAACGATCTGTATACGCTGCCGCTGGCACTCAAGGCACTGTTTGTTTCAAAAAATGCCATCTGGGACCGGATCATGGCAGCAAGCATGATGACGGCACTCCCCGTCGTTGTTCTCTTCATGTTCGTGCAGCGTTTTCTTACCGGAAACATGACCGACGGCGGCGTAAAGGAATAACCGATGGAATATTCACGCAACGACATCATTGCCGATCTCGAATTCATTTACGACCGCACGACCGCAGAAAAACTGCTTCCGCAGCTGGAAAAACGCATACAGCGGACAAAAGCCTGCATACGGACGCGTCCCGTACAAAAAGATATCAGCGAACGGGATGTTATTCTTATAACGTACGGAGATACGGTACTTCCCGACCGGGACTGTTCTCCGCTTCATGAACTGCACAGGTTTCTCAAAAAATATGTCGGACCGGCCGTCAACACCGTTCATATTCTTCCCTTTTTTCCGTATACATCGGACGACGGATTTTCCATAACCGACTACCGGAACGTCGACAGCAGGCTCGGAACATGGGAAGATCTGGCAGCAATGGAAAACGACTACCGGCTTATGGTCGATCTTGTCGCCAATCACGTGTCCCAGAAAAGCGAATGGTTCGTGAAATTTCTGGCAGACGATCCGGCATACCGTGATTTTTTCATAACCGTAGATCCGGCAGCTGATACCTCGTCGGTTTTCAGACCGAGAACGACACCGCTCCTTTCCGAAAAAAACGGACAGTTCGTCTGGACGACATTCAGTCCGGACCAGGTGGACCTGAATTACGCAAATCCCGATGTACTGATGGCGGTTATCGATATTCTGTTTACCTACGTCGAACGCGGTGCATCGTTTATCCGTCTCGATGCAGTTGCTTTTATATGGAAGGAACCGGGAACTTCCTGTATTCATCATCCGAAAACACACCGGATCATCAAACTGTTCCGTAAACTGCTGGAAATCTCCGGCAGCAACGTCAAACTTATTACGGAAACAAACGTTCCCCATAAACAGAATATTTCATATTTCGGAAACGGCTGCGACGAAGCCTCACTTGTGTATAATTTTCCGCTGCCGCCGCTTGTTCTGTATACCTTTATGAAACAATCTTCCGTCTGTCTGACGAAATGGGCACAAACCCTTGAAACACCTTCGGATCAAACTTTTTTCTTTAATTTTCTGGCTTCCCACGACGGTATCGGTCTGCTGCCGGTCCGGAATATCGTACCGGACAGCGAAATCCGCCAGCTGGCGGAAAAGATAAAAAAACTCGGCGGCTTCGTATCGGAAAAAACAAACGCCGACGGTACGAAGAGTCCGTATGAACTCAACATAAATTACTTTGAAGCGCTCGGAGCAGCGGGAACCGTTCCGGAACAAACCGCACAAGCCCGCTTTATGGCGGCACAGTCCATCATGCTGGTACTGAAGGGCATTCCGGGAATCTATTTCCACAGTCTTATCGGTGCGGGAAACTGGACGGCAGGTCCGCAAAAAACCGGCCGGGCACGGAGCATCAACCGGGAAAAATTTGCAGCAGACAAACTGTCACGGCTGCTTGAAGATCCCGGCAGCAGGCAGTCACTGATTCTGGCACAATACCGGCGGCTGCTCAGTATCAGAAACAGTGAACCGTGTTTTTCTCCCCGTGCAGAGCAGACCGTACTTTCAGTTGATCCCCGTCTGTTCGCGCTCGTCAGACACAGCGAAGCCGGCCGAGTTCTCTGCATCACCAATATTTCAGATAAAACCGTCGGCGCCGCATGTATCCGTACAATCACCGGGACCACCGGCCGGCCGCTTACGTCAGCAGCCGTTCCGCAGACCATCGCTCCCTATGAAATTCTCTGGATAAAATTCTGACAGCCGGACAGTACACCAGCACTCCCGTTACTCAGGCCGGAGTGCCACGGTAAAAAGGCTTCCGCATAAGTGGAGGAAGAGATACGCGCAACTTGAAAAAGAAATGCGCGCAAGTGATGCGCAATCTGTTTGCAAGTGATGCGTGTTTTCTTTACAACTTGTGCGCGGCCAACTTTACAATTATCCGCAGGGCAAAACAGGACGAGTTTTGTTTCAAAAACAGACTGGTTTTAAACCATTCTTCGACTATTTTCGTTTCGAAACTAATCCTGATTTCAAAGAATTCTTAGGTTAGTTTTGATATAAAGTACTGCAACAGCTCGTAGAACGGTGGCTGATTCAAAGCGGAACGGATTGTACTCCTGCATGATACTGTTGTACAACTAACAGAAGAGAAACTATCTGCAGGACTGCAGATAGCTATTACCCGAATATATGCTATGGATAAAAACGAGTATGCCGGTATGCGGCAAAACTGTACGGATCACGTAAAAAGTCATTTTTCATTAACGCATATGGCAGATGAGTATGTCAGTTACTTTGAAGATTTAATCTCACCCAAAATTGCAAAGGATTCAGTTTTTATGTTTGCCACCGGTTGGAATCGGACCAACGACACATGGATTTTCAGTCCATTGCTCTACCAACTGAGCTACAGCGGCGGAAGATGTTTGCTACTATATACGTTTATAAAAAAAAAGTCAATGACGAAATATAAAAAACTGCAATGATTTAGATTTTTTCGCAGGATAGTCGCATTTTATCTGAAAAAATCCATCATACGCTTTATAATCCACGTCCTGATTATCGAGTATAGTCTGAATGTCAGCTGCACGTTCTGATCGTCCAGCCTTGCCCCCTGGCATCAAATCTGTCTCTGTAGTTCATTTTTCTTTCTTATTTTCCTAAAGAATCAGGTTCGATAATCATACTTTAAACTGATCTACGTTATTTCCTATCTGTTGGATTGTATCATTAGTATTTTTTGATATACTATCCAGAGCAGTCCCCGAGTCCTTAATCCGTTTCGCTCCTGACTCCATTTCGTCAACTTTCTGTTTCATCGACAAAGTTACATCCTGAAGCCGTTTTACTTCATCAAGGATAGCTTTTTGCCCCTCGCTCATTTCTGACGAAGCTGTCCGTACTTCTACAGTACTGTCATTCATTATATGAAGTGCTTCACTTATTTGCCGGGAACCACCAAGTTGTTCTTCCATGGCATTCTTTATCTGCATGACAAGACTGTCCGTTTCTTTTATGTTTTCGGAGACGGAACCGAATACTTTTGTACTTTCGCCAGATTCTTCTACGACAGTTACAATAGATTCCTGAATTTTCTTCAGCTCAGTTCCGATTGTCTTCGACTGCACAGAAGATGTCTCCGAAAGCTTCCGTATTTCATCGGCAACAACGCTGAAACCTTTTCCTGCTTCTCCTGCATGGGCTGCTTCAATTGCTGCATTCATTGCAAGCAAATTTGTCTGATTTGCAATACTTGCTATCGCGGCATTTGCGTCTTCCAGCATTTCCGACTGACTGGAAATCTGCTTTATCAGTTCGCTTACCCGTTCCTGTTTTGACATTCCATTTTGTGACCGTTCTTCCAGAGAAGAAAAAGAAGTCACCATGCGCTCTACAGATTTATTGACACTCCCGATATTTCCTATCATCTCTTCTACTGCTGCAGATGCTTCCGTTATGCCGCTGGCCTGATTTTCTATCATTTTTTCGAGTGAGACGATATTCTGTGAAATTTCATTTACTGCACCAGCTGTTTCTTCAACACTTGCAGACTGATTTGTTATCTCTGAATTTACCCCGCCTATATCTGTCAGTATTTGTGATATGGCGCTTGCCGTTTCTTCAATTGTAGTACGGAGTATTTCGCCATTTGATGCAAGCCCGTCCTTTGATTTTTTGAGATCGGCCATAATATTGTGAAGTTTAGCTACAAAGCTATTAAAACCATCTACGACAGCCCCTATTTCGTTATTAACGGTACTGGGAAGACGGCGTGTTAAATCTGCATTCCCGGAAGCTATCTCTTCTACCGATTTTTGTAAGTTTTTAAGCGGTTTTATATACACTCTGACAATGAATGCCGCTAAGGTAATAAGTATTATCGTAATAATAATAACACTTATAGCCAGGGTTTTACTCAATCGTACGGCCGATGCTTCTATTTCAGCCCTTGGAATACTTGCCAGGACTGACCATGTCGTATTCTGTATTGGTGCAAAATAAACATAGAAATCCTTTTCACCTTCATAGGCCAAGAGCTCTGAACCGGACTCTTTATTTTTTATTCTTTCTACCAGTTTCCGTACGCCGGAATTCTCGCTACGAGACATATCTTTCATTATATATAGTCAGGATACGGACTTACAAGACAGACTCCTGACTCATCAAATATTGACATATATCCATTTTTACCGACATTTATAGTCTCTGACATTTTCTGTAGATGTGAAAGAGATACAGTCCCAGCAAAGAAACCTATCTTGTGATTGTCTTTATCATACGCCGCAGCACTCACGGTATACAGAAAGGTGTTATCCAGTTTAGACTGGACCGGCTGGCTGATATAAAAATCAGTTCCTTCTTTGAGCATCTCTTTTACATAGCTACGGTCAGAAAGATCAATATCTTTACCTTCATCACTATGTGCCATTTTATCCAGTCCGCAAAAAAATACACCGCTGAAATCGGACGAGCGGCGGTTTTCATTTTTCCGTATCCAGCTGATTATACCCTCTATATCTCCATCCGCTACCAAATCGCTTTTTGTATAGACATGCAGCTCATTTATAAATTTCTGATTCAGCCCATCAATCGTATTGGCATACACCGGGACTATTCCGGACATGTTTTGTGAATAGCTTTTCACAGAATCTGTCGAAACGGAATAATAGGAAATCAATCCGAGAACTAAAAGCAAAACTATTATAACGATTCCAAGCCGTAACGAAAGATCCAAAATTATACTTTTCTGTTTGGATCCTTTTTTATGCAATTTTTTGTACCCCATACATTGTCTCCTCTTTAATGAGTCTATGCTGCTATAATAATTCTCTGTTGAAGCAACAGGTTTCTATAAAAATTTCGAAATAGAAAATAAAACATGAACACTCATGCAACTGAGATAAATCACATTTTAAACAGAGATAAATATCTTCTCGATTAGAACTCTAACACACGTATTAAAATAAATCAAAATACAACTGTAAATTTGATATTTTTTATATCTTCCGTCATGGAATTATATTGGGGTAATCTTTTTGCGAGCTGATTTGCACATCGGTCAGTTTTCTTTCCATACGCGGATCCAGTCAATCTGAAACTCTGCACTGGTTATGCTGCTGTCTATTGTACCGCCGAGAGTCCCGCCCATAGCAAGATTTATAATTATATGAAACTTTTTGTCAAACGGCCACTCTGTCCAGTCTCTGTCGTTTTTGTAGTAAGCTGAACCGGCGAACGTGCCGTCATAGTAAAATTTTAGAAATGACGCGGTCCATTCGACTCCATACGTATGAAATCCCGTTGAAGCTCCGGCAATGGTCTTCCGCGCGCACGAAGCGTATGTATGGCCGGCTGCAGAATCGCCATAATGTACCGTACTGTGCACGGTGTTCAGTCCTGAGGTAGAAGGAGCATGTTCCATAATATCTATCTCGCCGCTGCACGGCCAGGTACCGTAGGATCTGTCTTCCGGCAGCATCCAGAAAGCGGGCCAGGTACCTTTCTCCGGCGGAACTTTCATCCGTGCTTCTATATAGCCGTATTTCCAGGAATGCAGTCCGCTGGTCTTTAGCCGTGCGCTTGTCCAAACTCCACCGGTTTTTATCGCTTTAACGGTAAGAATGCCATTGCTGACAGATGCATTATCGGAACTCGAAGTATACGTTTCCGATTCGTTGTTTCCCCAGCCGCCGTTTCCCGTTCCCGTATCATGGACCCAGTTACCGGCCGATGGAACGGAGCCCGAATCAAATTCATCACACCAGACAAGCGTCATAGAATGCTCCCCTGAAATATCAGCAGGGTACTGCTTCTGAGCGGAAACATACGATTTCTGCAAAAATCCCATAGCGATAAAAAAAAATATGCCGTATCTTTTTATTTCCTTCATAAACATAGTCCTGAATCATTATAAAAAAAAACGGTTGTCGCTGCAAACGTATTCCGGGCACTCTGCCATAAAACGGCTGTTTCTTTTATACCGATACAGTTTCACGTCAGCAGTAATACCGGATCTCATAAAAGTCTGTTTTTTCAGGTTCTCTTGTTTTTTTGGAAAAATGCGGTAAAATTGTAAAAAGGGATAGCTCTGCTGTGTATTTTAGTATAATATTAAGCAGTTTATTTTCGTTACATGCACGGAGGAAAATATGAAATTAAGAAAACACATGGTTCTTGCCCTGCTTCTTTCGGGATTTATCGCAGGCGCGACGTATGCCGGCATTGACGCGACAACTCCCGGCAAGGTCTCTGACGGGCTGGAATCTTTTACCAATGCACTCACGACAGCGGTACCTGAAGCCGCAACACAGCAGAATATATGGGCCGACGCCTATATCGGACGCCTTTTTCCGTCGGTTGTGCCGCATCTCGGAGGCGGTATCAACTTCGGTGTAACGCACATCGATACGAGCGGGCTGGCGGACGCCGCTGATGCGCTCGATATCAGCGGTGTTCCCGATTCTTTTTATCTGCCGACGATTACCGCCGATTTACGGCTCGGGGGACTGTTTTTCCCGTTCGATATCGGTGTCAACGTTATGAAAGTAAATACACTTGAATTCGGTTCGATGGGCGCTGATATCGGGATAGATTTCTTCACGATCGGTGCGGACGTACGGTGGGCGCTGTATCAGGGAAATATTCTGCTGCCGAAAATATCACTCGGCGGCGGGTATATCTATTCGAGAGGTTCGTTCAGTGCCGGCAGCTCCGAAGCTGATCTGAACGTCAACTACGAAACGCAGACTGCCTACCTGCAGGTACAGGCATCAAAGAAACTGCTCGTCTTTACGCCGTTTGTCGGGATGCGGGCAATCGTTTCCAGTTCCGACAACGACTGGAACTGGACGACGAGCGGAGATGTAGCAACGGAACTTGCAATGTACTCGACATCATCAGATAGCGGAACAGTCAGTACCGGATGGGACTTTGCGGGATTCCAGCCGCAGATTTATGCCGGCTGCGGATTCAATTTTCTGGTCATGCAGCTGACGGCGAGCGTTACTGCCGATCTGCGGCATATCGCCGACAACGGATTATGGTCAGGAGCGCTCAGTATGCGGGTTGCCCTCTGATCCGTTTTCAGTCAAACCGTCCGATATAAAAGGGCGTTCCCGAATAATCCGGGAACGCCCTTTTTGTTATATCATCCGTCTTTCAGCAGATTATCAGCGTTTGAGGCTCAAAACAGTGTCAAGCAGCGTATCGTCTGTCTGGATGACCTTGCCGTTTGCCTGAAAACCGCGCTGTGTGACGATCATGTCGGTAAACTGTTCGGTCAAATCAACGTTCGACATTTCGAGTGATCCTGCAAGCATGCTGCCCTTTCCCGCTACGCCGCTTTCACCGACATCCGCGATACCGCTGTTGTTCGATTCCGAATACGTACTGCTGCCGGCTTTTTCAAGGCCGCCCTGATTGGCAAACGTTGCAAGTGCAATCTGGCCGAGCGTCCGGTTCGTACCGTTGCTGTAGACACCGGTAATAACGCCGCTCGAATCGATTTTAAAGTTATCGAGATACCCCAGCGTATAGCCGTCCTGATAAAAAGCTTTTGTTGAACTTTTTGAAGCCGACTGGGTAATCGTATCGCGCATACTGCCGATTGTTCCGAGATTTATATTCAGTGTCTGGCGGTAGGGATTCCCGTTTTCATCGGGATTGGCAGCAGGCACATTGAACGAGGCCTGAAGGATTGCCTGCCCTTCGGGGTTCGTCACGTTACCTGCCGTATCGGTTACGGACTGCAGACGGCCGGTATTGTCAAAATTCACAAGGAATGTATTCCCGACACCGTCCGTTGTTCCCAATCCGACACGGGTCTGTGTCTGACCGGCGTTTTCGGGATCTACCTGTACGTCGGCCTGCCACTGATTCGGATTTCCGACAACGCGCGTAAACGCAACCGCCAGATTATGTGTATTGCCGAAACTGTCGTAGACTTTGAATTCGGTATTCCATGTTCCTTTCGCAATATCGGCGGCTGTTGCTCCTTCGAGAATCTCCGGCGTGTTCTTGTTCAGGTTACAGCGAAAATCGACATTCTCCGTGGCCTTCGCAGGGTCCTTCAATCCGACCGGTATGACGAGATCGGTCGGAGATGCTGCCGTCTGGACGACCATCTCACCGTTCAGATCGCGTGCCATCCATCCCTGAACGCGCATACCGTTCGCAGGATTTACCAGCGTACCGTTTTTATCGAGGCTGAAGTCTCCCGCTCTGGTATAATACGTCTGTTCCCCGTCTTTCATGACAAAAAAACCGTTTCCCTGAATGGCGACGTCGGTTGCAACGCCTGTCGACTGCAGGTTGCCCTGTGTAAAAATAGTGTCGATTGAAGCGACCTGCATTCCAAGTCCGACTTCTTTCGGATTTACCCCGCCGACTTCATCGGTCGGGGACGCGGCACCGGACAGCTGCTGTGAAATCATATCCTGAAAATTCACACGGCCCCGTTTGAATCCGGTTGTATTGACATTTGCAACGTTATTACCAATGACATCCATACGTGTCTGGTGGTTCTGCATTCCGGAAACTGCGGAATAAAGTGATCTCATCATATGGCTACCCTCTTTTTAATTGTCGTATACGGCTTTTATGCGGTTCATATCATAATAGGTTCCGTTTACCTGAACCTGCGGATTTTCACCGTACGTCACGCTTTCAACGACACCTTTCGTCATCATATCGCCGGAATCAATCTGAACGGTTTTTCCGACTGCATTCATTGCATCTGAAGTCTTCATCATTGTTGTCATTTTTTCAAAGCCGGCATTCATGTTCGTCATCTGCTCGAGCGATGAAAACTGTGCCATCTGCGCTATGAACTGGTTATTATCCATAGGACTCGACGGATCCTGATGTGAAAGCTGTGTCAGCAGCAGTTTCAGAAAATCATCCTTGCCCAGTTTCTGACTTGCTGTACGTCCGTTTACCGCAAGTGTTTTGTTGAAGCTGTTGACTGCATTTTGTGTCTGCAGTTTCTCAGCTGCACTCATGGTGGCTGTAAATTCCATCATTCACCTCTGTTACTAAAAATCACGCTACGATATCGACTGCAAAGCCGCCACCGTACTGCGGTATAAAGCTCTGTTCCTCTCCGGCGGCAGCGCCCTGTACTGTATAATCCGCATAGGTCTGAGCCGACCGGTATTCTCTGCCGTCATGCTGTCGTCCGTCCGTACCGGAAAATCCGGCATCCGAGGCATTCTGCCCGGCAAGTGCAACATCAAAGCCGGAAGCATCGAAGCCGCTCTGCAGAAACGCCTGTTTCAGAGAATCAGCGCTCTGACTCAACGCCTCAAAAGCCGCTTTCGAATGGACGATTATATGTCCCGTTACTAATTTATCGGAAAGCTGGAGACTAATCTTAACATTTCCCAGCGATTTCGGATTCAGAACAAGATTAATGGACCCCTTGTTGTTGTCGCGGAGTATGATAGAACCGGCTTTGACAATATCGCCAGCGTGATGTTGAATCTGCGCGGCTGCCATTGCCTGAAAAACGGCTGTGCTATTCCCGCCTGCAGACGAACCGGTATCGGGCGGTACCTGACCGGTAAGAGTTACGGTCACCTGCGAATCACCGGTACCGGCAGTTTTTAAAGATACCTGGTGTTTCCCGCCCGTTTTTGTATCTGCCGTTGATTCAGAAAGATGAGTCCGCAAATCTGTTACGGAAAAAGTTATGCCGTCGTTTTTTTCCGGTTTTTTTTCATCTTTTCTGCCGGTACTGTCTTTCGTCGTTTTGTCAACGGCGGCCGGCTGTTCCGGAAACGTCTTTGCATCTTTCAGCAGTGCTGCTATTTCTGCACCGGAAGCGGGAAGCTCCTGACTGCTGTCTGTTTCACCTGGATCTGTCTGCCGCGTTCCCGTTTTTTTACCGGAATTTTTTGCATGAACCGGCAGTCCGTCCGGCTGCTGTACAAGGAGCTGTTTCGTACCGGCGGCCGGTAGTACAACTGCTGTGCAAACTGCTGTATCAGCGGCTGTATCAGCGCCTGTACCGGCAGATGCCGCAGGCTGCACCGTCTTACGGACGTCAGGCTGTTCAACACCGGGAACATCCGGACCAGCAGAAGAGACAGACTGAACGACGGGAGCTGCAGTGTTGTTTTGATCAGCATTTTTGTCACCGGAACGGGATTCTTTCGATTCTTTATCAGATTTTTTTCCGGCATGCGGCCGGGCAGATTTCTCAACGGCAGCCGGCTGTTCCGGTTTTGACTGATCTTCACCGCTGCCGGAAGTGCTGCTTTGAACTGCCGGTTTCTGCCGGTTGTCCGAAACCTTTTCTTCTTTATCAGATTTCTTTGCGGCGGTCGTTGCCTTTTTCAATTGTGTGAGAAAAGAATTTTCTCCGGATGGAGACTGTTTTTTCAATTCGGGTACGGGAGTTTTCAACTGTCCGGTATCAAAACTGATGTCCACTGTCTGCACGGATTACCTCCAGATGTAAACATCAGCGGATAGCACGTCCGGTCAACTAGTCCAGCGAAGCAGGTTTACTTGCCATTTTCCGCTGTATTTCAGCTGCACGCGCGGCAGGCATCAGAGACAGCCAGTACGCCGTCATAGAACTTGCACCTGCAGCAGCAGCCGTCTCGTCCGTTTTCCGCAGGACATCTATGACCATCTGGTCATCCATCGCCAGCAGAATATCGGCCGCTTTCTGCGGCGGCATACCTTGAAGATTCGAAGCTATTTGCTCGATGTTTACTTCTCTATCATCGTACTTTTTTACCGTTTTGTTGAATGTTTTTTCCCGTTCATCCTGCGATTTTTGTCGTTCGGCAAGTTCTTGTGCAATCTGCTCGTTCTGCTTTTCGGTTTCTGCTATATCGGATTCGCGTTTATCCAGTTCTTCCTTGTAAAGATCAAGAGATTCCCGCTGCTTGTCAAGACGGTCCTGATCAAGATCTGCCGTTATGGGTTTTGTATAGGTAGCGGTCGTTGAAGTCTGCGGTTCCCGCCCCAAAATCTTGTAAACCGGAGAAAAAAACTGTTTTACATGAATAACACCCAAATAATCAAACCACAAAAGTCCTGCAAGTACAAGAATTATTATAAGAAAAAGCAGTACTATAGATTTTCCAAGTGCTTTAGGCTTTGCCACTCTTTTCTGTCCCCGTCGAATTTTATTTTATTTTACCTTATTATCGGTCCGAATACAAGAATACACAAGACAAATCATCGGACCGGCCCGATAAGGCCGGTCTCCGGTTATTTTCTGTCGATCAGTCCTGCCACAGCAGCGCCGAGCGTAATATCGTTCTCTACTGCAGTCATTTTGAAATAAAGACCGCGTCTGCGGGTAAGAATTTCATCAAGATATGCGTACACGCGGGATTTTATACCGTGCGTCTTGTGGAAGGTTGTGCCGTTGCACATGATACAGACCGGTTCGGCCCCTGAAGTCCCTTTTCCGCTCTGAATAACGGCAGCGGACAGTATCGCCGCGGTATACCGGGCAGAACGTTCAACGATTGCATCGAGAATCTGGTAAATCCGGTCATAATCTTCGGGAGTTCCGGTTTCTGCACAGATGGCTCCAATAACGGCATTCGTATTATACGGACGATGCAGGAATTCATCCATTTCAATCAGCGTGAGTTTTTCCAGTCCGAGAATCTTTTCAGCACATTTTCCACTGAACAATCCGTCTCGTGCGGCGCCCTGCAGAACTTCAAGACTCTGCGGGCCCAGATAGCCTCCCGAACATATTTTTTCCATCAGAAAGGTACCCGGCAGTACGGTCCGGCCGTCCAGCGCCTTATCGAAATCGGAACGGTTTACCTGGCTGAATTTTCCCGATTCACAGACAACAATCTGCTGTTTAAATCCTTTTACTTCAGGAATATCAGGCTGAATATAGGCGGTATTCATCCCTGTTCCGAGAATGAGACCGATATATGAAGAAAATTTATTTCCTGTTTCAGGCTGCGCAGCACCGGCCAGCAGTGCGGCCACCGTATCGTTTAAAAGCGTTATCCGTTCCGGACGCTTCCAGCCGTGTTTTACCAATGCGTCTGAAAGACTTTTTCCGATCCTGCATCCGACGACTTCAGGAGCCTTGACCTCTTTTGAAAAGCCGATAAGCACTGCGTCGCCGTCATCGGTAATTTCCATCGGATAGGAAAAGCAGAAACCTATTGAGGCAGATTTGTTCTTGAGATGCTCAAGATTTTCCGCTATCTGATCAAAAAATGCCTCACGCGGCAGTTCTTTTTCAACGCCGGGCATAACGGTTTTTTCCATAAAAGCAATAGACGGCTTCCCGTGCGAATCAAATTTGACAAGACAGGAACGAAAGTTCGTTCCACCGGCATCAATGACTATTACATCCCTGTTCGCGACCTGCTTCGAGGGCGGATTCATCCACGTCCGTATCATATCTTCATCGGATTTTTCTCCGCGGAGACCGTTGTTCATATCATACAGCAGTGCATCGACAATGGTATTGATATCAACATGCAGACAAAAATCATGACGCGCAAAAAAAGCGCTGACAGCATTGTTCATAGAGCAACCTCTTTCAATTTTTTGTACTTCCCGTACTACTTACTTTTGAAAGTAACGTAATATCTCTATTTTAACGATTATTGCGTAAAAAGCAATAGAATGATACAGTTATACACCAATGTCATTAGATTTACACCAGCTGAAACAAGAACTTAATCCTGAACAGTACAGAGCAGTTACGACCCTTGAGGGGCCCATTCTCATTATAGCAGGCGCCGGGAGCGGAAAAACCCGCGTCATAACGTACCGTATAGCAAACATGCTTTCCAGCGGTATTCCCCAGAGTCAGATTCTCGCACTGACCTTTACAAACAAGGCGGCAAAAGAGATGGAAGGCCGCATAAAGGAACTGACCGGCAGGAAACTGCAGAACCTGACTGTTTCGACCTTTCATGCCTTCGGCGTTAAAATTCTCCGCGCCCATATTACGGCACTCGGATGGCGCGACAATTTTTCCATTTATGACGATACAGACAGAAAAGCACTTATCAAAGAAACGGGGCGGGAACTCAAATTTACTGCCGACGCGCTCGATCTGTACAAAATCGGAACGCTTTTTTCAGACATAAAAATGGGCAGAAAAAGCTGGCAGGGTGCGAACGATATGTACCGGGGTCTCTACGAAGGGTATCAGGAAGGTCTGAAACTGTTTAATGCGGTCGACTTCGACGACCTTATCATGCTTCCGATACGGCTTTTCAAAGAATATTCAGAACTGCGCGCAGAATACCGTAACCACTACCCGTATATCATGGTAGATGAATTTCAGGATACCAGCCGGCAGCAGTACGAACTGATGCATCTGCTGGCAGATCGTAATGTAGCGGTCGTCGGAGACGACGATCAGTCGATTTACAGCTGGCGGGGTGCCGATTATAAAAATATTCTCCAGTTTGAAAAGGATTTTCCGGATGTAACGGAAATCAGACTCGAACAGAACTACCGTTCGACGGAGACCATTCTGGCTGCGGCAAACGGAGTTATTTCCCACAACACCAACAGAAAGACAAAAACACTTTGGAGTGGAAACGGCAGCGGCAAACCGATTGAAATTTTCATGCCGGAAAATGAAGCCGCAGAAGCTGAATTTATCGCTGAAAGTATTCAGGGCATAGCGATGGAAGAAAAGCGTATGTATGATGATTTCGGTGTGCTCATGCGGGCAAATACGCAGAGCCGTCCGATAGAAGAAGCCTTTCTTGAAGCGAATATTCCGTATACGATGAGCGGCGGTACCAGTTTCTTTCAGCGTAAGGAAATAAAAGATATCATCAGTTATCTCCGCGTCATAGCAAATCACGACGACGACGTGAATCTGTTGCGGATTTTAAATACACCGCGGCGCGGTATCGGGCGGTCCACGCTCGGCCAGCTCAACGACACGGCAACGTCGCTCAACAGTTCCCTCTGGACAGCCATAGATTATCTGCTGTCGCTTGAGAACGGTCCGCTTTCCGAAAAAACAAAAGCGGATCTGCAGTCATTCAAATCGATTATAGAGAACAATTCCGGTATGATAAGCGGGAAAGGACTTGCCCAAAAGGTCCGCGCACTGGTTGACGAAATAGGATATTGGGATTATCTCATCGGAGAATACCAGAAGAGCGAAAAGGCGGCCCGTTATAAATTTATGAATATAGAAAGCCTCATCAGATCAATCGATACATGGAAAAACAATCCGAATAATTACGAGGCGACGCTTTACACCTATCTTAACAGGATTACGCTTTTAAGCAGAGACGACATGGGTGACGATGAAGACAAGGGAAAAGTGAACCTTATGACAATTCATGCATCAAAAGGACTTGAATTTCCGGTCGTTTTCATTGCGGGCGCGGAAGAAGGACTTATTCCCCACGCACGTTCGCTTGAAGAAAACGAAAATAACGTTGAAGAGGAACGGCGGCTTTTTTACGTGGCGATTACGCGGGCACGGGATAAACTGCTCATATCGGCATGCCGGAAACGCCGCCGGATGCAGGCGGAAACAGACTGTGTACCGTCACGATTTCTCGATGAAATACCGCCGAATTTAGTCGAATATCACGAAGAAACAAAAGAGGTTGATCCCGATACTGCACAGAAAATCCTTGCCCAGATGAAAAAACGCTTTACCGTACCGGGATTTTAGAAACCGGAACGCTGATTTAAATTCTATATTTTATCTTTTTTCCGGTGCCTTTATAATAGTCGCTGCGGAGTTCCGAAACCTGATCATCGTGCGTATAGTCGTCAAATGCCATCATGCGGTCGATAACACCGTTCGGCGTTATTTCCACAATTCTGTTAGCAATGGATGAAATAAACGCATGATCATGGCTCGTAAACAAAATAACACCCGGAAAAGCAACAAGCGCTTCATTAAGGCTTTCTATCGCTTCAAGATCGAGATGATTCGTCGGATCATCAAGAATAAGAACATTTGCACCGCTCAACATCAGTTTCGAAAGCATACAGCGGACTTTTTCACCTCCGCTGAGAACATTTACCGGTTTAAGAGATTCATCGCCGGTAAAAAGCATTCTTCCGAGGAAACCCCGGACGTAGGCGTCGTCCTGATCGGGTGAATACTGACGGAGCCAGTCCGTTATAGTCATATCCGTAGTGAAAAAACGGGCCGTATCCCGCGGCATATAGCTGCATGTCGTAGTCTGACCCCAGAAGTACTCACCGGAATCTGCAGCTGTCGTTCCCGACAGGATATTGAACAGTGCAGATATCGCATTATGCTCAATGCCGACAAAAGCAATCTTATCGGTCCGGCTTACAAACAGTGAAAAATCTTTCAGCAGCTGCGTGTCGTCTTCCGTATAATTCAGTTTTTTCACTTCAAGCACATTATTTCCTATATCGCGGTCCGGTTTAAAATTAACGTACGGAAATTTTCTGCTCGTTACCGGAAGTTCTTCAAGCGCAAGCTTGTCGTATACTTTCTTGCGGCTCGTCGCCTGCTTGCTTTTTGCAGCATTGGAAGCAAATCGCTGAATGAATTCCCGCAGGTCTTTCATTTTTTCTTCCCGTTTTTTAGCCTGGTCTTTTGCCTGCCGCTGCATAATCTGACTCATCTGATACCAGAAGTCATAATTTCCGGTAAACTGATTTATTTTTCCATAATCAATATCACATATAGCAGTACAAACTGTATTCAGAAAATGCCGGTCATGGCTGACGACAATAACGGTATTGGGAAAATCCAGCAGGAAATTTTCAAGCCAGGTAATGGATTCAAGATCAAGACCGTTCGTCGGTTCGTCGAGCAGCAGAACGTCGGGATTTCCGAACAAAGCCTGTGCAAGCAATACCCGCACCTTCTGGCTTTCATCGAGATCGCTCATCATCCTGTCGTGGTATTCCTCTTCCAGTCCAAGACCGGAAAGCATCTGCTCTATCTGATTTTCCGCTTCCCAGCCGCCGAGTTCACTGAATTCGCCTTCAAGCTCACTTGCCTTAAGTCCGTCTTCTTCCGTAAAATCAGCTTTTGCATAAATTTCGTCTCTGGCCTTGGAACATTTGTATAATTCCGGATATCCAATCATAACCGTATCTTTGACAGAATATTTGTCATAGGCAAAGTGATCCTGACTCAGTACTGACATCCGCTGTCCCGGCGTCATCGTTATAGTTCCGGTATCGTGATCTATAGCTCCCGAAAGTATTTTAAGAAAAGTCGACTTACCGGCACCGTTTGCACCGATAATGCCGTAGCAGTTTCCCGGAACAAATTTCAAATTTACATCTTTAAACAGCGGTTTTTCGCTGAATCTGAGACTGACATCGCTTACTGTAATCAATTTTATCTCCGTTCGGCAGTTTAATCTGATTTCTTTCCGAAAAACGATTTAAATTTGGAAAGAATTCCTTTTTTCTGACGCGAGGCTGCTTTCGGCTGCCCTGCTGCATACTGGGCGGAACGCTGTTCCGCAGGCTTCTTCCCTGTCCCGCTGCTTCGTCCTGCCGGATACGTACGGTTTTCAGGACGGCGGTTCCGGGTATATTTTTTCGGCCCCGTTTTTCTACCGTTATTTTTCCGGTTTGAACCGGATCTGCCGGAATCAAGAGCACCGCCTTCGGCATATTTCTTTTTGTAAAAATCCATCCGTTCTTCAAACGAAAGATTTCTCAGTCTGTCAAAATTTTCAGCTTCCCGTGGCGTTCTTCTGCGTTCTCCGTAGTTCTGCGGTTTCTGCCTGCCTGCCTGCTCTGACGGTCCGGAACGACGTGCCGGACGTTCAGAACCCGTACGAACGGAACCTGAAGACGGCCGCTGATTCCTGCGTCTGCTGCCGGTATTTCTGTTTGTGCGATAACCGCCGTGCGAATTTCCATAATCGTCATGATAATTTTCCGTACGGATATAAACGCCTTCACTTTTGTCTTCCGCCATCTTGGAGGGATCCGCGACGCCGGCAGGTATCTGCATCTCTATATACCGTTCAATCGGCGGAAGACTGTAGACATCCTGCTCACTGCAGAAGGTGTATGCTTTCCCCGATTTACCGGCACGGGCGGTACGGCCGATTCTGTGTACATAATTTTCAGCTTCATTCGGCAGATCATAGTTGACGACCATCGCCAGATCATCAACATCGATGCCTCTGGCAGCGACATCGGTCGCGACAAGTATAGAAACGGTACCTTCTTTAAATCTTTTCAGTACCTGCAGCCGTTTCGACTGCGGAAGGTCACCGATGATAAATTCACAGTCGAATCCGTTTATCCGCAGGCGTTTTCCGAGAACCTCACACGAACGTTTCGTATTACAGAAAATAAGAACACTGGACGGTTTTTCATTTTTAAGGATACCAAGCAGCAGCTTCAATTTTTCATCACTTGAAACGTGAATAAGCTCCTGATCAATTTCGCTGACCGTAATATTTTCCGCTTCTATCGTAATTTCCTTTGCGCCGTCCGTATATTCCCATGCCAGATTTTTGACATACGAATTCAGCGTTGCACTGAAAAGCATCGTCTGCCGTTCAGAGGTCTGCGGCAACAGTTTTATCAGTTTCCGGAGGTCGGGATAGAATCCCATGTCGAACATCCGGTCGGCTTCATCAATTACAAGAAAACCAAGCTGGCGCAGATCCATCTGCCGGCCTTCCTGCAGATCTATGACACGCCCCGGTGTTCCGATAATAATATCAACACCTTTTTTAAGCGACGCTATCTGTTTTTCATATCCGACACCACCGTAAAAACTTGCTGCGATGAGGTTTGTTGCGGCTATGAGTTTTTTTGCTTCTTCTGCAACCTGTACCGCGAGTTCGCGTGTCGGAACCATAATAAGAGCTTTTCTGCCGGCCTTTTCGGCTGTAAGCATTTCCTGTACTATCGAAACAAGGTATGCTGCTGTTTTCCCCGTACCTGTTTGTGACTGGACATAAAGATCTGAACCGTCCAGTGAATTTTTAAGCACCTGTTCCTGAACAGGCGTACAGGTAACATAGCCTGCAGATGCTATACCTTTTAAAAGGTTTTCGTCTAAAGAAAATTCAGTAAATTCCATAAGTAAAAAAAGTATATACTTTTTAGCGATTTATGTATAGTATAATGAAATGGACAACAAGAACGAATATCAGGCACAACTCTTTTCGAACAGACTTGCAAAACGATACCGGCAGCTCAGAAAATGGGCGCGCAGGGAACGCATAACCTGCTACCGGCTCTATGACAGGGACATTCCCGAGATTCCGCTTGCAGTCGATCTATACGAATTTCTTCCGTCCGATATAACGACGCCGCTTGAAGCCGCCCGGTTCATGCAGAACGAGCGGGCACGGGAGTCTGCGAATGATCTGTCTGCGGCGGCAGAAGCGGTACAGCGACGATTTGCACGCATATATCTGTACGAACGTCCGTACACTAAAGAAGAAGCGGACGAACGCATCTGGCTTTCACGTATGGCGCAGGTAGCGGCAAAAATACTCGGTTTACAACCGGATCATCTTATACTGAAAATGCGGCGTCATGAAAAAGGCGGCGGGCAGTATTCCGAAAACGATGCTGCGTTTATTACGGACGACAGCGGTACTTTTTTACCAGCACCGGTACTGACAGGCGTTGTACAGGAACTCGGTCAGCTTTTTGTGGTAGATCTGACGAGCCGGATCGATACCGGTCTTTTTTTCGATCACCGTCCGCTGCGGACCAGAATACGGGAGACGGCAGGAATGAAAGCCGTCCTTAATCTGTTCTGTTATACGGGATCATTTTCCGTCTATGCGGCGCAGGGAAAAGCGGAGCTGGTTGAATCGGTGGATCTTTCAAATACCTATCTTGCGCTTCTGAGAAAAAATCTTATTCTGAATGGTTTTACGGATGAACAAAAATACCCCTGCATCCGTATGGACGTGACGGAATTTCTGCACCAGAAACTTTCAGAGCAACCGGCCGCCGCAGGGAACGGCAGAACAAACAGATACGATCTCATCATTCTTGATCCGCCGACGTTTAGTAATTCCAAAGCGTCCGAGCATACGCTGGACATAAATAAAGACTGGTCATCTCTTGTAAACGACTGCCTTGATCTTCTGCTGCCGGGAGGAACGCTTTATTTTTCGACAAACAGCAGACGGCTGACGTTCGATACGGAACTCGTTCACAACGTAACAAAAACAGGAAAAGCGGTCGCCGTCATTGAACAGACGGAAGAATCATTACCTGCGGATTATCAAAATGCCCATCCCCACCGGTTGTGGCGACTGCAAACCGGCAAATAAAAAAGCTGTCCGGCCGGACAGCTTTTTTCGAAAAATACTATTTTTCGTCTTCGGATTTAATACCGTAACGGCGGTTGAATCTTTCAATACGTCCTGCAGTATCGACAAGTTTCTGTTTACCAGTATAAAAAGGATGGCAGGCGGAACAAATTTCAACGTGGATATCTTTCACTGTTGAACGTGTCTCGATAACATTGCCGCATACACAGGTAATTTTAGTCAACTCGTATTTAGGATGAATCCCTTTTTTCATCATGACCTCCATATATTTGACAGGGTTTGCCCGGCAGCGCGGAAAGAAAATCAATCAAGCCGCTGCCACAAAACCGACAAATTCATATAAAAAGTAAGCTATTATACACAAATTATCTCATCTAATCAAGAGATAGCAGCCGTTCCAGTATTCATCGAAGCAAGAAATGCGTCATTATCCTTCGTCTTCCGCATTTTGTCCAGCAGAAGTTCAAGGATTTCCGCATCATCCATGGGATTCAGTACTTTTCTGAGTACCCACAGTTTCTGCAGTTCATTTTCGGTAAGCAGCAGTTCTTCTTTTCTGGTTCCCGATTTCTTTATATTGATTGCAGGGAACAGTCTTCGTTCGGCAAGTTTCCGGTCAAGATCAATCTCGCTGTTACCGGTTCCCTTGAATTCCTCAAAAATAACCTCATCCATGCGGCTTCCGGTATCGATAAGCGCTGTTGAAATAATGGTAAGACTGCCGCCCTCTTCAACATTACGGGCAGCTCCGAAAAAGCGTTTCGGTTTATGCAGGGCATTGCTGTCAACACCACCGGACAGAACCTTACCGGATGTCGGTACCGTCTGGTTATACGCCCGTGCAAGTCTGGTTATGGAATCCAGGAATATAACGACATCCCGTTTATGTTCAACCAGCCGTTTTGCCTTTTCCAGAACCATTTCCGCGACCTGTACATGTCTGGTAGCCTGTTCGTCAAACGTAGAAGAAATAACTTCTGCCTTTATCGAACGTTCCATCTCGGTTACTTCTTCAGGCCGTTCATCTATGAGAAGAACAATCAGATACACTTCCGGATGATTTGTGGTAATTGCGTTCGCAATCTTCTGCATAAGAATTGTTTTACCGGCTTTAGGTGGTGCAACTATAAGCAGCCGCTGACCTTTTCCTATCGGTGAAAAAAGATCCAGTATTCTTGTAGAAACTTCTTTCGACGTTGTTTCAAGATGTAATTTTTCATCAGGATAAAGCGGAGTCAGATTTTCGAACGGTATACGGGTCTGAGCTATCCGCGGTTCTTCAAAATTTACCGATTCTATTCGCAGCAGTGCAAAAAAGCGTTCTCCTTCCTTCGGAGAACGGGTCTGTCCGTAAACGGTATCTCCCGTTTTAAGGTTGAATAATCTGATCTGACTGGGAGAAATATAAATATCGTCAGGACCGGGAAGATAACTGTTTTGGGGAGAACGAAGAAAACCGTAGCCATCGGGAAGTATTTCAAGAGCACCGGAAGCAAAAATAATACCGCCGTGTTCCGTATGGGCTTTCAGTATTACGAAAATAAGCTCCTGTTTTTTCATCGGTGCCAAATCGTCGTTTTCGAAACCGTACTGCAGCGCCAGTGTCCGCAGTTCATGCATACCCATTTTTGTCAGCTCATTGATCTCAAGACGGGGTTTCGATTCATAATCCTTGTCGGTTTCGGCCGTTTCCCTTTCGGCCGGCTGCTCATACGGCTGACCGGTCCGCTCGAAATTACCGTTTTTGGGATACCGTCGTCCGTTTCGTTCATACTTATTGTTGTTCCAGCGATTAGGTTTGTCCGCTCTCTGATTATGTACTCTATGATTGGTTTTCTTTTCGGAGGGGGCTGCTGCAGGAATCTCAGCGGCAGCATCGGCAGGTTGACTATCAGGTTCTTCAGGCGTTTTAGCAACATCGGCAGGAGCCGGTGCCTTGTCTGTTTTTTTTATGACTGCCCGGCGTTTTCGAGGCCGTACCATCACTTTTGTAACCGTTTTTGTTGTTTCTTCCGGTTGTTCTTCGGATTCTCCAGTCTGCACTTCACTGTTCGTTGCTGCGGAAGTTTCGTCATCAAACAAATCCTTCTCCGCACTTTCAGGAACCTGGTCCTGAACTTCGTCATTTGTTGAAGGCTGCACATCCAAGTCAAGCTGAGACTGGTACTCATTCTCTGTTTGTGCCTGCTCTTCAGACGTGTCTACAAATCGACGTCTTTGAAAAGATGCCATTACAATTCTCCATGTGAATTAAAAAAAATTAGTTATATGTATAAAAAGGAATAAATGCAAGAATAAAAACTCTTTTAATAAAAAAGAAAAAACATTTCTTCTAGGATTTTAACTATTATAAACTCAATTCCGGCTTTCTGTCAACTCATCGGGCAACATCAGATTTTACGATAAGCGCTTTTTTAAATTCAGCAGACGCCAGTGAAAACAAATCTTCCTGCGGTTCCTGATCGAGCATCGTCACGGAACCCTCAAAATCGACATTTTCCGCAATTCTGAGACGTGCTGTTTTGACGTCGCCTTTTACCGTACTGCCGTTGCACATTTCCAGATGTTCGGAAGCTTCAATATTCCCGGTCACCGAACCGGAAACAATAATCGACTGAGCGGACATTATGTCAACCATACATACGGCGTCTTTCGCTATTTCAAGATTACCTTTTGCATGTATGGTACCACTGAATTTTCCGGTAATTATTAAATTATCACTGAATTCAAGCACTCCGTCAAATTCGGTTTCGCGACCGAATACCGTTAAATTTTTCTTATCACTTTCCATCATTTCGGTTTCCATCCTTCCGCAATTTTTTCACACCGAAGTGTTTTCTGAAAATCTGCAGAATAATTCCAACAAATAAAAGTATTCCGGCAAAAGCTGCAAAAATCTTTCCAAGCAGGTCTCCGAATCTTGCGTAGAGTGTCGGCCTTACCTGCTGAGAGATAACCGGAACGGTACCGGTTATATATGTCTTTTCAAACGACGGCGCCATAACAGTTACCTTCCCGTTCGGATTCACTATGCAGGTTTGACCGGAAGCAGTACTTCTGACGGCGGGAATTCTGTTTTCAACAGAACGGAAAACGGCCATCGATAAATGCTGATTCTGGCATGCCTGACTTTTAGACCATGCATCGTTCGACATGTTCAGCAGAGCCCTGGCTCCGTTGTTGAACATGCCTCTGCCGATATCGCCGAAGGTATCTTCAAAACAGATCGGAGTTGAAAAATGCAGTCCCCCCGCATCAAAAACAGTCAGTTCTGTACCCGGGGTCCACATATGCGTATCACCGTTAAGCAGGGCTTCATACAGTCCGGGGAACCATTTTCCATATGGGAAATATTCGGTAAACGGAACAAGATGATTTTTCCGGTAAATTTCAGGATCCGGCGGAATAACATTTTTGCCGGGAACAAATACAAGCGCTGCATTATAATCGTCCGTATATCTGCCGCCACGGTCAACTGCATGATCGTTTCCAACGACAAATACGCATTTTTTACTATTGATAAATTCCAGCAAATTTTTAATGAGATCAAAACGGTCCCGGTCACCGCGCATGTCGTAATTCAGCATTACCGGCGGAACGACAGAAGTCTCCGGCCACAGGACAATGGAAATATCTGGATCTGCGGCAAGCGCCTTGTCCGTCAAATTCATAAGGGTCGTAATATCGTTCTTATATGCAGGAAGTCCGCCTTTCCACGGGTCCGTATTCTGCTGCATAGCCGCAACTTTAACACGGGGATATGCGGAATACTCTTTCGGACTGACGAATCCGTACACTACGGCAAAAACAAAAAAAACACCCCAGATTACAAGACTGAAGAGATGCTTTCTGGCAGCCCGTAGAGCGGCTGTTCTGAATAAAACGGAACCGGTATTCACTGCTTCAAAAAGACTGTTCGAAAACCACGCTGAAAGAAACGTAATCAGCGCGGAAAGCCCCCACACGCCGGCTATATCCGCACATTGCAAAAATACCGGATTTCTCCATTGTGAATAAGCCGTTACGCCGTAACTGAATCCGCCGAAACCTTTTGTTTTCAGATATTCGTATCCGCACCAGACAACCCATTGAACAATCCAGCCGTAAACTGGAAAAAAGACAGCTGCCGCCTTGAGCAGAAGAAACGTGACCATAAGAATAACGCCGTATTCCAGAAGAATGGCGATACTGCCGGCAGGACTGAAAATAACAAGCCAGGAAACAAACAGCGCATACGAAATCATTCCATAGACAAAGCCGTACAGCCATACGGTTTTAAAGGAAGCACGCCGGACTAGTATAAAAACAGGAATATAAGCGAACCAGGCGAGAAACGACAGTCCGTTCGCAAAAAGAAATCCCGGATGGGATAAGGCAAACACCAGAGAACCGCACAAGAGCAGTGCCAGATTGATCAGAAAATTTTTACGGGTACTAAGCGACATGGGACCTAGGTATCCTGCTCAACAGGAAGCTCCCACAATGCTTTCTTAAGCTCCTGACCGGAACGAAACGCCGCCACATAATGGGGAGCGACAGAAAGCTGTTCGCCTGTCTTTGGATTACGGGCACGGGAGCGGCCTTTTCTCAGCCGCGGTTCAAAAGTACCAAAACCCCGCAGTTCTATCGTAGAACCGTCTTTTAATGATTTTTTCAATTCAAGCAGCAGATTCTCAACAATGTCCTGAACTACACGTTTTTCACAGTTTGTATTCTGGTATACGGATTCTACTAAATCATACTTTGTGACTTTTTTTGAAGACATATCCACCTCAACAAAATGTAAGATTTCATGATCCAGGATGCTGCAAAAAATTTACAACATCCTGATGTTCATGATCGTGTAGTCTGCTGTCTGTAAAATCAGTTTGCAGCAGAAGAGAATGTAACATTGTACAGTCTCATCATTCTTGACTTCTTGCGTGACACCGCATTGCGTGTCAGAACACCTTTTCCGCGTGCTGTATCGAGCTTTTTAACCAGCTCCTTCAACGCAGATCCGGCAAGACTCTGATCTTTCTTCTGAACTGCAGCAGTAAAACTCTTTACCGCCGTACGGCATTCGCTTTTGATTGCCTTATTGTGCAGACGACGAGCTTCGCTCTGTTTTAATGCTTTTTCAGCAGATGATTTTTTTACTGACAAAGGAGAACCCCCAAAATAAAACTAGAGGTTATTTTACCAAAGCCCTATGTATTAGTCAAGTGTTATAAAATACGTAATCTCTTTTTCTATATTATTTTAGCCAATTTGCAAATGTTTTACGCAGTTATTGTTGACAGCAGCCGCCAATCTGTGTAATATGTAAAAATTAGAAATCGCTTTGGAGGTTAGACATGGCAGGAGCCAGTAAAAACTCTCGTACTGTCGTTGCAACACAGAAATTCTTTTGCCCTGATTGTGGGGGTGAAATAGTTATGAAGACTTTGTTTGAAAACGGGAGACTCAAAAACGTTGCCCAATGCACAAAATGCAAACGCACTGAAAGACGTCCCAAAGACTTCAAATAATAGATATCTCTATAACAGCGACATACAACCTGTACAGCTAATCTGTACAGGTTTTTTTATTTGGAACCGGCTCTCCATTCTTCAAGCTGCTGTTGTATAAGATCATGAGCTTCATTCAAAACAGCCATCTGGGCAGCCTTACCGTCGGGGGCCGGAAAAATCTTCAGCACTTTTATATAGTAAGTACCGTTTTTCATCCGTGTCATTATTTTACCAAGATTATTGATGCGGTAACCGCCGTCAAGTGCACAGACGGCAACAGGAAGATGTACCGTCTCTGAAAGTCTGCGGAAACCGGCTGCATAGAATTTTCCCAGGCTGCCGTCTTTACTCCGGGTTCCTTCGGGGAAGAGTACGGGTATCTCGTTTTTGGCGAGAACACGTCTGCCGAATTCCTCAATAATCTTCATGGCAGCGGAAGCACTGCCCCTGCGGGGAATCATACAGTGCTGATGAGCACGCAACATTTCCGAAACAACCGGCACATGACGCGATAGTTCATCTTTGGCAACAAACCGCAGATCAACATTCCTCATAAAATTCATATAGGCAGGAATATCCAGCAGACTCTGATGGTTTGAAAGAAGCAGGAACTGCGGCGGCAGCAGCTTTTTACTCGCTCTGTCCCCCCTGAAATCGAAATGTTTGTACGTTTTCATTATCGAAAAAACACGGGGGGCACAAACCTTCACAATGTAGTCGGAAACTTTACTACTGAGTTTTAAAGAAATCGGATAAGCAATTATATTAAGCAATGCCGGCCACGAAAGCGTGACAAAAAAACAGGAAACAGTAATAAAGTTTATCATTCCTGAATTGTATCGGCAAATGTTGTTCCTGTCAATTCAGTCTTACTGAACGAGAAATTCGGCAACATCGTCGGAAATATCGGAAAACGACGCATACAGTTTTTTCGTTTCAGGAATGCTGTTCAGAAATATACGTCCGTACTGTTTTTCTATTATCCGGCGGTCGAGGACGACAACGACGCCGCGGTCATCTCCCCGTCTGATCAGCCTGCCGATTCCCTGCCTGAATTTTATGACGGCATCCGGTAAACTGAGTTCCATAAACGGACTGCCGCCGCGTTTTGCGACAGATTCTGACCGGGCCGCAAAAACAGGATCATTCGGTACGGAAAACGGAAGTTTTACTATTATGACCTGCGAAAGAGCCGCTCCGGGCACGTCAATTCCCTGCCAGAACGAATCCGTTGCAAAAAGTACGCTTGTCGTATCCTTTTTAAAAGTATCCAGCAATCTGAACCGGTCATCATCCCCCTGTTTTAAAAACGTAATGCCTGATCCTGCTGACGAAATTTTTACCGCCTCGTACGTACGGCGCAGCGACTCGTATGACGTAAACAGTACCAGTGCACGTCCCTCGGACGATGCTATAAGACGGCCGACGGCTTTGTTCACATATGCAGAGAAATCAGCACTATCGGGAAAAGGAGCGTCCTTTGTTACGGCAAAAAGCATATTCGTTTTATAGGGAAACGGCGAAACATATTCCCCCTGCAGAATGCGTTCTCTATCGATAAAACTTATTCCGGTACGACGCATCCAGTATTCAAAACTACGGCCTATTTCAAGCGTTGCCGACGTGCAGACGACTGATTCCATCGGTTCAAAAACACCGGTATTCATAAGCGGTGCTATATCAAGCGGTGTCTGCGTATAAATAACATAGACAGGATTCTTTACGTTTTTCGCCATATCGGGGCTTAAACGCTGTTTCTGCATCCAGAAGACTGTATCCGGCTTTTCATTCCAGACCGTAAAATTCTTGCAGAGCAGCACGGCAGCATCAAGTCTGCGTAAAACAGATCGTACTTCCCAAACAGCCGGGGTATCTTTGTCATCTTCGGGAACTTCTTCCAGCATGTCACGCAGCAGGCCGCTGAGGCTGCCCAGTGATTCACCAACTGCTGACAGCAGAGAAATGACCGGACCGAAGGATCGTGAAGTCTGGTCATACAGACGCAACGAATAATTATCACCAAGAAGATCAAGAGATGCCGTTTCAAGATTGATGACAGAAAGTTTTACAGCCTCAATAGCAGCGATGACGGCGACAGAATCGATGGAAGACTGAGAAAGCAGCTCAAGCGTAAAGATATAACCGGATGCAGAATTTCTTCTTTTGCGGTACAAAAGATTCAGCTGTTGCTGAATCTTGAAACGGGTAAAATTTTCACTGAAAAAACTGGTAGCGGCGCTTTCTATTCCGTGCGCCTCATCGAATATTATTCGCCGGTACGACGGAAGTACGGCGGGGTCATCATAACCAACCCCGTTCATCCGAGATTCAATATCGGCAAAAAGAAGATGGTGATTTACAACCAGTATCTGCGCATCTGCAGCTTCTTTTCTTATCTGCATGACAAAACATTTTTCCCTAAACGGACAGCGCATTCCCATACAGGCATCGCTTTCAGATTTTACCCGTGACCAGACATTTTCAGGCGGCAGAAACGGAAGTTCGCTTTTACTTCCCGTCCTGCTTGTTTTTGCCCATTCCGCAATTCTGTCGAAAATTTCAGTTTCATCGCTGAACAAATCCCTGTCGTTTCCGGCAGCCTCCAGCCGCCTGAGGCAGATATAGTTCTGGCGTCCCTTGACGAGGACGGCCTTCACTGTTTTTCCGATGATTTTTTCTGTTGCAGGAATATCCTTTTCCGTCAGCTGCTGCTGCAGATTGATTGTTCCGGTCGAGATGACAACACGCTGTTTATTCTGTAAAGCCCACAGCATCGCAGGGATAAGATATGCATACGATTTTCCGACTCCCGTTCCGGCTTCAAAGACGCCAATTGCATTTTTGTTAAACGCCGCTGCTATATTCTGCATAAGAGAAATCTGGACAGGACGTTCTTCATACAATTCCGACTGAACGGAAAGAGGCCCTTCGGACGAAAGGTAATACGAAACTTTTCCGACATCAAGCGGTTCAAGCTTTACGGCAAGAACCGGTTCCATAACGGCGTACACCTGCGTAACGTCGTTGTTTATTATATAAAACCCCTGTGCACGTTCGGAAGCGGCCGCAGCCACTGCAAGATCCGCGTCGGAAGGATGGAGGTTTCCGCCCGGATGATTATGAATTAAAACGGAAGATTTCCCGGCTTCATTCCGGTTCAGCGGGACAGCGGATTCATTCCCGCGCGCAGCGGCGGTAACAGACGTCACCATTCCTTTTGAATTTACGGAACCAGTAAAAAAAACCTCATTACCATCTGATCTTTCAATCTGCCGGCGCATCTTTATGATAACCGGCATAGAAAACCTTTCGTTTATATTTTCCATGATCCGTATAGTAGCAGTATTTACCGGTTTTGTCTTCTCCGGCATAAAAAAACAGGACATACGGCTTACACATCCGTTTTTTTATACACCGGCTGGAATAATTTCTATACTGTAAGTAGAGCATGCTGAATAACTTATGCTGCAAACCTGACCTCAGGTTCCAGCTTGTATTTTTCTGAAAATAGCCATTCTGCAGGAGAGAAAAGAGGATAATTCCGGAAGACAAAAAAGAATCTCCTGCGT
>JALCCK010000017.1 GCA_022640795.1 Treponema sp.
TATGAACTTTGGTAAACCGGGTCATAAAGCGCAAGGTTTCTTTCTTTATAGTACGCGAGCCATTTTGCAGGATAATTTGAGACGAGATCAAATTTTCTGTTTTTTTCACTGATTGACGACGGCGACTGGTCTCCGAATGTAAAGTATTCGAATCCGTAGCTTTTGATAAACGACAGAAAGTTGTCCTGCAGTTTCTTTTTTGTGGCAGCCATATTCGATATGGTTATAAATTCCAAAAGATCCATACGATGCTCTCCCCTGCAGCCAGTTTAGCAAAAAGTAAAAGACCTGATCAAGGTTCCTGACCGGTTGCACCGGACCTCTCTTTTTGCTAAAGTTAGACAGATATTTCAGACTGCTGATAACGGAGAACAATGCAATGAAAAAACAAACGATTCTTATTGATTTTCCGGAAGAGTTCCGGGCCGACCACGAAAAACTGCAGCGTTGTATTCCCGATGCGGAGTTTATGTATGCCGGAACAGAACCGGATACAACGATGCTGGCTGCTGCTGATATCATCGTCGGGCTTCCCCGGCCGGATCTTTTGAAAAATACGCGGCAGCTCAAATGGCTGCAGATACTGAGCGCCGGTGCCGACCGGTATGTCGTACCGGGAATTCTGCCGGAAGATACGATACTTACCAATGCTACCGGCGCTTATGGAAAATCCATGGGTGAATTCATGATTTGTGCCGTCCTGAGTCTTATGCTTGACTTTCCGCATTATCGGGACAATCAGAAAAAACATGTATGGAAAAACAGCGGCAACGTCCGGCATATTGCCGGAACGACGGCGCTTGTCATCGGATTCGGCAATATCGGCAGGGAATTCGCGGTACGATATAAAGCACTCGGCGGACGGATTATCGGGGTAAAACGGACGCCTGCTAAAGAAAAACCGGACTATGCGGACGAGCTGCATACGATAGACGAGCTTGATTCGCTTATACCGCGGGCGGATGTTATAACCCTGAGCGTTCCGTCAACAAAAGAAACAGCGCAGCTGTTCGGAGCGGAACAGCTTTCACGAATGAAATCCGGCGCACTGCTCGTTAATGTCGGCCGCGGAACGGCTGTTGACACAACAGCGCTTTCGGATGCACTTTATGCCGGAAAGATAGGAGGAGCGGCGCTTGATGTAACGGCTCCCGAACCGCTTCCTGCCGGTCATCCGTTGTGGGATGCACCCCGCACCATAATCACTCCGCATGTTTCCGGTGGATGGGAAGTTCCCGAAAACACCGGGCGGGTACTTGAAATTGTTTACGAAAATCTCAGACGGTATGCGCAGGGGCAGCCGCTTCTGAATGTTGTAGATCGAAAAACCGGATACTGCGTTTCCGGAAACTGAAACTCAGAGAAAGACATACTGGTTTTTCCCTTTATTTTTTGCTTTATACATTGCGTCGTCAGCCTTGGTAATGAGGCTGTCTATGGAATAGTCAAAATTCTGGTCACCGACAGTCAGACCTATGCTGGCGCCGATTTTTACCGTCGCCATGCTTAAAACAAAGCGTTCTGAAAGACGCTTGATAATTTTTTCCGCTATTCGTTCACAATCCTTTTTCTCGGTAAGTCGTGAAAGAATGATAATGAATTCATCACCGCCGTACCGGGCAACCGTATCTGATTTTCTGGTACAATCTTTGAGACGTTCACCGACCTGCTGCAACAGTTCGTCGCCCGCTGTATGACCGTAAATATCATTAACCAGCTTAAAACCGTCAAGGTCTATAAACAGAACGGCAAAGATAAATGAATACCGCCGGGCCAGCTTTATCGTGCGGTCTATCCGTTCAAAAAGCAGATTCCGGTTCGGTAATTTTGTCAGCGCATCATAAAGCGCGGTCTGTTTCAGTGTTTTTTTATACTGTGCCCGCTGGGTAAATACCACTGCATAAATAAACGACAGCAAAAAAAGCAGCGGCAGTATAATGAGCGAATCTTTGCCATATTTCCGGTAAATCTGCGATTGCGAGATGCCCATATCTTTGAACGGAATGGAATACTCGAGAATCCACTTTTCGGTAGGCGCGCCACCGTATTTTTCCGACAGTGGTGAAATGAGAACAGACGAGATCAGTTTTTCTCCGAAAAGCTGCTGTGTTCCGCCCGTACGGGAAATTATCTGCCATTCCTTCGGAAACATGACCGGCATCCGGATATTTTTTCTGCCGGCATACATAAAACCCCAGTTCATTTCCGGATTATCGCTGTACAGCCAGTATCCTTCCCGATTGTAAAGCGAAACGCTTCCAACCGAATGATAGGAAGAATTTCTGATGGCGGACAGAATATTTTCTCCGCTGTAATTGAGCATGACCGCACCTTGCAGACGGTACTGATCGTTATAGATTCCAAGTCCGAACCGGATCATCGGTTTCAACGGAAGTTCAACGCTGCCATTATTCCCGGCCGCAAGATCAAACGGTGCCATGTAAATATCAACAGGATTCTGTTCTTTTATCTTCTCAAACGATGTGTCTGTTTTTTCAGGATTGGAATATGCAGCTGCCGTTCCGTTCCGGAAATTCACGCTGAGGAGTTCTCTGCCGGATAAATCCAGCAGTCTGATTTTGTCATAAATCTGCCGGGCATTTGAAAAGGCAATAAATTCGTTCTGAACGGCAGCCAAAGATGAATTGTCTCCGGCCCAGTGCAGCACTTCTTCATTTTTGGTCAGAAACTGTAAATCGGAAATTACCAAATCAAAATGCGAATGAATAATAGAACTTAAATAGTCAATATGTTTGGCAGATTCCTCTCTGTAATTTTCTATGACATTCTGTTTTTCAATTTTTTTAAACTGGAAAAAAATGAAAGTATAGAGAACACTGAGTACAACGGAACTGAGCAAAAAAACTTTTAAAACAGAACCAATATGTTTTTGACCGCGATATTTGATATACTGCATGTACTACTGTAAAACTTCCTGCTCCCGGAGATTTTTCTCTCACTCGTTTAAAATATACGGCTATCAATTATGAGAAGCAAGTATTCCGTCTACCGCCATATTGAGGGAACCACGGATATCATCCATATTCTTTTCCCCCAGCAGCGACAGTCTGAAAATAGCAGATTCGATTAAGCCGTACAGCAGTTCATTCAAAGTTTTTACATTGAGTTTTTTAAATTCGCCATTCTGCATACCCCTGATAATAACGGTACTCATCAAATGACGCAGGCGCACCAGCCGCCGGCGGACCCGGGTTCCGGTATCAACACCCGTCTTTTGCAGTTGCATAAGATACGACAGCAAAACGACAAAAAGCTGGCTGTTTTCCTCACAACCATCAATAATACGCATCAGTATTTTTCGAAGCGCGTCTTCCGCTGTCTGTTTCCGGTCGTCAAGAATTTCTATAAGCATAACTTCAAAACCGGCTGTCAGCTGTTTTATGCTCCATAAAAATATTTCCCGTTTGTTTTTAAAATAAATATACAGCGTCGTCCGCGTAATCCCGCACCGGTCGGCAATTTTCTGAAACGTTACGTCTTCATATCCTTCTTCACAAAAAACCTCGAGCGCTTTCGCCAGTATTTCATGCCGTCGTTTTTCATGTTCAACAACAATTGCCATTTTACAAACCTTCCCTTTTCGTTTTTACGTACATTTCCTGTCGTGACGGCCGGTATTCTGAGTCCCTTCGTATACGTAAAAACAGGTATCAAGATTGCCGGCCTTTACGTTCTTCAGCAGTGTTGCATAACGCCCGATGCATTCCTGAAATTTCTTCCGCGGAGTTATAACCCCCATTTCCCATCCGGGAAAATTCGTAAAAAGACACGACATGTCCTTGTAGAGGTTTTCCGCTTCGGTCTCGTCGCCCAGACGGTCTCCATACGGCGGATTGCAGATTAAAAGCCCCTGTTCATACGGAGCGCTCAAATCACGAAAATCTGCCTGCACGAAATCGGGCCGCGGGACCAGTGCATCGCTGCCGATAAGCTGTAATGCCCGGCCGGCAGTCACGCAGGCATGCTCCGCATTTTGCCGGGCCCGTTCAACTGCAGCCGCATCTATATCGGAACCGGTTATACGGGCCGTAACGTCGGTCCGTATCTTTGCCGCTTCCTTTTTTTTCAGTTCAAGCGCCCGCTGCTGATTATAGATCCGGAGGTTTTCAAGTGCAAAATGCCGGCCGAATCCCGGTGCTATATCATACGCATACAGAACAGCTTCCGTTGCAAACGTTCCCGACCCGCAGAACGGATCGTGAAGCGGTGTTTTACGCCGCCACATCATCATCTGCAGAAGAACAGCAGCGGTAGTTTCCCGAATCGGTGCAGGACCGCCTTCCGTCCGATACCCCCGCTTATGCAGCGCAGGTCCTGAAAGGTCAAGCAGAAGTTCTGCCTGATTCTCTTCTATATAGACACGGACATCACTTTCCGCACCAGTTTCCGGCATAGTCGTCATATGCCATACGTCTCCGAGCTTCTTGTAAACAGCCTTCTGAACCATACCCTGAACACTGTGTTCCGAATTAAGCCGGCTGCGGTACGTACGTACTTTATCGACGACGACTTTTGTATCTTTATGAAAAAAATCCTGCCAGTTTACCGCATATGCCCCGTCGAACAGGGAATCAAAATCTTCCGCCTTATAACAGGCTGCCTGCAGATAAACACGGTCCGCCGTCCGCAGGCACAGGTTGCATAAATATAATGCATCGTCATCTGCCGTAAATGCAACCCGTCCGGGAGCGTTTCCCGACAGCTTATATCCCAGACGTTTGACTTCATTTCCGAGCACCTTTTCGGCGCCCACGGCGCAAAGCGCCACTAATGTATTCATACGGACAACGTAACACTTTTTCAGGTTATGTTCAATTGTCATCCGGAATTCAAAAACCGGACCGTTTATTTTAAAATGATTCCGCGCATATCATCTATAGTACGATACCCCTTCCGCTTCATAAAGCCGCTGAGCCCGGAAATGATTTCAATCATGGCGGTCGGACGGGCAAACGTCGTTGTACCGACAGCTACTGCGGAAGCTCCCGCCATAATAAATTCGACTGCGTCACGCCAGTCTGCAAGTCCGCCGATGCCGATAATAGGAATCCGGTCCGTTTCCGGAAGACGGTTCATTGCCTGCGCTGTCTCGTAAACCAGCCGTACCGCCATAGGACGAACGGCAGGACCGCCGAATCCGGCTTTTACCTTATCGAATACCGGAACTCCCCGTTCGATATCAACAGCCACGCCCTGAAATGAATTACATAAACTTATTGCGTCCGCTCCTGCTTTCCGGCAGGCCATTGCAACTGCAGCAGGATCAGGGGCCTGCGGCGTAAGTTTTACAATCAGGGGCTTCGTGGTCACGGCCCGGACAGCAGCAGTAATTCTGTTCGCCGCATCGCATTCCATTCCCCAGGCAGCTCCTCCGGTAGAAACATTCGGACACGAAATATTCAGTTCGACAAGCGGAACAGCCGTTTTATCCAGAAGTTTCGCTCCTTCAACATAGCTTTCGAGCGTCGAACCGGACAGATTTGCAATAATGACGGGTTCCAGCCGGAGCATGTCCTGCAGTTCGTATGTTATAAAGTGAGGAATTCCGGGATTCTGCAGCCCGATGGAATTCATAAGTCCCGACGGAGTTTCCCAAAGCCGCGTACCGCTGTTCCCTTCCCGCGGTTCCAGCGTAACGCCCTTTGAACAAATCGCACCGAGCGCATTCACGTCCATTACCGGCATATATTCCGTACCGAACCCGAACGTTCCGCTGGAAGCGATAACGGGATTCCGCAAACGGACGCCGCCTATAACGACTGAAAGATCCGGTTCGCTGTGCAGCGGCTGCAGCCGGGGAACCGATTTCGGTTTTTCAAAAATCAAAACCGAAGCATTAAAGACAGGACCTTCTTTGCAGCAGCGCTTGTTCCCTTCCGTAGTCGGGATTGTACAGCCAAGACAGACACCCATTCCGCAGGCCATCCGCTGCTCCATGCTTATCCAGCACGGAACGTCCGCCTCAGCACAGATTTGCTGAACATAGGCAAGCAGTGGAGCCGGACCGCACGCATATACTTCGCGGTAAGCACCGGCTCTCAGTTTTGCAGCGTCCAGTGCAACGGGAAACATGCCCATGATTCCCACGCTGCCGTCATCGGTCGTTATAACAAGTTGCCGGGGATGAATATGCTCAAGACCGTAACTGCCGCTTTTATAACTTGCGAAAAAATCGTAACTTTCCGGCGGCAGCGTTTCGGCAAAACCGGCTACCGGTGCAATTCCGATACCGCCGCCGATGATGCAGACGGGCCTTTCAGGATCCTGTGGTGCAGGGAATATATTACCGAGCGGTCCCAGCAGTTCGACGCTGTCTCCCGTTTCAAGACGGCACAATTCTCCGGTTCCCGGACCTTTCTCAAGAATAAGGAATTCGAGGTCAACGCCGTCCGCCGTCTTCGTATAATGAAAAACGCTTATGGGGCGTCCGAGAAGGACTGCTCCCTGCATTGACCTGAGCATAAAAAACTGCCCGGGAACAGGAATTGCAGTATCCGGCACGGCAAAACAGATTTTGAGCAGAAAAACAGAGCCTTCCGGGCGGGCACCGGGTTCAACGGTACAGCAGGTAACGGTTCCTCTTCCCAGAACTGGTACGGTATGTTCCATAGTATCTCTCCCCTACGACAGTTTTTTTACAGCAGTGAGCAGATCGTTTTTCGCCGCAGCTGCTGCATCTCCTGCGGCCTGCGCAATATCAGCAAGGCATACGGTTCCGTTTTCAGCACGCGAAGCAAGATTTTTGTCTTTTTTCCAGGCACAGAGTATTCCGCGCGATGAATTAACGACGCCGCCGGCACGCTCCAGAAGTGCCGCAGCCAGTCCGGCAGCCCCTCCCTGCGCACCGTATCCGGGAACAAGAAAGAAGATGTCAGGATAAGCGGCCCGTAATGCACACGCATTTGTCTTTTCCGTGCAGCCGACAACAGCACCTACCGGTGAGCAGGAATTTTCCGCATCAGCCTCAGGGCTGCTGTTTCCGAAATCCGACGCAATCCGTTCAAGGTGCCGGCCGACACGGTCAAGCACAAAGCCACCGGTCTTCAGTTCCTGCTGTTCGATATCCGCCATTCCGGGATTCGACGTCCTCAGCAGAACAAAAATTCCTTTACCGCCTTTTTCCGGCCGGCAATAATCGATAAACGGCTGCAGCGTATCAAAACCCATATACGGATTTACCGTGATTATATCGGTTTCAAAATCTCCCGTAAAATGTGCACGGGCATACGCAGCTGCCGTATTCGCAATATCACCCCTCTTTATGTCGGAAATAACGGTAAGGCCTGCGTTTCGTACCAGCCGGAGGGTTTCGGCATACACCTGCATTCCCTCTATGCCCATCGCCTCGTAATACGCTATCTGGACCTTACAGCACGACGCACTTTTATCTGCAGCGACGCGGCGGATTATTTCCCGATTGTAGGCAAGAACCGCACGGGCAGGACTATCGTATTTTTTTTTCACTGAATCCGGAAGATAGGAAGGATCGGTGTCGAGACCGACGCACAGCGGACCGTTCGCTGCCGCACGGGAGCGCAGCAGCTGCATCTGATATTCCATAAACATACTCCCGTTTTAATTTGAATAATTACGTTTTACCTTGCGGGTCGTTGTCATTTCAAGTGGTTCAGAAAGGATCGTCACTTTGGTAATCCGTGCATACGGCTGCAGCGTCCGGTTAACTTTATCGACCGATTCATTTATTTCGGCAAGTACGTCTGCATCGGAAACGGGGTCGTTCCGGCTGACTTTCAGCCGTTCATATACCTGATCAGCAGGATATATAAGCGCTTCTATTCCTTCAGCTTTTGAGGCAGCCTTTTCCATATATTTCTGTACCGTAATCTGCTCAATATCGTCATACAGCTGGAATGAATCCTCTATTTCTTCCGGATAGACATTTTTGCCGCCTTCCGTCACAATAATATTTTTGGCCCGCCCCATAAGAATAAGATAGTGCTCGCTGTCCAGACGGCCGATATCTCCTGTTTTAAGGAAACCGTCGGGAGTCATAAGCGCCGCAGTCTCCTCCGGCATATTGTAATAGCCTTTCATAACCATGGGACCTTTTACCGCAACTTCACCGATACCCTCTTCGTCGGGATCTAAAATCTTCATTTCTTCCCACGGGCTGAAATCGCGTCCCACACTGTTTATTTTAAAGTGATCGAGCGGATTGAGCGCAATAATGGGAGATGTTTCCGTTAATCCGTACCCCTGGATAAAGTCTATACCCGCTTCATTATAGGCCCTGAAAACACTGGCCGCCAGCGGTCCGCCCCCGCAGATTGCGACACGGAGCGTATAGATGTTAGCCTGTTCAAGAACAGCCCGGAACAGTACTTTACCCGGATTCTTTTTAAATATTTTTTTGATAAGGTAGGAAAGTCCCATCAGGAATTTCATGACAACCGCCACGACGGGACCTTTTGCGCGGACTCCTTTTTTGACGCCGGCCAGCAGTTTGTTATACAGAAGCGGAACGCCGAGCATGATCGTTATACGACCTTCTTTCAGTTCCTTCATAAGACGGGATACAGCCATACTCTTTCCGAAAACAATCTCTGCACCGACGGAAAGCGGTTCTATGAAAGCAGCCTGCATCGTATACGCGTGATGTATCGGAAGCAGGGCGTAAAAAGTATCTTCGGCGAAGATATCAAGATTCGTCTGGGCGATGTAACAGTCGGAAACGAAATTGCGGTGCGTCAGCATAACGCCTTTCGGAATCCCGGTCGTTCCCGACGTAAAAAGAATGGCGGCAAGATCATCAGGTTCCGCAGGCGGATTTTTTTCAACTGCTGCCGACGACTTCAGATTATAGACATACCGGTCCGCATGTTTCGGGCTCAGCGCATATACGGCCAGCCCCTCATGGTCATGACTGAAATACGCATATTTCTCTTCATCAACAAACAGAATCTTCGGCTTCGCAGTGTTGAGAAGGTTGTCCATTTCTTTTTCATGCAGCGCGTAGTCGACGGGAACGATAACAGCCCCCGCATACAGAGCGCCGAAATAAACGGTTCCCCATTCCGGGGAGTTCTTACCGCTGACGGCAACTTTGTCACCTTTTCTGATACCCGCCGCCGTAAGCCATGCTGCGGTCTGCAGCATGTACTGGTGGACTTCTTTATATGTCAGTGTATTTTTTTTACCGTCAGGCCCTTCAAAATCAGTAAAACACGGCCTGTCAGCATAGCGTTCCGCTGAAATATCGAACATTTGCGGGAGTGTCGGCCAGTCGCCGGTAAACGTTTTTCCCCGCCAGTTATCAAGAAATGCCCACGGAAGTTCTGCTCTCTTTGTAGCCATAATAGTGCCTCGTCAAATTGTATTGCAACTATTTTACCATAAATTTTAAAAAATGAATAGAAATATTTGCAGCCGCATCCCGGAGGCACCAAAAATCAGCAGAAATTCTGCCTGACCGGTATTGTTACGACTTCAGTTTCGTCCACATTGCATCGTACAGGGCAAGTGTTTCGGGATCAAGATTCTGAACGAATTCCCCGGCCTCTACCGCTTCCTTTGGAGGATTGATAGCGGTATTTGAGGCATATTCTTCTCCCATTTCTTTGACGGCAGTCGCATTCGGACTCATATACGGGAATTCGGCAAGAACCATTTCATGAACTTTCGGATCCAGCATGAAGTTGATGAATTTAACCGCAGCGTCAGGATGTTTAGCTCCTTTCAGAACAGCCCAGTTGTCCATGAACTTATAGGCACCTTCGGTCGGGTAGACAATCTTGATTGCAGGATTCTCACGCATTGCCAGCGCGATTTCGGCACCCCAGCAGTAGGCGACCGTGCAATCGCCAGAAATAAGTGCCGACTTGGGGCTGTCGGAATCATACAGTTTTACATTCGGTTTGAGCGTATACAGTTTACCGGCGATCTTCGCAAGTTTGTCGTGATCCGTTTCGTTCATACTGTACCCCATACTTCGGGCCGTCATGCCGATTACCGCACGGAAATCGTCAAGTACAACTTCCGTTCCGGCAAGAGACGGGTCGAACAAATCATTATAGCTCGTTATATTTTTGGTTACTTTCGCGGTGTTTACGCCGATTGCGGCAAGACCGCCGAGGTACGGAACGGAATATTTGTTTCCGGGATCATAGGTAGGATTCAAATACTGCTGCGCCAGATTTCCCAGGTTGGTCAGTTTACTCTTGTCGAGCTCCGCAAGCATGTCTTCCTTTATCATATGTTCAACCATATAATCGCTCGGCTGCACGACATCGTAGGCACCCTGTGTTTCAGCTTTTACCTTTGCAAGCATATCTTCGTTTGAAGAATAGGTAGACATATTAACTTTTATCCCGGTATCATCGGTAAATTTCTGAATAACCGCATCCGGAATATATTCGGTCCAGACATACAAATTCAGCTCAGTATCTCCTGCAGGAGTTTCAGCAGCCGCTTTTGCGGTACTTTTTTTACTGCAGCCGGTTAAAAGGGCAGCCGCTGCAACACCGGCAACCATCAATTTTACGTATAGTTTCATCATTCACCTCCAGGCAAAACAGCCATTATTCTTTGCTTGTCTTATGTTTAAACAGATTACTCTGTGTTAAAACCACTACGGCAATCGTGCCGATCAGAATCAGCGCCGACAGTGCGTTCACATCCGGTGAAACACCGCTTTTTATGCTTTCCATGACTTTCAGCGGATACGTCTTTGTCTGTCCGTTTACAAAATAGCTGATGATAACATCATCAATAGAAAGCGTAAAAGCCAGCAGTGCACCGCCGGCTATGCCGGGTGCGAGAACCGGAAGCGTAATTCTGAAAAACGTCGTTATGCGGTTCGCCCCCAGATCCATGCTGGCTTCTTCAATAGAAATATCATATCCCGCAAGCCGGGCGCGAATGTTGAATATAACAAACGGTATGCAAAACGTAATATGTGCAAGACATAACGTTATCAGGCCTCTGGGAATACGTATGGTGGCAAAAAGAGTCAGCAACGATATACCGAGAACGATCTCGGGAATGACAACCGGAATGTACAGCAGCGCATCGATAATGTTTTTTCCTTTGAATTTATACCGGTACATACCGACTGCGGCAAATGTTCCTATAACGGTGGAACTGACAGTACTTATCGCGGCTATCAGCATGGTATTTGCAAATGATTGCAGCAGCGACTGGTTTTTCCATAATTTTACATACCAGCTCAGGGAGAACCCTTTCCAGCTTAAATATGGTTTGGTCGTTGTGGCATTGAACGAATTGACAATGATTACAACTATCGGTAAAAACAGGAAAAGATATACCAGTATGCAGAACAGAACCCCGCTAATCTTTTTTATCCGCAGTCTGCTGTTTTTCTTCATTTCAGTCTCCTCCAGCCAGTGTAAAAATCAGGCACCTAGACGCCCAGACTGTCCATGTCGCCGCCGGTTATCTGATACAATTTGACAAGAACAAGCGTAATGACGATGAGTATAATGGACAAAGCCGCTCCGAGCGGCCAGTTGTTTCCGCTCTGAAATTGTCGTTCTATCAAATTACCGATGACGTCCGCATTTCCGCCGCCCAGTATATCGGAGACAAAAAAATATCCAAGTGTCGGAATAAATACCATGATACTGCCGGAAAATATGCCGCCGGCGGTCAGCGGCAGAATTATATCAACCAATGTCGACAGACCTTTCGCACCGAGATCAGAAGAAGCCTCAAGCAGGTTCGTATCGAGCTTTTCGATAGCAGTATACAGCGGCAGAATCATAAAGGGAAAAAGGCAGTAAACCATACCGAGAACAGTTGTTCCCCGGTGAAACAGCAGGTCAAGCGGACCGGGAATAACGCCGGCTGCCATGAGAAATTTATTCAACGGGCCGTTTACGCCGAGAAACGTACGCCATCCGTAAATGCGGATAAGCGAATTTGTCCAGAACGGTATAATGACTAGCATGTACAGCAGATTCTTCCAGCGGCTTTGTGTCCGTGCAATCAGAAAAGAAAAAGGATAGCCGATGAGAATGCAGACAACCGTTGTCAGCAGCGCAATAAGTATCGACTGTCCGTAGATTTTAACATAGGCAATATTAAAAAGCCGTTTATAGTTTGCCAGCGTAAACCTGAATACGACGTTATAATTCGTATCGACGGAACAAAAACTCATAACAACGACGTATAAAAGCGGAACGGCAACAAAAAGCAGCATCCAGAGGGAGACGGGTCCTACCATCACCAGCGCAGGAATCGTATTTGCTTTTAAAGTCCGTTTTGCGGAAAGAGTCATAGTTCTACCTCTTTTATACTACACGAGTTTTAAATCCCGGACGGCCTGAAAAACGGCCTGATCCGTATTATGAATCAGCACGGAATCATCTATATTCCAGTATAGAAAAATCTGTTCGCCAATCTTCGGCAGTTTCTGTCCCGCCAGGCGTTCTATCCGCATTTCTCCTTTTACTTCCTGTCCGTTTGCGAGATCTACGACACACTTGACGATTGAACCGACATAAATATAATCCCGTACGACACCGACAATGGTAAACCCGGGAACAGGCTGCATGGAATACTTGACTTTTTCCGGACGGACAGAAAGCGTTACGAATTCTCCTGTTTTGAATTCCTTTCCTTTCGTCTTGACATCTCCAACCTCGATTCCGACGGTAACGACGCCTCTTTCGGTATTTTTTACCGTTCCGTCGAAAACATTCGATTCTCCGATAAAAGTCGCAACGAATTTTGTCGCCGGACGTTCGTAAATTTCGTCGGGCGTTCCGATCTGATCGATAATTCCATCGTGCATAACAGCGATCCGGTCGCTCATCGTCAGTGCTTCTTCCTGATCGTGGGTAACGTATACAAACGTTATATTCAGTTTTTTCTGAAGCCGTTTCAGTTCCAGCTGCATCTGTTTCCGGAGTTTTAAATCAAGCGCCCCCAGCGGTTCATCCAGCAGGAGCACTTTCGGTTTGTTAATCAGAGACCGGGCGATCGCGATACGCTGCTTCTGTCCGCCGGAAAGCTGATCCGGATACCGTTTTTCAAAACCGCCCAGCTGGACAAGATCCATCATCTCTTCAACTCTGGGATATATTTTGCTTTTCGCTACTTTTTTTACTTTCAGACCGTAGGCAATATTGTCATAGACAGTCATATGAGGAAACAAGGCATAACTTTGAAAAACCGTATTGACATCCCGTTCGTACGGCTCCTTGTCCTCAACATTTTTGCCTTCAACAAGAATATTTCCGCTTGTCGGAGTTTCAAATCCCGCTATCATACGAAGCGTCGTCGTTTTTCCACAACCGGATGAACCAAGGAGCGTAAGAAACTCGCCTTTCCGTACGAAAAGGTTCATGTCTTTTACCACGTAATTGTCTCCAAATTTCTTATTCACCTGTTTCAGTTCAACAATCGGTTTTTCCAACTTTTACACTCCTTCTGCCGGCAATTACCGTTACAAGGCTTTGTCGCCGCGTTCTCCTGTTCTTATGCGAATTGCATCTTCCATATTCCGGATAAATATTTTTCCGTCGCCTACGTGGCCGGTCGCCAGCCTGTCGCGGACTTCCGTTATTATCCGCTCTACATCTTCATCTTCTACGACAACTTCAACGCGAATCTTCGGCAGCAGATTGATATTCATCTTCATACCGCGGATTTCATTAACGCCGGCAAGACTTCCGCGCTGCGTACCGCAGCCCATCACCGTAGAAATAGTCATTCCGCCATATTCGAGATCTTCAATAATGTCCTTTACATCTTCAAGCTTTTCAGGACGTATCAGCATCACCAGTTCTTTCATAACATAACCTCCTTTTAAAACATTTAAAAATAAAAAAGCGACTTGGACACGGTCGTGTTCAATATCGCCTTTGATAGGCGTATAGTATAAAGACATTCTGAAAGAGTCAAGCAGCAATTTAAAGAAAATACCTGTTTAGCTGCTATTTTTTCCATCAGTTACCTCCGTGTGTACCCAAAACGGCATACAATTCAGGCCTCCGGTCGCGGAACAGTCCCCATGACTTCCGGTGCTCTGCAATTTTATCCAGATCAAAAGCGGCGGTAATAACCGCTTCGTCATACCGGCCGGCCTGAGACAGTATGCCGCCGTACTCGTCAGTTATAAACGAAGAGCCGTAAAAGGTAATCGAGCTGTTTTCTGTCTTTTCGGTTCCGATGCGGTTTGAAGCAATTACCGGTATCATATTTGCAGCGGCATGTCCCTGCATGGTCCGCATCCAGTGCGGGCAGCTGTCAACCGGCAGTACCGGTTCGGAACCGATTGCCGTCGGATAAAAGAGCAGTTCTGCGCCCTGCAATGCCATTGCCCGGGCACATTCGGGAAACCACTGATCCCAGCAGATGCCGATTCCGATATCCGCATATCTTGTCTTCCAGACTTTGAATCCGGTATCACCCGGGGTAAAATAAAATTTTTCTTCGTACCCCGGACCGTCGGGAATATGCGACTTACGATAAATACCGGGCACTTTTCCGTCTGCGTCTATGACGGCAACGGAGTTAAAGCCTGTATTGCCGCACTTTTCATAAAAGCTGACGGGAATAACCACCGCAAGTTCCGCTGCAATATCACGGAACCTTCTGACGGCAGGATTTTCACCGACGGCGGCAGCAAGATCAAAATACTGATAGTTCTGTTCCTGACAAAAATAGGGTGTCTCAAATAATTCCTGCAGCAGAATTATCTGCGCTCCCTGTCCTGCCGCTCTCCGCACAAGCCGTTCCGCAGCATCAAGTGTTTTCTGCCGGTTCCACGAACATGCCATCTGCGTCGCCGCTACTGTTACATTTTTCATAGATTACTTAACCGGGTACCTGCTGCGTGATGCAGTGGATATTCCCGCCTCCCAATAGAATTTCACGTGTCTGCAGTTGAATGATCTGCCGGCCGGGATAGAGTGAAGCGATAATTTCTTTTGCCGCATCATCGCTTTCGACGCCGAAGGCAGGAATAATAGCAGCCCCGTTGCAGACATAGTAATTCACATACGACGCTGCCATATCCGACCCGGCTGCACGGATTTTTGTACCCGGAAGCAGCTGAATGCCGGAACTTTCAGCTTCCGTCATGCGGAGCGGTTCCGGCGGTAACGGAAGTCTGGTTATTTCAAGACGGCGGCCTTTTGCGTCGGTCTGGTTTTTCAGATACGCTTCATCAGCCGCCGATCGTACATACTGGGGACTGTTTCTGTCTGCGGTCCATGCCAGAACGACATGGGCAGGTTTTACGAATGCGCACACATTGTCTACATGACCGTTCGTTTCATCCCCCGCAATACCGTACGGCAGCCATAGTATTTTTTGTACATTCAGATACGACGCAAGCTTTTTTTCAATCTGATCTTTCGTCATATGAGGATTTCTGCCGGCACTCAGCAGGCACTCTTCGGTTACCAGTGCCGTTCCCTCTCCGTCGACGTGAATTGATCCTCCTTCAAGGACAAATCCTGGCGTACAGTACCGGTCACAACGCTCAAGTCCGCAGATTTTCCCCGCAATTAAACTATCGTTTTTCCATGAAGCATAGAGACCATCAACAGTTCCACCCCATGCATTGAACGTCCAGTCTATGCCCCGGACTGTTCCCTTTTCATTTTTTACAAAAGTCGGACCGCTGTCGCGGCACCACGCATCATCGGAAGACAATTCGGCAACCCTGACATAATCGGGAAGTTTTTCCAGTGCGGTCGCATACTGGTCCCGATTGACCAGCACCGTCACCGGTTCAAACCTCCCGATTGCCGAAGCGACGGCGGCATACGATTGCTGTGCAAACGTGCCTCCGTCTCTCCAGGTATCAGGGCGGTCAGGCCAGATTATATATGTTCCGCTGTGATGCTCCCATTCTGCCGGCATACGGAATCCGTCACCGGCAGGGGTTGTTTTTACTGTTTTCATATATATCTACCTTTTGTCAGTATCATGCATCCTGTTTGTCGAAATCCGCAACCAGTCCCTTTGCCGTATCAGCAAGAGCGGCATCCATGCGGCTGACAACGGCATCGATCTGTTCCCGGCTTATCGTTGCGGGCGGTTCGAAACGGATACATTTTGCATTGACAAGCGTTCCCGCCGTCATAACACCGCGGGAAAACAGGCCTTTTGCAACACTATAGCCGATTTTTGTATGTTTAAATTCAACCGCAAGCATAAGCCCTGCTCCGCGGACATCGTCAATAAGTTTCGGATATTTTTTCTTAAGTGATTCCAGACCACCTTTGAGAAGCTGCCCTTTTTCGGCACACTGACCGGGTATATCGTTATCAATCATATATTTTATAGTTGCTATAGCTGCCGAACAACAGACCGGATTCCCTCCGAATGTCGGCGAGCCGAGCAGCCAGGGATTATCAACCAGCTGTTTTCCCCACATCCAGGGACGACAGATAAGACCGGTAATAGGCATCACCCCACCGCCGAACGCTTTACCATATGTCATAACATCAGGCGTTACCCCTTCATGTTCGCACCGCCACATTGTTCCGGTACGTCCCATACCGGTCTGGATTTCATCAAAAATAAGTGCGACTTTATATTTATCACATATGGTCCGCAATGCTTTGAGATATCCGTCAGGGGGAATGATAACACCGGCTTCTCCCTGAATCGGTTCTACGATCATGGCAGCGACTTTCTCGCCGACCGCCTGAAGATTGCGGATCGCTTTTTCAGCATCCTGTGCATTTCCGTATTCCACATGCTGAACCTGCTGAACCATCGGCGTATACGGTACGCGGTACGTATTTTTTCCCGTCACAGAAATAGCCCCCATGGATTTCCCATGAAAACCGCCGACTGTCGATATATACCATCGTCCGCCGGTCGCAATACGGGCAAGTTTGAGCGCCATCTCAACAGCTTCCGCACCGCCGTTCGTAAAGAAACAGTACTGCAGGTCTCCCGGTGTAATAGCTGCCATCGCTTTGGCAAGATACCCGCGGAGCGGATCAAGCAGTTCCTGCGAGTGCAGTGCCTCGTGATCAAGCTGAGCCTTGACGGTCCCGACTATTTCGGGATTCCGGTGTCCGCACGTAAAAATACCGAATCCGCCGAGGCAGTCAATAAAATTTTCCCCATACAGTCCGATATACGTACTGTCGTTATCGGTCCATTCAATAATAGCATCATTCGTCGAAACAGACTTGCGGTACTTGAGCCATCCGGGACTGACGTAGTTGTCAAAATAGTCCATTGTCTGCTTCGTAATCAAATCCTTGTCTTCTTCACTCACTGTATCGGCATGGATATAGCCGATAACCTTTTCCAGATCCTTGCTTACGGTTCTGTAATTTTCATCCATAAAACTAAACTCCTTAACTACTGTTACTTTAAAAGACGATTAACCATGAAGAAATAGCGCATCTTTTCTGCGTTTTCTTCGTAGATCCTGCTGTTAATGTTCATACCAGCCTGCCACCCCCGGGTTCAAATTAATATTTATCTGTTTTACTTCCTGATATTCTTCCAGACCATGGATGCCCAGTTCGCGGCCGATACCGCTCATTTTATAACCGCCCCATGGAGCCTCGTTGAATGTCGGATTATAACAGTTTATCCAGGTAATACCTGCGCGCAGTTCCGAAATAACACGATGTGCCCGCGTTACGTCGGACGTAAACACGCCGCCAGCCAGACCATATTCAGTATCGTTCGCTAAACTGATGGCCTCTTCTTCTGTCTCAAAACTCTGAACGGTTACGACCGGTCCGAAAATTTCTTCCCGGACGATCTTCATGGCAGACGTACAGTCGTCAAATATCGTCGGACGGACGAAATATCCGTTTTCGCAACCGTTATCAGTATATCGTTCACCTCCTGTTACCAGTGTTGCTCCTTCATCCTTACCGCTCTGAATATATCCGAGCACCTTGTTCATATCTTTTTCCGTGACAAGCGGACCAAGATCGGGGTTGTCGACAGGATTCCCGATGGTCATGGCTTCGGCACGGGCCTTCAGTTTTGCAATAAAGGTATCCTTTATCTTTTTCTCAATGATGATGCGGGAGCCTGCGGAACAGACTTCTCCCTGATTGAAGAAAATGCCGATCATTGCCCATTCGACCGCACCGTCCAGATCCGCATCGGCAAAAATGATGTTCGGTGATTTGCCGCCGAGCTCAAGTCCGATTTTCTTGACGTTTGCTGCGGCCGCACGCATAAGCAGTTTTCCGACCCGCGTGCTTCCGGTAAAGGCAATCATGTCGACGTCCTTGTTTTCTCCCATCTCCGTACCGGCTTCAGCGTCTCCTTGAACCAGATTCGCACATCCGGCAGGAAGCCCTGCCTGTTCAAATATCTCGAACAGCCGTATCGTAGAGAGCGGAGCTTTCGGGCTCGGTTTAAAAACAACACTGTTTCCGGCTGCAAGCGCCGGTGCCAGTTTCCATACGGACATAAGGAACGGATAATTCCACGGCGTAATCTGTGCAACAACGCCGACCGGTTCGTGTACCATATACGAATGCATCTTTCCAAACCCGGCGTTGACATCGTATACCCCACCGTACGGCATTTTTATGGCACCCGCATAATATCTGAAACAATGGATGCCGTCTGAAATATCACCCTGTGCTTCCCTGAACGGTTTTCCGTTGTCAAGCGTATCAAGCATCGCAATTTCATCCGCGTTTTTTTCAAGAAGATCGGCTATTTTAAGCAGAATATCACCGCGCGTCTGCGAATCCATGTCGCGCCACTCCCTGGTACCGTAAAAGGATTTTTTTGCCGCGGCTACCGCTTTCCGTACATCTTCTACGCTGCTTTCATACACCTGTGCAAAAACTTTCCCCGTAGCAGGATTGATAACATCAAAAGGTTTTTTCATACTGCCTTCCGTCCATTTTCCATCGATATACATTTTCTTTACTTCCATACAATACCTCCGGTTTCGATAATCATCACTGCGATTTTTACCACAGTTTCCGTTTAATACTCCTGCAGACTGACAAACAAAAAAAGGCGACACACCCCCTGTCGTCCGGGATGTATCGCCTTTGATCCACCAATTTATTTCTATAAAAAGTGTTCTGAAAATCATCTGAATTATACACCATAAATCAGCATAATGCATATCACAGGGCCAGCATCACCAAACGATACATCCGTATTCTTTTTACCCCCGAATGAATCCGTCACCACCTCCACTCTTTGTTTTCTGCCCGGATCAGATTTCCGGCAGCAGTCGGAATGACAGTCGTTCCCTGTACAGTAAGCATACCGTTAACGAATACATAGTCGATCCCCTCCGGACGACTGTCGGTCGGTCCGTCGCACGGGTACTGTGCGGTATCTTTTATCCGCGCGAGATCAAAAACAACGATGTCGGCATCAGCTCCTTCCGCTATAAATCCTTTGGAATCAAATCCGAACCGTTTTGCCGGCAGATATGTGCAGCGGCGAATTGCATCAACAATGGAAATTCTGTTCTGTTCCCGTACCATCGTGCGGAAAAAACGGGGATACGTTCCGGCATCCTGAGGATGCCCGGGGACACCGTTATCATACAATGTTCCGGCATCGCTGCCGACCATAACATACGGACGGTCAAGGATTTCATAAACCTCGTATTCGTTTCCTACCATTCCGATACCGGTATCTTCCGGGTAATTTTTCCGCATATCATCATACATATCACGCGTCAAACGTTGCCCCTTATACTTCCCGGTTCCCGCAATTATTGCGCTGTAATCAGTACGCCATTTTTCAACACAGCCTTCATCGAATACGGCACTCCCTATCTGTGTCGCAAATCCGCTGTATAAGCCGCTGTCACAGGAAATATCAAGCCCGTCCCTTTTCGCTGTTTCGATAAGGCGCAGCGCCTCGGGAGACATACCGAATCCGTACATATAAGCGAGGTGCGAGATATTGACCGCCGCTCCCGTCTTTCTGGTTATATCAAGCGCCTCTATAAGCGCATCCAGCCCGGGATTGTAGTCCGTCCGCGTGTGAATGGAAACAGGGCGTCCGTACGCTGCCGCAATTTCTGCCAGCGCAAGTACTTCCGCTTTAGAACTTCCCGGGACATATTCAAGTCCGAATGACAGACCGTATGCACCGCTTTTGAAGGCGTCGTCGGCCAGCTGCCGCATCTTTTCTATCTGCGCCGCTGATGAAGGCGCATACCGGTCGGTATTACCGGCGAGCTCCCGTAAGGTACAATGACCGACCTGTTCATACTGATTGACCGGAAATCCCTGAGAACTGTACTGCAGCATGAATTCATCAAAATTCGCCGGAGACATACCGCAGTTTCCATTCAGTACGGAAGTCACTCCCATGGCAACCATGAGTTCCGCACAGTCTTTATTCCCTTCAACATGTGTATGCGGATCAATAAAACCGGGGCACACAATTCTGCCGGTCACGTCAAAACTCTGCAGGGCCTCCGGAATCGTCCGCGTAACAGCGGCAATTTTTCCATCTTTAAATCCCAGATTGGCGACCGTAGAACGTTCCGTTTTCGGATCAATAATTGTTCCGTGCAGCAGTGCAACATCATAGTTCATAAGAGTGCCTTCCTGCTGTCGGCTTTTATTTTCCGTACCTGAATACCGGTGTTAATACTGATAATAATGATCATAACGAACATTATAATAGTAGAAAGTGCATTCACTTCCGGTGTTACACCGGTTTTAACCATTGAATAAATCTTGAGCGGCAGCGTCGTACTTCCCGGACCGGTAACAAAGAAACTGATGATGACATCGTCAAGTGACAGGGAAAATGAAAGCAGCGCCCCTGACATAACGCCCGGCATTATAGACGGCAGCAGCACGCGCATAAAAGTCGTAAACCGGTTGGCACCAAGATCCATTGCAGCTTCTTCCAGATTCTCGTCAAATCCGGCAAGACTTGCGCGAACTGAAATAACAACAAACGGAATACAGAACGTAGCATGCGAAAGCGTGATGGTCCCGATGCCGAGCGGAAATTTGAGCAGGGAATAGATGCACAGCAAAGCGACGCCGAGGACAACTTCGGGGATTACGACGGGGATGTACAGCAGCTGGTCTATGAAATCTTTTCCTTTGAAGTTGAACTTTTTAAGCCCGACTGCACCCAACGTCCCTACGACGGTGGAAATCGCGGTACTCAATACGGCAATGATAAGACTGCACCACAGTGAATCCATCAGCGTACGGTTCAGAAAGAAAGACCCGTACCATTTTATAGTAAACCCTTTCCACAAAATATTCAGTTTTGATACATTGAAAGAGAAGATAACGACGACGACTATCGGTATATAGAGAAAAAGAAAAACAAGAACTATATACAGATTTTTCAGAAAGAACGAAAAAGGTGTTTCTTTTTTTGTTTCCATAAACTATCGGCCTCCTCCTAACGCATCCATACTTCCGCCGCTCTTCTTGTATATCTTTACAAAGACAAGCGTGATAACGATGAGGAACAACGACATAGCCGCTCCGAGCGGCCAGTTTTTTGCCGTAATAAACTGATTACGGATAAGATTACCCATAACAAGGATTTTACTTCCTCCCATTAAATCAATTACAAAAAACAGTCCGAGCGTCGGAATAAAGGTCATAATAATTCCGCCGAAGATGCCGGGCATAGTAAGCGGCAGCGTCACCTTCAAAAAAGCGGTAACAGGGCCTGCTCCCAGATCGCTGCACGCTTCAAGCAGGGTCCTGTCCAGTTTCTCTATAGAACTGTAGAGCGGCATAATCATGAACGGCAGCAACACGTATACCAGTCCGATAACGGCACCTGTCGTATTATAAACAAGCGGCAGCGGCGAATGAATAAGTCCCAGCCGCATAAGAAAACTGTTTATAAAGCCTGTTCTCCTGAGAATATTTATCCATGCAAACAGACGTATAAGCGAACTGATCATAAACGGCACCATAACAAGCGACATAAAAACAGTCTTTTTTACGGCCGTTTTCTGGCTGATAAAATAGGCAAACGGATATGCTATGAGCAGACAAACCAGCGTCGTCAGTGTCGCCAGAAGAAAGGACTGCCCGAAAACTTTCAGATTATCAGGCCGGAATACTTCAAGAATATTCTCAAGCGTTATTCCCATCGAAACTCCGCCGTAGGTGCTGCGGTGCATAAAACTGATAACCGTAATAAAAACAAACGGGATGAATACGAACAGAATCATCCAGAGCGCAACAGGACCGACCATGATAAAAAAGGCTGAATTGATTTTTTTTCTATCTTTCATCAGTTATCATCCTTTGTGCCGACAAAAACCGGATGACTTATGACAGATACCACCTGATTGTCAGGAGAGGAAATGACAACAGCATCTTCTCCTTTCCATGAAAGGAAGACTGCGGTTCCGGCCGGAAATACGGGAAGTTTCGGCGACTGATTGATCTTCGCTTCTTTTCCGTTCGGAAGCGTGACAATAATTTTATTTATATTTCCGATATAAATACTTTCCTTGATGATACCCGGGCAGTCGAATCCTTCTGCCGGTTCCGGAGAAATTTTCAGGTTTTCGGGTCGTACCGATACATCTACAATATCTCCCTCTCTGCAATTCGTAGAAAGTCCGCTGATAAACCCTGACTCTATCTTTACCTGAATAGAACTATCCTGTACCGAACTGACAATACCTTCAAAAATATTCGATTCACCGATAAAGTCAGCGACAAATTTACTTTTCGGGCATTCGTAGATATCTTTCGGGGTTCCCAGCTGCTCCAGTATGCCGTCAGAGAGGACGGCAATACGGTCGCTCATGGTGAGCGCTTCTTCCTGATCATGTGTCACATAGATAAAAGTAATACCGAGCTTACTTTGCAGGCTTTTCAACTCAAACTGCATCTGCTTTCTGAGTTTTAAATCAAGCGCACCAAGCGGTTCGTCAAGTAACAGAACTTTCGGTTTATTGACGAGGGCTCGGGCTATGGCGACACGCTGCTTCTGCCCGCCTGAAAGCTGTGACGGCCTTCTGCTCCCATACCCTTCAAGCTGAACAAGTTCAAGCATTTTTGCAACATTCTCTTTAATCTCTGCATTCGACGTTCTTTTAACCTTCAAGCCGAACGCTATATTGTCGTAAACCGTCATATGAGGAAACAATGCATAATTTTGAAAGACAGTGTTGATTTCCCGATGATACGGTTCCGTTTCCTGAATTTCTTTTTCATCAAAAAACAAGTGCCCGGAAGACGGTTTCTCAAACCCCGCAATCATACGGAGCGTTGTCGTTTTTCCGCATCCGGACGGGCCGAGAATTGTCAGAAATTCCCCTTCACCGATTTCCATATTCATATCTTTTACAACACAGTTATCACCATATTGTTTTGAAATATTCTGTAATCTGATAATCTGTTTCCCCATCTTTTTACCTCTCAAAAACTTCGCCCGTATACCCGTATACCGTATACCCGTATACTAGAGAGCTTTTTCGCCACTTTCTCCTGTACGAATACGAATCGTCTCTTCTATATTTCGTATAAATATTTTTCCGCCGCCGACTGTCGTTGTTGTGAGTGCATCGCGGATTTTCAAAACCAGATTTTCCACTTCTTCATTTCGTACGACGACTTCTATTCTGATTTTTGGTAACAGGTTGATAGACGTCTTGAATCCTTTCATCAGGGTCTCTTTTTCCGGATTGACAATACCACGCTGTGTTCCGCATCCCATTACATTCGACATGGTGATACCGCCGACATGTTCGGCATCAAGAATTCCCTTAACCGTTTCCAATTTCTGAGGATTTACAATAATTACAAGTTCTTTCATTCTTTTCCTCCCGCCGCTGCATCATAAACAACGTTTCCGTTCATTACGGTAAGTATAACGTTCGAATCAAGTATCGCTTCCGGAGGAAGTGAAAATAAATCCTTGTCAATGACCGCTATGTCGGCATATTTACCCGCCTCAAGCGTTCCGATTTTGTCTTCCATATGAAGCGCATAGGCGCTGCCGTACGTATATGCATGAAGCGACTGCGCAAGAGAAAGTTTTTGAAGGGGCGTGTAATCACCGTACTGCTTGCCATTTGTGCCTTTCCGGGTTACGGCACTGTATATATTCGGCAGCGGATCATAATCGGCTACCGGATAATCAGTTCCAAGCGCCAGTACCGCACCGGACTGCAGCAGCGACTGAACAACCCATTCATAGTGACTGCGAACAGCACCGCATCGGTTTATTTTGTCAAATTCGTCAAGCGGCAGATGAAGGGGCTGCATGGACGGAACAACACCAAGGTCAGCAAAACGCGGGATATCTTCCGGAGCTATCACTTCTATATGCTCTATGGTATTCCGGATCGTTTCATCATGAACGACTTCCTGTGCTTTTTCTGAAGCATCAAGCAGCGTCCGTACGGCCCGGTCTCCAATACAATGTACACGGGTACTGAGGCCGAGACGGTTTGCTTCCCGTACCCAGTCATAAAACATCTGTTCCGGATGCTTTAAAAGCCCCCTGCAGCCGGGTTTGTCAATGTAATCATCAAGCAATGCTGCCGTATATGTGGAAGTAACACCGTCCGCAAACCCTTTCAACCCGGCAATCCGCAGTACATCCGAATTATATTTTTCTATGTACGGCAGTATATTCTTTACCGTTTCCGCATGGATATCCGTTCCGGGGTGAAGAAAGACCCGGACGGTCAGTTCATCATTTTCTTCAAATTCTTTCAGAAATCTGAATTCAGTATCGATTTCGTCAGGTTTCTGTTCGCTCATATCGGTGAACGTCGTTATACCTTTTGCATTGAGTGATTTCAGAAGATTTTTCTGGAGCCGTTTATCTTCCGCTTCCGGCAGCAGTGTATCGAATTTTCTGCAAAGTTCTTCACCGTCTTCACGGACCAGTCCGGTCAGCTCTCCATCATCGAATGTATCCACACTGCCGAAAGATGGTTTCCAGTCCTTCGTATAACCGGATTCCTTTAAGGCGGCTGAATTGAGCCATTCGGAATGTCCATCGACCGCACGAAGATAAACAGGAACATCAGGAAAATACTTGTCGAGAGACCGTTTTGTGGGGAAAGCTGCGTCATCCCAGTAGGACGGCAGCCATCCGTGACCAAAATACCGGTCGTAACCGGGGTGTTCAGCAGCAAAATCGACCATCATTTTGACACATTCCTCTTCAGAATGCGCCTGGTCGAGCGTGCTGCAAAACCGCTCGCTCGTAAATTTGGCACCAAGAAAAAAATGGGAATGAGCATCTCCGAAACCGGGTACAACTAAACTGTTTTTTAAATCGTATACTTTTGTGTTTTTTCCGACATAGTGTGCTATGGTTTCCCGGGAACCGACTGCTACGATCCTTGCACCGGCTACCGCAATCCCGCCGGAAACAAGACTATCGTCCAGTGAAGTAAAAATAGCATCACTATAAATAACTATTGTCGCATCATGCATTTTCTTATCTCTATTTTCCGTTTTTACCAAAAGAAAACGGCATCAGGAAACTGATGCCGTTCACCAGCTACCCCTTAAGCTTGTTAAAAATATCAACAATCTTCGTCATGTTGTCGCCCACATCATCCATATACTCAACTGATTTACGTGCGGTTTCCGGCATGTTCTTTATAGGATTATCCAAATAGGACTCATCAAGATACTGCAGAGCGTCGCTGTTCGGATTGAAGTACGGGAACTGTGTCGATATATAGGCACTGTTTTTTCCGTCAAGAATAAAGTTAATGAGCTTGTATCCGTTTTCTTTGTTTTTTCCATGTTTTGAGATGGAAAGTTCATCAAATCCAAAGTAGATCCCTTCTTTCGGATACGCTCCCTTTACAGCAGGATCGGCATCCATCGCGAGTGCAACTTCAGCTCCGTAGATAAGACCGACAGAGCACTCACCGTTTATCAGCAGCGTCTTCGGAGAGTCACCGTTGAATGCGTGAATATTCGGTTTCAGTTTCTGCAGGAAACCGGAAGCTGCACTCAGCGCTTCATCACTCATATCATTGATGCTGTACCCTTCAGCCATTGCAGCCATTCCTACTACGGCCCGGGCATCATCGATAATGACGATTGAATCTTTAAAAGCCGGGTTCAGCAGATCCTGATAACTGGAAAGCGGCGTTTTAACGACATCTGAATTCCACGCCAGAGCGCAGTTTGCTCCCATATACGGAATCCCGTATTTTCCATCAGGGTCTGATTTGCTTAAACGGAACTGATCGGGGATATTCTTATAATTCGGAACTTTGCTCAAGTCCAGTTCGTCGATAAGATCCTTTTCACGTAAAGCCGGATAATACTGCGTACCGTCCATAATTACATCATAGGTATCTTTTGCAGAAGACATCGTCTTTGCAAGCATTTCGTCTTCAGAAGAATAGTAGGTAACATTCACTTTGATTCCGGTTTCAGCCTCAAAATCATCGAATGTCTTTTGCGGAACATATTCTGTCCAGCAAATCATATTTACTTCTTTTGAACCGGTATCCCCTGCAGATGCATCCTTTTGACCGCCTGCCCAAAGCGACATGCCCAGAACAAAAAACAGTCCCGCACCAATAGCCAGTGCTTTTCTCATTCTTTTCACCATAAGGCCTCCTCGTTTTGAATAAATAAACGGAACAAACAAAATATATGTATATTTATTCAATATGAGAAACGATACCATAGCACAATGCAGAGGTCTATACGTTACAGGCCTAAATTTTCCCTTTTTTCATGTGCTGCGGACACAACAAAATGTATAAAAAAGCCGCGGCCTCTCCGGGGAAAGTACACGCGGCTCAAAACGGAAATCAGTACATTTAAAAGACACTTCGGTATATTTCCATTACGGCAGTTTCATCCAACGGCACATACTCATTGGCAGTGAGCCTGCCCTGCTTAGTAATGGTATTCTCCGTGAAATTCACCAGATCAGATTCAGTAACGCCGTACTCGTGCAACGATTTTTTCTGCAGGATAACATCCAGCAGTTCTTCAAGAGATTCATAGACGGTCGCTGTGTCACAATATATAATAGAAGAAATCAGTTCATTAAGCTTTTTTATGGCACCTTCAGGAGCCAGCTTCTGATATTTTTTGAAAACCGCAGTATAGAGAGTATAATTTGCTTCCCCGTGCGGAACATGATACGAAGCTCCGAATGAATAACTCATCGCATGAACCGCACCGGTACCTGCATTTCCAAACGCAATTCCGGCGTAGGTACCGGCTAGTAAAAAGTCGGACAGCAGCGGTATACGTGCATCGGGACCACTATGTTTTATCGTCATATAGCCGTTCAGTATTTTCTTTACAGCTTCAATAGAATACAGCTGCGAAAACGGTGTAGCTTTCGGTGAAAGATAGGACTCCGTCGCATGTACAAGAGCATCGATTGAACTGGTCGCAAAAAAACGGAACGGAAGCTTTTCCAGTAATTCAGGGATCAGCACCGCGGTATCGGCAAAGAGAGCATCATCTGCAAGTCCGAGTTTGGTATGACGCGCAGTCAGTTCAAGAATTGAAATATTCGTTACCTCGCTTCCGGTACCGCAGGTCGTCGGTACTATAACAAGCTTTTTTGTACGTTCGGCATGAATTTTTTTATCAAAAAGATCGGTCACCGGGGAAAACTGTTTCAGTGCAAGCAGTTTGGCAACATCGATGATAGTCCCGCCGCCGACTGCAATAACGCGGGAATACGGGACAGATTTTATATCGCTGAATATCTTTTCGACCATCGCATCGGTCGGTTCACCTTTTCCGTAATCGCCGCGGTAAATTACGTGTGCTCCATTCAGCAGCCCCGAAAAATACGATTCCGTTGATTTACTCAAAAAAACAAGATCGCCTTTACCGATACCGAACCCGGAACAGAATTTTTTTACACTGTCGATAGTACAAATCTGCGGCACGATTTTAAACTGTGTCATACAATTCTCCAATTCTACTTACTGCAAAAACGGATTGCATCTTCAAAAATAGCAAAACCGGCATCAAGCTGTGCATCGGTAATAACCAGCGGAGCCAGGAACCGGACAACATTACCATAGGTCCCCGCATTCTCAATAAGAAGTCCGTGCTGTGCGCAATACTGAATCATATCTGAAACAAGTTTGGAATCAGGTTCCTTTGTCTTTTTATCCTTTACGAATTCGACACCTATCATTGCACCAAGTCCGCGCACATCACCGACACATTCAAACTGCTTCTTCCATGATTCAAATCTGGCTTTGCATTTTCTGCCGATTTCATTGGAACGTTCGATCAGATGCTCTGTGTCTATAACTTCAAGAACCTTAATTCCCGCCGCACAGGCCAGCGCGTTACCGCCGTAGGTTCCTCCGATAACTCCTGCCGGGACGGAATCCATTATTTCATCCCGCGCTACGACCGCACTCAAGGGCACCCCACCGGCGATTGATTTTGCAGTCGTAAGGATATCCGGTTCACAACCGGCTTCTTTCCAGTATTCCGAAGCAAAGAGCTTACCGGTACGGCCGAATCCGGATTGTACCTCATCAGCAACCAGCAGAATCCCTTTTTCATCACATATCTTTCTCAACGCTTTCACATATTCGATCGGAGCGGGAATAAAACCGCCCTCTCCCTGCAGCGGTTCTATAACGACTGCTGCCACATACGATGCAGGAGACGACTGTTCGAATACGTCGTTAAATTTCTTTATATAATACGCAAGTGCGGCTGCATCCGACATGCCGTCAGGTTTTCGATACAAATTCGGGAACTCAGCCCGATAGATTCCGTCGGGGAACGGTCCCATACCGACTGCATACGCTTTTTTCGACGTCATAGACATGGTGAGCAGCGTGCGACCGTGAAACGCTCCGGTCATAACAATAATATTCGGCCGGTGGGTATATGCACGTGCTATTTTGACAGCATTTTCATCTGCCTCTGCACCGCTGTTGGCAAACATTACTTTATTGTGATTCCCCCTGACGGGAACACGGGCGCCAAGTTTTTCAGCAAGTTCGACATATCCCTCGTGGGTAACAATATTGAACATGCCATGAAAAAAACGCGCCGCCTGATCCTGAACAGCCTTGACAAGTACGGGATGAGTATGGCCGACATTCAGAACGCCGACGCCGCCGACCCAGTCAAGGAACAGATTTCCGTCTACATCCTGAATCATTGCACCGGCAGCTCTGTCTATAACGCAGGGATATGCGCATCTGATAGCATCCGGAACAACAGCGGAACGACGTTTTATAATCTCTGCCGCTTTCGGTCCCGGCAGAACGTTGGTTTTAATTTGCGGTAAAGCATCTTTAAGCAGCATAGTTTCTCCTTCTCTCACAACAGTACGACTCTCTTCGTCGGTTTATACCATAGCACAACAAAAATCCGAGTTCTATCAACCGCGGGCATAATTTTACCTGATTTTACTGTGCCCATTGCACAATCAGGTCCGGTGAGCCTGACTGCGGACTTGACAAATAAAATTTCTTCTGCTAGGGTTGGTACCAGAGATGACGAAGGCGTCGGCTGTATACAAACGGCCGGCGCCTTTTTTGTTTTCGGATGGTGTTCGGTCATACCCCGTAACATATAACTGCCGTTCATAAGGATGCGTCCATGCCGCTTACAGTCAAAGCCCTGTATACCAGTACTAAAAATCTCTATCGTCTTTCCTTCGTTGCCGGTAAAAACGGTCTGGACCACCGGGTCAGCTGGGTTTACTATACGGAAGATGCATCGACGATTGAATTCATCAGGGGTGGAGAACTCACCATTACGACCGGTATGAATATTATGCGGAATGCAACGAATACCGGCAGTGACATTTCCACGTATACCGTTACATACCTTTCGACGCTTATACAGACACTCAAAAAACTTGACGCAGCAGGGCTTATCATAAACACCGGCAGGTACGTAAAGGATATTCCGCAGCAAATACTCGATCTCTGCGACACTCTCGAATTTCCGCTTTTCACCATGCCGTGGGAAATACACATGGTAGACCTCATGGAAGATTTCGGAAATAGAATTGTTACTGAAAAAAAAGAATCGACAACCGTTACACAGAGCTTCTACAATCTTCTGTTCCAGCCGGAAAAATTCCGGCGGGAAGATCTGCATCAGACAAGGTTCGAAAATTCCGAACGGTTCGGAATAATCACCGCAGAACTTCCGGAAACAGAAACGAACCGGCTTACCAGATACTTTGATTCTGTTTTCCTTTCAAAACCGGAATTCTCAGGTACCGGATACTGCTGGTTTATGCATGAAAAACAAATTATTTTTGTTGTCGTTGAAAATCCCGAACAGACAGCGCGGCTTATTTATCAGTCATGCAGCGCAGACCGCTATTTTACTCAAATGAGACTCGGCATCTCAAACACCTGTACGGAAATAGAGCTGCTGCCGGATGAATACCGGCACGCACTTCTTGCTCTAAAATTTTCCGACAGGGGACACCCCGTCGTTTCATACCGCGATCTTGGCGTATACCGGCTGCTGGGCGAAATAACCGATAAAACGGTTCTTCAGAATCTGTACGACGACATACTCGGTAAAGCAAATATGCTCGAAAAAGACAAACGTGATGATTATCTCAAGACGCTCCGGTTGTATCTTGAATCAGGATGCAAAGTACAGCAGACAGCAGAAACGAATTCTTTGCATAGAAATACGGTCAATTACAGAATCAGAAAAATGAGGGATATACTCGGCTGTGATTTTCAGAACGGAAAACAGAATTTCCTGTTATTGATGGCACTCTACATAAAAACACTTATCGAAAAAAAATAGCTGTCCGACAAATTCTCAACTTTATCGTAATATATTCCGATTTAGTATATAATGAAGATTATGAAACGCATATTCATGAAAAAATCCGTATTTCTTGCTATTTTACTGACAGGGGGAGCTGCAGCTTTCTCTGTATCGGCGGATGCTGATGCTCAGCAACAGATTCAGGAACTCAGGACTTCCCTTATTACAGATGCCAAGAAGTACATCGGAACGCCCTATGCCTACGGGGCCGTTGGTCCCGATACGTTTGACTGTTCCGGATTCATTTTTACGGTATCACGGGAATCTACTGGCTATCAGCTGCCCCGTACCGTAAAGGCTTTGTACTCCTTCGTACGGATAATACCCGACAGCAAAAAAGAGCCCGGCGATATCGTCTTTTTTCATACGACCGGCGGCAGTACTATTTCTCACGCCGGAATATATATCGGAAACGATCAGTTCATTCACGCGGCGAGCGACGGACCGAATACCGGCGTTATTCTTTCTTCTCTTAAAGAAAATTACTGGAAAACCGCGTATTCAGGAGCAGGACAGTTTCTTCCGGCCGACCAGAACGAAAAAGAAGAGCAGCCGGTTGCAGAAAACCGGGCAGAAGCTGTACAAAAAACAGCCTGCTCAAAAAACGGAACGGGCAGCGGCTTTAATTCTTTCCTTAAAAATGCCGTCGTTGATGCAAGTTTCGGAATAGACTGGAATTTTCTGACACCGGAACGGTTCATGCTCAACCTTCGCGGAATCGTATTGCAGACGGTCGTCAGCTATTCGGCATGGGATCTTCAGCCCGGAATCGGCATGATGCTCCGCTATAATACCGGCGTCGGATGTTTCCAGCTTCCGGTCGTTTTTACCCTGACATTAAACGATTATCTGAGAATGTATATCGGACCGGTCATAACGTTCGGTTCTCCGGAGCTTCCCGATACCGGTGAGCCGGTTGAAGCGTCTGTATTCCCGGGTATTATCGGAGTTTCGTGGCAGACACCACCGCTTACAAAAGGAAAAGTCAAGGTTACCCTGACACAGGATATTTTTTATACCGTATTTAACGATACAAACGGTGCAGCACTGTCTTTATCCGACAGTATTGCAGCAGGGCTTGTCTTTTCAACTGGTATACGCGTAACCTTACCGTTCTCCGGTTTGCTTCAGTAGTATAATGACTTCTAAAAAAATACAAATCATTTCCGGTATACTTTCGGCACTACTGCTGTCTGTTTCCGGTTGTTCCACGGACATTGCAATAACTGCGTTGCCGGATAGTTCGGGCGGACTGCATGCCGTACTTTCGGCAGGACCTGCTGCAGAAAAAACATTCACCGCATTAACCGGGACAGAAACGACCGGGACAGGCCCTGACACTGATGCAATACAAAAAAATCTTGAAGAGGCCGGACTTACGGCTGTAACCGTTTCGGCAGACGGAACATCGTCTCTTACCGTTCAGGGGACCGTCAAAAATCTTGCAGCAGGCATAACCGCCTTTCCGGGGTTTATTTCCGGCACAACGGACAAATCCGGGAAACATCAGTTTACGGTTACTTTTTCTCCCGATATCATGCAGAAGGCTGTTAAAGCCTTCCCGGAAACCATACAAAATTATGCGGACCTGCTCATGGCTCCGGTTTTTACCGGAGAAACTATGACACAACAGGAATATAAAGAGCTGCTTGCTGCTGTCTACGGAAATTCTTTTGCGGAGGAACTTGCAGAAAGTACGGTCCGCATTTCTTTTTCATCGCCGGCAGCAGCGGTGCAAAACGAAGCAGTCCCGCTTCTGGAACTGCTTACTTTAAAAAAAACAAAAATCATTTCATTTATATGGTAAAAGACTTTGCATTTTAAATTGTTTTGATTTACAATAATAGAACTGATCATGCCGACTTGTCTGTCGTATATCAGCCGTCGGAAAGAATCATATCGAAATAAAAAAATAATTAATGCTGCTAGGAGAAAAAAAATGGCAAAAGCGGGTAAAGCCGATTTTTCGGCTGGGCTTGTATCTTTCATTAAAGACTGGAAGAACAAACCCGGTAATCTTATTATGATTCTGCACAAAGTGCAGGAAGAACAGGGTTACATTTCAAAAGAAGCTGCTATGGAGGTTTCTGTTTTAACAGAAACTCCACTGGCACGTATTTATGGTGTAATTTCATTTTATCATTTCTTCAAAACACAGAAACCTGGTAAAAACCAGATCAGCGTCTGTCTGGGAACAGCCTGTTACCTGAAAGGCGGACAGGACATTATCGATGAGGCCAGAAGTCTTCTCAAAATGAAGGAAACAGACATTTCAACAGATGACGGACTCTTTTCAGTTGAACCGGTACGCTGCATCGGATGTTGCGGACTTGCGCCCGTTATGTCAATAAACGGCGATGTATACGGAAAACTGACAAAAGGCCAGATAGCTGGTATTCTAAACAAATACAGGGCATAGAGGTTAGGGCCGGTATGCACTACAGCTTGTGTGATATGATTGCCGACATTACGCAGAATTCTGTTGAAGCCGGAGCATCAAAAATCACCGTCGACTGTATTCAAAATCCACAATCACTGAACGTCACGATCACAGATAACGGTAGTGGTATGTCAAAAGCAACACTTGAACGTGCAAAAGATCCTTTTTATACGGACGGTACAAAACATGTCGGCCGCAAAGTCGGTCTCGGAATTCCGTTTCTTATACAGACTGCAGAAGAAACAGAAGGAGCCTGCGACATACAAAGTACCCCGGGAAAAGGCACCACAGTGTTTACCCGGTTCAATCTGGAAAATATAGACACACCGCCGGTCGGAAACATATCAAATCTTTTTTTCGGGATTATAACTTTTCCCGGTGATTTCGATATGGATATACACCGTGCTGACGAACACAGACACCTGGAATATCGGCTCAATAAAAATGAAATAAAAGATGCGCTGGAAGGAGATCTGGAATCTGCAGCTTCGCTGACCCTTTTAAAACAATTTCTTGATTCCAAAGAACAGGGCGGATCCGTTTGAAACACGCCCGGTAAGCCCGGCCATCCGAAAAAATGAGGAGAAATTATGACACTTGAAGAATTACGCAGTTTACGCGGAAAAATGAAAGCTGATCTTGCACAACGTGAAACTGAAGGCAAGACAACACAGGTTATCGTAGGAATGGGAACCTGCGGTATAGCTTCAGGAGCGAAAGATACACTCAATGCTTTTCTGAAAGAAGTCGATGACAAAGGTCTGGCTGATCACGTAATGATCCGGCAGACAGGGTGTATGGGTATGTGTGCAAATGAGCCGACCGTAGAAGTTATCGTCCCCGACATGCCGAGGGTAATCTACGGCAATGTAGACGCAAAAGTTGCTAAAGAAATTGTCGAGCAGCATCTTATCGGTAAAAAACTGGTTGACAAACATATTCTTGATCGCCCCGCAGCAGACATAATAACCAACAAATAGGAGAAACCAATGGCATACTCACACTATATCCTGGTTTGCGGCGGAACAGCCTGCGAATCAAGCAACTCTAAACTGATCGCTGAAAATCTGAAAAAAGAAGCAAAAGCACTCGGCGTAGAAAATGACGTGCAGATAGTACTGACGGGATGCTTCGGATTCTGCGAAAAGGGCCCCATCGTTAAAGTTCTTCCGGAAGATTCTTTTTATGTAAACGTAAAACCGGAAGATGCCCATGAAATTGTTGCGGAACAGATTGTAAAGGGACGTGAAGTTCCCCGTCTGCTGTATGATCCCAGTAAAAAGAATACTGAAGAAGTCGAAGATATTCCGTTCTACAAAAAGCAGCTCCGTATTGTTCTCAGAAACTGTGGTGTTATCAATCCTGAAAATATTGAAGAATATATAGCCCGTGACGGATATGCTGCGCTCGAAAAAGCACTGTTTGAAATGAAACCGGAAGAAATCGTTAAAGAAATACTCGATTCGGGACTTCGCGGGCGAGGCGGAGCAGGATTCCCGACCGGGCTTAAATGGGATGCCGGTGCAAAGGCGGCCGGAGACGTAAAATATATCGTTTGCAATGCAGACGAAGGCGACCCGGGAGCCTATATGGACCGTTCGACCATCGAAGGCGATCCCCATTCGATTCTTGAAGCAATGACGATTGCAGGCAAGGCAGTCGGAGCAAACAAGGGATTCATCTATATTCGTGCAGAATATCCCCTCGCCGTTCACCGTCTGGAAGTTGCCATGGAACAGTCTCATAAAATGGGACTGCTCGGAAAAAATATTCTTGGCTCGGGCTTCGACTTCGACATTGAAATCAGACTTGGCGCAGGAGCGTTCGTCTGCGGCGAAGAAACAGCTCTGATGCGTTCCGTCGAAGGAAAACGCGGTCAGCCGACACCGAAACCTCCGTTCCCCGCACAGGCAGGACTCTGGGGAAAACCGACGGTTATCGACAACGTAGAAACGCTTGCAAACGTTCCCGTTATCATTACAAAAGGGGCGTCGTGGTTTAATAAAATCGGTGACGAAGACTCAAAAGGTACAAAAGTTTTTGCATTGACCGGTAAAATTGAAAATTCAGGACTGGTAGAAGTTCCGATGGGAACAACTCTTCGGGAAATTATCTTCGAAATCGGCGGCGGTATCAAAAACGGTAAGAAATTCAAGGGGGTTCAGACCGGTGGTCCTTCCGGCGGTATCATCTCTGAAAAAGAACTCGATACCCCGATCGATTACGGTGCCCTGGTCCGAATGGGATCAATGATGGGTTCCGGCGGTATGATCGTTATGGATGAAGACGATTGCGTCGTAGATATTGCAAAATTCTATATGGAATTCTGTGTTGACGAAAGCTGCGGAAAATGCTCTCCGTGCCGCATCGGAACACGACAAATGTATAATATTCTGAACAAGATATCCCGCGGTAACGGTACAATGGATGACCTCCAGAAACTGGAAGATATCGGTCAGGCAATGAAAGACTGCTCACTCTGTGCACTCGGCCAGTCAGCTCCGAATCCGACACTCTCCACGCTCAAAAAATTCCATGACGAATATCTTGCCCACGTCGTTGACAAAAAATGTCCGTCCGGCAAATGTAAACATCTGCTTACGTTCTATATTACCGACAAATGTATCGGCTGCGGAGCCTGTGCACGGCAGTGCCCTGCGAACTGTATTTCCGGTGAGAAAAAGCAGCGCCATGTTATTGACCAGACCAAGTGTCTGAAGTGTGGTTCATGTGAACGAACCTGCCATTTCCATGCTATTATTAAAAAATAGCGTTAAATAGAGAACCGCCATACCGGCGGATTTGAGACCTGATATATAGGAGAAAAAAATGGTTCAGATAAATATAAACGGTCGTGACGTTGAAGTCGAAGACGGCGTTACCGTTCTTAATGCGGCTAAAAAATTTGGAATCAGGATTCCGACGTTGTGTTACAGCCCGGACCTTCCTGCGTGGGGTTCCTGCGGTCTGTGCATTGTCCGCGTTTTCTTCGGCAAAAGCCCGAGAAGCAAAATGCTCCGCTCATGCTGCACGACATGTTCTAACGGAATGAGGATAATCACCGATGATCCTGAAATACGGCGGGCACGAAGAACCGTGCTGGAGCTTATTCTTTCAAATCATCCCGACGACTGCCTGCGATGCGACAAAAATCAGCACTGCGAACTCCAGAAACTTGCATGGGAATTCGGAATCCGTGAAAATCCTTTCAGCAAAGTACTCGGCGACAAGCCGGTTGATGATTCCTATCCGGAAATCGTTCTTGACCGGCAGAAATGTATAAGCTGCGGACGCTGTGTAACAACCTGTCAGATAGTTCAGAATGTCTGGGCGCTTGAGTACAACGGACGAGGCGACAAAACGGTAATAGGACCGGTCGCTGATGTCGATATGGCGCACAGTCCCTGCATCCGCTGCGGACAGTGCGAAGCTCATTGTCCGGTCGGAGCAATTACGATCAAACATCCGCTGCACACACTGCTTGACAAGCTGAACGATGAAAAACTGGTCACAGTCGCTTCTATAGCACCGTCCGTCCGTGCCGCTCTCGGTGAAGAGTTCGGTATGGAACCGGGAACAATTACAACAGGAAAGATTTATACAGCACTTCGTGCACTCGGATTCAAATACGTATTCGATACAAACTTCGGCGCCGACCTGACAATCATGGAAGAAGGCAGCGAATTACTCGAACGCGTAACGAAAGGCGGAAAACTGCCGATGTTCACCAGCTGCTGCCCGGGATGGGTCGATTACGCAGAGAAAAATTATCATGACCTTCTGGACAATCTCTCTACGGCAAAATCTCCGCAGCAGATGGAAGGCGCGATGGTTAAAACATATTTCGCCGAAAAGATCGGAGCAAAACCGGAAAATATCTATAATGTTTCAATCATGCCGTGTACGGCAAAAGCATGGGAATCACAGCGGAACGACACGATGAAATCGAGTGGTGTCCAGGATTACGATGAAGTACTGACAACACGGGAATTTGCCCATTTAATCAAAATGGCTGGTATAGACTTTGCGGCACTCGATGACGGTACTGCCGATAGCATTCTCGGAGAATATACCGGAGCCGGAACCATTTTCGGCGCAACCGGCGGCGTTATGGAAGCAGCTATCCGCACGGCCTATTATCTGGTGAATAAAAAAGAAATGGCTCCTATCGAGTTCAAACCTATCCGCGGACTCCAGGATGTCAGAACCGCGGAAGTCGATCTTGCGGGAACAAAACTACGCATTGCAGCGGTAAGTCAGATGGGTAACGTCGATGCACTGGTGCAGGAAGTCCGCAAGGCACTTGCAGAAGGAAAAGAGCCGCCGTATCACTTTATCGAAGTTATGGCCTGCCGCGGCGGATGTATCGCCGGAGGCGGACAGCCGTTCGGTGCAACAGACGATCTGCGTAAAAAACGCGCTGCAGCATTATATACGGACGACGTAAACAGTGCGGAACGACAGTCCCATAACAATCCGGAAATTAAGAAGATTTATGCGGATTTCCTTGGAAAACCGCTTGGAGAAAAGTCGCATAAATATCTGCATACACATTATACCGAACGAGAGCTTTATCGCTAACCTTCAGTACGAAGTCTTTATATAGCGTTATACTATTTCCATAAAAACGGTACCGGCTGTTACGGTACCGTTTTTTTATGCCTGTGGCCCGCTCTGCAAACGGCTGGCTGCCGCCACTTTACAGACCATTGCGATCAGACTACAATGAAGCCATGAACAAGGAAACTGACGACAGATTTACTGCACTTGAAACAAAAGTAGCGTACCTGGAAGATTTCATTAATCAACTGCAAACAGTTACCGTCGGGCAGTCCAGAGATTTGGAAATTCTGCGAAAAGAAAATAAACTCCTGTCGGATAAACTTACCGATGTTATGGAGTCTCTTGAAGACATACCGAACAGAAAGCCTCCGCATTATTAGACACCCGGTATAATGGGTCATAAATACCCATGTTAACAGGTAAAATTTACCCATCTGTGTCCTGTTTGCTACAATCAGTTTTTATCCGGTAAGCATAATGGGTAGTACGGGCCGAGAAAATACTGCTTAATCCGTGCTTTTATTCAGAATTCTAAATTTTTACCCGTTTTTTTCGTATATTCGCCGCCCTTTCTTCAAAAAAAAGCAAAAAAATCAGTTTTCGTACGTAATTCACTCATTTGCACAACTCTGTAAAAGTTGGCACGACTATTGCTTTATCTATAGTGTGTACGAAATGTACTGAAAATTAAACGATAATAATAGCGGAGGTACTACAATGATGAACGCATTAACACTTTTTGACAATTTTATGAACGACGGTTGCTCCGTCACACCGGATTTTAATTTTACTACTTCGGTCCCCGAAGTGGACGTAAAAGAAGATAAAGATGCTTATACCATGAAAATGGATCTTCCCGGCCGCTCGGAAAAGGACATACAGCTCGAACTTGATCATAACGTTCTGACGATTTCTTCCCGTCATGAAGAAAAAAAGGAAGAAAAATCACCGGATACGGACAAAAGCTCATGGCTCATACGGGAACGCAGTTCCAGCGAATTCAGCCGGAGTTTTACCCTTCCTGATGACGTAAAAGCGGAAAAAGTCTCCGCAGACTTCAAAAACGGCGTACTTTCAGTACGGATTCCCCGGGAAGCACCGGTAGAACCGAGAAGAATCGCCATAGAAGCTGCCTGACTGACGGGCCGCCGGGAATCCGTGCGGCCGTTGTAAAACCTGGAAAAAGAGACAAAGCGACAGTTCACTTTGTCTCTTTTTTTTATTTTCGTCTGAAAGAACCTTACGAATGCTTTTTTCCTCTGTGACTTCGTATCCGGGTATAAATAATTTCGACAAAAACAATGAGAATCGACAGGACACAGGACCAGCCCACAATAGAGCCTAAAACATTCCTCACTGCGTTTAAAATTCCATACATATATTTATTATTACCGCTCTTCAGAATTTTGCAAGAGATAAAATAATATGGTAAAATACGGCAGTTTTATTGTCTGAATCTTAACATTATACGAAAGGAGACTCTCTGTGAAAAAATTATCATTTTTTCCAATCTTTAAAATCGTGCTCATACTGTTTCCGGTATTTTTTACCGGCTGCGCCAGCTCCCGGGTACATGGAAATGATCCGGTAACCAGATCCGTGTCGGTTACGCAGAATATGGTAGACGGCCGGACTTCCGACGGATATATCGAAATCTACAACGAGGAAATGCCGCAGGCCCGTGTTATCATCGGCGATGCGGTAAAACGGTCAAAACTTGATCCGCAGAATTATCTTCAGATTGCCGATCAGATAGACGCCTGGGTAAAATTATATGATAATATAAAAATTCTGCAGACCAGATATCCCACCGGCCTCAGCGGAAAAAAAGCAACGGCAGTCTTCGTCTATGCTGATTACACAGACCTGCGCGACACTGCAAAAAAATACGCCTGCGATTTTTACATTGAAAAGGGAACCGCCGTTGCAAATAATACAAGTCTTGCCGCAACGGCAAAAGCATCGGCTCTGGAATATTTCGAAAAAGCCCGCAGTTACTCGGATTATCGGAACGAAGAAATAATGACAACTGCAGCATCCGTCGCATACGAAATTGCAGAAGCATATTATCAGAATGCGGATTCTCTCTCCGGCGAAACCGGTATCACCACAAAAATGAAAGCACTCGATTATTACAAACAGGCAGAAACCTGGATACCGGCTTACAAAGACAGTCCGGTTAAAATAGACGGAATCAATCACGACATAGCCAATTACTGGATTGCTATGGGGGACAGTGACTTCGCGCAGGCCAATTATCCCTTTATCCGCAGCTCAAAGGCAAAATACCAGAAGGCGGAAGAATATGTTCCGGGAATCGCAGCTGACCGTTTCAAAAAAGCCGGCGATGCACTTACTGTCAGAATTGCCTATTACTACGGAGGAAGTTCTTCCTATTTTTCGTATGCAGCAAGCATCGAGCAGGAATTGAAAAAAGAAATAGCAAAACATACAACGGGACCGGCAGACGTACAAATCGATTTTATCTATGCTGGTACAGGGAAAATACATGACTCGTCTCTTAATTTCCGGAATTACGACCTGCTGCTTGTTCCAGGTGATGAGTACGGGAAACTTACGGAAGAGTACGGTCCGGTCACTACGACAACAAAGGAAAACCAGATAACAGAAGAAAATACGACGTACAAGGGTGTCGTCATAGAAAAATCCCAGACGGTTACGGTGTATTACAGGAATTACTATACACTCTATGATGTCCGGCGCGGATATATGCAGCCGCTCCAGGAATTCGACTGGCAGCAGGGAAAGAAAACGAAAAAATTCGCAACGCGCGTCTACTACGGAGACGACAAAGCCCGTCCGGAAAATCTCGATGCAGGATCATTTTACGCACCCGGATCAGCAGCTTCGTCATTCCCCGAAGTAAAACAGGCAGACAGGCCGTACGACCTGCTTTCCTCTTCTCATTACAGTCTGAGTGAATACGGAAAGCAGTTCGCAACGATTCTGTCACAGCTGAATTATATCAGACACTTCTGACAGGAAACATTTTTACGATACGGATCGTATCATTTCTGATCTATCGTAAGAAAGGCTTTGTAGCAGGCGTATGCCTGCTGGATGTCTTCTTTGCTCGTAAGCTCCCAGGGAGCATGCATGCTCAGTACCGGAACTCCTGCATCAAGAACATTCATGCCGTATTTCGCCGCGTGGTAGGCGATAGTGCCGCCGCCGCCTTCATCTACTTTTCCAAGTTCGGCAGTCTGGAAAGAAACTCCGTTTTTATCCATAACAGCCCGCACCTTCGCAAGATACTCAGCGTTGGCATCGCTCGAGCCGCTTTTTCCGCGGCCGCCGGTATATTTGTTGAAGACGACACCGCCCCCCAGGAAGGAAGCATTGTCCTTGTCATAAAGATCGGCATTAAGCGGATCATAGGCTGCGTTAACATCACTTGAAAGCATGCTGCACGAAGCAAGACACCGTCTGAGCGCAAGGTCGCTGTAACCTTCTTCAGTCCGGGCAAGAACTTCCGCAAGTGCATTTTCAAACAGATGCGAAGCCATCCCCGTTGCTCCGACACTGCCGATTTCTTCCTTGTCCACACAAAGACAGCAGTTGGTACGTTTTGCAGCGGTGGTATCCAGCAGCGCCTTTACGGATGTGAACGCACAGGAGCGGTCGTCCTGCCCGTAGGCAAGTATGAGAGACCGGTCAAATCCGCTGTCGCGTGCTTTACCGGCGGGAACAATTTCAAGTTCCGCCGAGCCGAAATCGGATTCTTCAATTCCGTATCTCTCTTTGAGAATCTGCAGAATGAATTTTTTACCTTTAGAGTCATCTTTTGATTTTTCGACATCATCACCTTTCGCCGGAACCGCACTACCGGCAAGCAAATCAAGATTTTCGCCCTGAATAAAATCAGACGCGGTTTCTTTCATCTGTGCTTTTGCAAGGTGCGGCAGAATATCAGAAATACAGAAAACGGGATCAGTTTCATCTTCACCTAATACGATTTTCTGCGTCGTACCATCCTTCCTGCAGACAACGCCGTGAATCGCGAGCGGAATAGTGACCCACTGATATTTTTTTATACCGCCGTAATAATGAGTATTCAGATACGTGATAAAATCTTTTTCATACAGAGGATTCTGTTTTACATCCAGCCGGGGAGAATCAATATGAGCCCCAAGAATATTCATACCTTTTTCAGGACTGTCACTTCCCAGCTCGAATAAAGCTATGCTCTTATTCATTTTCGTCACATAGACCCGGTCACCTGCCTTCAACGTACTGCAGGAAGCGATATCTTTGTATCCGTTTTTCGATGCTAAACTGACAATCTGTTCAACACATTCACGTTCCGTCTTCCCGTTATCAAGGAAAGACTTATATTCATCAATTACTGACATGAAAACTCCTTTTAACCGCAACGGTTATGTAGTATTCATAGTATAGTTTGCAAAAGGAATTTTCAACCGGGCAGCTGCTATCTGTCCCGGACGGGAAAACTCCGCGGGAGGCTCTCTATTCCGTCAGTTTTTTTATTACCCGGCACAGAAGATCTGGTGTACCGAATCCTCCGGATTTTGTTATAACCGGCAGATTTTTATACTTCGTACCAAGCACGGATGCCAAGGGGACTCCTTCTGGTTTTAGACTGTTTATCATAGCATACAGCATAAAGTAAAATTTGCAAGACGTACAATTAATTATCACAGAGCTGTTCTTCAGGCACTACCCTTGATAAACATTCGCGGCGTCATTCCGTATTTTTCCCTGAAAGAACGGTAAAAATATGATAAACTGCCATATCCGCAGTCGAGGGCAGTATTCAAAATATCAGTTGCTCCTCCGGAAAAAAGTTCTGCAGCTTTTTCAAGACGCAGATTGTTCAACCATCTGATGCAGGTCATTCCGGTGTACGTTTTAAAAAAACGCATGAAATGGCATTCCGAATATCCGCAAACTTCAGCAACGGCATGTATTGAAAGGGGCTGTGCGTAATTTTTTTCCATAAAAGACAATGCTTCCTTCAGTTTTTCCGATGCTCCGGTATTCAACAGTGCGGCAGCGTTTTCCTTTTCGCCGTACGGTAACAGTAAAAAAACGATTTCCGAAAGATACCCTCTCATTCCCAATTCCCAGCCCGTTGATTTCGTACGATACAAACGGCAGACGGCTTCAAACAGTTGTCTCAAACCGGCAGAGGCGGGATACGACGGAGCAATTACGAACGGTAAAACATACTGCTGATTCGACAGGGGCGTAAGATATTTAGCCGAACAGATATCACCCATCTGAGCACCAATAAAGTTTAAATGAAAAACAAATGTCTCTGATTCCATCCGTTCCAGTTCCGCGGTCGTAACGGAATGAAGAATTTGCGGTGGTATAAAAACAAGCGTTCCTTTCCTGACCGGCGTATCGGAAAAAGCAATATGGTAGGTACCGGTTCCGCTCGTAACAAGCGTTAATTCAGCTTCATCATGCCAGTGTGATTTGATACGCCGCTGTTTCGCATCAAGAACGGTCAGATACCGCTGTATCGGAAACAGTATACTGCCGTGCCTGACTTTTTCTTTTTGTTCTGCAACTGGAACTTCTTTCATTATATCAGTATTATGCAATAAAAAGCCTTTATATTGCAAGATATAACCGAAATGCAGCAGTATTGTATCAAACATACGAATTTATCAGTACAGCAGGCAGGGAGATTCTCTATGGGAAAAAAATGGTGGCACGACAAAATAGCCTATCAGATATGGCCGAAAAGCTTTTACGATTCAAACGGAGACGGTATCGGGGATCTCGGCGGAGTTCTTCTGAAACTTGATTACTTAAAAAAACTGGGTGTTGATATCATCTGGCTTTCTCCGATATATGCATCACCGCTGGTAGACGAGGGATACGACATTTCTGACTATTACGCAATCGGCAAACAATTCGGTACGATGGAACAGTTTGAAACGCTGCTCGCCGAAACAAAAAAACGCGGTATGTATGTTGTCATGGACCTTGTCGTAAATCACTGTTCAAGTGAACACGACCTATTTAAAAAGGCACTTGCCGATCCTACCGGTCCGTATGCCGGTTATTTTTATTTCCGGAAAGGAAAAAACGGAAACCCGCCAAGCAACTACCGGTCATACTTCGGCGGAAGCACCTGGGAACCGGTTCCCGGATCTGACCAGTACTATCTGCATCTTTTTGCAAAAGAACAACCTGATCTGAACTGGGAAAATCCGGAACTCAGAAAAGCAGTATACCGGATGATTAACTGGTGGCTGGATAAAGGAGTTGCAGGATTCCGCATCGACGCTATCATCAATATAAAAAAAGTCCTTGATTTTCCCGATTATCCCGCAGACGGGCCCGACGGACTGGTTAACTGTACGACAATGATAGAACACGCAGAAGGCGTCGGCGTATTTCTCAAGGAGCTCAAAGAACAAACATTCGAACCGCACCAGGCCTTTACCGTCGGAGAAGTCTTTAACGTACCGGAATCAAAAATGCCTGATTTTATCGGTGAAAACGGTTATTTTTCATCCATGTTCGATTTCAGTACACAGATAAAATATCTGGAGAGTACCGAAGACTGCAGAGAATTAAAACCGCTGCCTTTTTCCGAATGGAAAAAAACGATTATCGAATCACAACTGGCAACGCAGAACTATGGGTTCAAGGCAAATATCATAGAAAATCACGATCAGCCGCGCGGAGCATCCCGCTGGCTGCCCTCCTACGCGCAGAATACAGCAGGTATCCAGATGCTGGGAACGGCAGCGGTTCTGCTCAGAGGAATTCCCTTTATTTATCAGGGACAGGAAATCGGCATGCGGAACTGCCGGCGCAACAGTATCGACGAATACGACGATATCAGTACAAAGAACGAATACGAGACAGCCCTCCGCGCAGGACTCTCACAAGAAGCGGCGCTTGAACGATGTGGCGAACTCAGCAGAGACAATGCACGAACACCCGTTCAGTGGAGCAGCGGTAAAGAGGCAGGTTTTACGACAGGAACACCGTGGCTTGCTGTTAATCCGTCATACAAAACGATAAACGTTGAAGATGAGGAACGTGATCCGCAGTCTGTTTTAAACTACTACCGCCATCTTGTCGGACTCAGAAAAAATCCCCGGTATCGGGAAGTTCTTACGTGGGGAACGTTTGAACCCGTCTATGAAGATACGGAAAATGTATTCGGTTACATGAGAAAAAACGACCGGCAGTGCATACTGGTCGTCTGCAATTTTGCCCGTGTCCAGGTTACGCTGGAACTTCCGGAAGGATCGTGGTGCATGCTGCTTGCGAATAACGCCGCGGCAGCGTGTACCGTGACGGCAGCCTCGAAAACGATAAATCTGCCGTCCTGTGCCGCCGTTGTCCTCGGGCGGTAAAAAGCAGCCGGAGGGAATCCGGAACTGATAGCGCTTCCCGGCAGCAGTCACCCAGTAAAAAACAAATACTCCGACGAATATTTTTTATGGTTGTACCGGCAGAAGAAAGAATAGTAACATCGTACCGATGCAGTTTCCAACCGGCTTATTTTTCCGGAAACCGTTTTACTTTTCATACTTTATGCGTTATTCTATTGAAAAAATAATGCAAGTTTTATCTATCAATGAAAATGACAGCTGCCGGTCTGCAAAACGCCGGTCGCGTTCAGAACTGCAGGAGGTTTACTGAAATGATTCAAGTCAATGCAATGGGCGATGCATGCCCGATTCCGGTCGTCAAAACCAAAAATGCTATCCGTGATCTGAAAGGTGCCGGCGTTGTAGAAACACTGGTCGATAACGAAATTGCCGTAC
>JALCCK010000018.1 GCA_022640795.1 Treponema sp.
TAAAAAAGATTTTTTCGTTTTCATAGGTTTATCATAGCATGTAATTAAATTGTACACAAGTTATTATTTCTTTTTCTTGACTTATTTAGTAGATAATTATACCCTGAAAGAGTGAAAACAAAAACAGACAGCAATAAAACAAAAATTCCAGAAAAACTAAAAACCTCTCTGAAAATACTGGCCGATAAATATGAAAATCTTTCTTTTATGAAAAATGATCCGTCGTCGTTCATGCACAGGTATACGAATCCGAGAGACCAGGAAGCAGCAGCCTTTATTTCAGCAAATCTCTCGTTCGGAAGACGGGAACAAATTCTCCGTAAAATCTCTTATATATTGGATGCAGCGGAACCACATCTGTCGGACTGGATAGTATCAGAAGAATTTACAAAAATATTTCCCGACTCACAGAAAAAATTTTACCGTTTTTTTTCATACGGCGACATGCGACTGTTTTTTCTCCGATATAAAGACGTTCTCGAAAAATTCGGGAGCCTTGGAAACGCTGTCGAAATTTCATATAAAAATCTTGCAACGACAGCCTGCGGAACGGAAAATAAAGGTTTCTGCCGGCAGCAACTTATTCTTTCCATTATAACGACGCTTTTCAAGGATAGCCGTTTAATCCCACAGGATCAAAGTTCGGCCTGTAAAAAACTAAATATGTTTCTCCGCTGGATGGTACGGACAAACTCTCCCGTCGATCTCGGACTGTGGACCTGGTATAACGCAGAAGATCTTCTTATACCGCTGGATACACACGTAATTTCTTCTGCAAGAAAAATGAAACTGCTCCCCAAAGATTGTGCCGTAAATTTCAAAACGGCACTTCTTTTGACACAGAAAATGAAACAAATATGGCCGGACGATCCCTGCAAAGCTGATTTTGCCTTATTCGGATATGGAATAAATAATAACAATATATTTATAAAAAATTAATTTATACTTTAATAAAAAAGTTCATATAAACTTTTACTTTATTTATTTTTCGTAAAAAGCCTGTATCATTAAGGGTGGTAAGGAAAAATGCTACGTCTGTTGCCCAGATTCAGATATTGTTTAAAAACAAGGCACCTTATCACTTTTAGCCATCGGCAAGTTTTGTCGATGGCTATTTTTTATTTGCAAAACATTTCTATCTGCGCTATGGTATATATGAAAAAGTCGATACAATTTGGAGGATAAAATGAAATCACCAAAAGAACTTTCAATTGACAAAAAAATTACAAATGAACTGGAAGAATTAATCCAGCTGTCTCCTGAAAAAGACGATCTTCCATTAAAAGTTGCCCGTTCTTTAATGGAAAATGAAGAAATAGAAGCCGTTCAGAACTATGCAAATGATGTTTCAATTATGAGACTCGGCTTTAACGATCACGGTCCGGTCCATATGAGAACAGTTACGTATAATGCAATCCGGATGCTTTCCATTCTTTATAAAGCGAACATTCCTACTTCACTTCAAAAGGAAAATGCCGGATCATTCTGCGACAGTGTAACAGCCGTTATTCTGGCTTCGTTTCTGCATGATTTCGGTATGAGCATAGGAAGACAAGATCATGAATTATATAGCGTTTTTCTTGCACTCCCCATAATAGAAAAAGAGTTAAATAAATTTCTTCCGGAAGAAGAAAATCTTACCCGGCGTGTTGCCATACGATCGGTAGCAATGGAAGGTATTGTCGGTCACATGGGAACAAGAAAAATTCATTCGCTTGAAGCAGGATTAATACTTATCGCAGATGGATGTGATATGACAAAAGGTCGTGCACGAATTCCTATGGTTCTTGATAATGCCCCAAAGGTCGGTGATATTCATAAATATTCTGCCAATTCAATAGAATCTGTCCAGATAATTCCGGGAACAGAAAAACCAATCCGCATTCAGGTTAATATGTCGGCGCAGGTCGGATTTTTCCAAATAGAAGAAGTTCTTCTTTTAAAGATAAACGCAAGTCCGGCTAAAAAATACATTGAACTGCTTGCCGGTATTGAAGGAAATAAATTAAAACAATATTTATGATCACACAACAAAAAAAGAATTATCAAAAAGAGCTTGATTGGATTATTTCGGAAGTTGAAAAAGAAAACGAACGAACGTTAGGCAAACAGACACTGCTTCTTCATGCCTGCTGCGCACCGTGCTCTTCTGCGGTAGTCGAATATCTTTCAAATTTTTTTTCTATTTCCATTTATTACTATAATCCCAATATCCATCCGGAAGCAGAATATATGCGCCGGTTGAATGAATTGAAAGAATTTCTGCCGAGATTTCCATCTGCGGAAAAAATACCGCTTATAGCTGATGAATATAATCCAGTCGAATATTTCACCGCAACCAATGTAAAAAAAGAACCAGCTTTGCAAAAAGAGAAAGAACGGGGAGAACGATGCAGGCGCTGTTATCTTCTGAGAATGCAAAAAACCTACGAATATGCAAAAAAAAACAAATTCGACTGGTTCACGACAACACTTTCAATCAGTCCCTATAAAGACGCCGATAAGATAAATACGATCGGAAAACAGCTTGAAGAAGAAAAAGGACCAAAATTTTTAACAAGCGATTTCAAAAAACGAAACGGATTTCTCCGTAGTCTTCAGTTAAGTGATGAATACGGTCTGTACCGGCAGGATTATTGTGGCTGTATTTATTCAAAACAAAATATGAGGTGATTATGGCGGATGTTACAAAACATTCAAGGGCGGAAAGAATCCGCGACGTAATACGATATATACGGAAATTCAAAAATGCATTACTGGTTATTTATATCGATGATGAAGTTCTTGATTCTCCCTTTTTTCCAAATCACATACAGGATATAGGACTTATTCATGAAACAGGACTCCAAGTAATTATTGTTCCTGGTGCACATAAACGTATTGATGAAATTCTTTCTGCATCAAATATTTCATGGACAGAAAAAAACGGAATCAGGATAACACCGCCGGAAGCTATGCCGCTGATTAAAATGGCAGCTTTTGATGTATCCAATACGATAATGACAAGCCTTGCAGGAGAACATCTTAATGCCGTTATCGGTAATTGGGTACGAGCCCGCAGCAAAGGTGTTCTTGACGGATTCGATTTTGGTACATCCGGAGAAATAGATAAACTTCAAATAGATGCTATAAGAAAAGTACTTTCAAATGGTTTTATTCCTATTTTTCCCTGTATAGGATGGAGCGCAGCCGGAAAACCTTATAATATATCATCAATACAACTGGCACAGGAAATCGCGATTCACCTGCAGGCAGACAAACTTTTTTATCTGATTCCGCATGCTGAAATAAACGCAACGAATTTTAAAATACCGGAAAACTTAAGTATCACTCCTGAAGATACGATCCCGGCCCTGAGCCTGGACGAGCTAAAAATTTTTATCAAAGACAACGGGATTTCTTCCAATACAGAAAAAATAACTAATGATCATATGTTAAAAAATAAAATACTATCCATTCTTTCTCTGGCACAGGAAGCCTGTGAGCAAGGAGTTTCAAGGGTTCACCTCCTTAATAGTTTTATAGATGGGGCTCTTCCCTGCGAAATATTCTCTGATCTGGGGTCGGGAACAATGATTTACTCAAACCAATATGGTGGTATACGGGATATGACGCGAGAAGATATTCCCTCTGTTCTTTCACTCATGCGACCGTTCGTTAGGAAAGGTATTCTTTTACCAAGAACCAAACAACAGTTATTTTCAGATTTCCAGGATTATATTGTATATGAACTGGATGGCTGTATCAGAGCCTGTGCTGCGCTTCATCTCTATAATGGGGGCCAGGCAGAAATTGCCGGTGTTGCAGTAGACGAATCGTGTGAACATATCGGTATAGGGCCCAAAATAATTACATATCTTATCGAAAAAGCAAAACAACTAAAGGTTGTTAGTATTTTTATTCTTACAACACAATCATCTGACTGGTTCGAGCAGCTGGGTTTTAGGCAAGATGATATAAGTTCTCTTCCTCAAAAAAGAAAAGATCAATGGACTGCTAAACGAAATTCAAAAGTATTCAGACGTAAAATCTGATGTGACTAACAAACGTTCACCATAAAAGTATATTCACAGTTTATCCACACGAGTAAAAAAACAGAATGAGTTATGACAAATTTATAAATTCTTGTATTTACTGAATTTATAAATTTGTCATAACCCGTATTTATTTTTCGGCAGAGTTTTCCCAAAGTTATCCACTTTTATCAGTTTTTTATATTCTTACTATATTTTATGTTTCACGTGAAACATAAAACGGCTTCCATTATATAAGCAGAATACTTTAATTTAAAACTATAAGAACCGATTACAAAGGTTCGGTAACTTTCTCAATTAGCTTAGAACTCATTGTTATGTAGATTTTTCTAAATTTATTTAAAAACAGTAGAATTGTGATTTCAAAACTCGTCTGACTTTTGAAATCATCTCATAAATTAAATGAAATTTCTGACTAGGATTTTGTCAAACAAAATGTTTCACGTGAAACATTTTGTTGTTTAGAAAATAAGAAACATTGAAAATCTATAGAAGAAAACGTCTGCTCAATTTAAAAAGGATTATCCGTTAGTATCTAAAAAAAATAGTAAATTTATATATAAAAAAACCGGGGAAAACCCCGGTCGCCTGATGTATAAAGTCGGTATATTAAAGCCCCGACAAAATCCCCTCTTTTAACATATTATACAATATGTTAATAATTTTGTCATCCCTTATTATAAATTTTATAATTCTTTACAATATAAGTAATTATAAAATTTATTTTTTATCTTCTTCATTAGCAACTCTATCAATGCCTATTACAAAATCAGGAGTGTCTATATTTAATACACTCACACCTGAAGAACTGCTACTGGACTGTTTATTAACCGAACTGACTTCTAAACGAAGCGTTTTCCCCTGGCTCGTCATACAGACAAGTTCATCCGCCTCTCCTACCGCCAGAGCTCCTATTATTTCACCCTTCTTATCTATATTACCAAATATCTTCTGTCCCCCGGTACCGCGGCCATGTGGATGAAATTTATCAAAATCAATCCGTTTTCCCGCTCCCTGATTCGTTATCATAAAGATGCTCTTATCCTTTTCGACTCTGATGGCAGATGCAAGCTCATCCCCTTCATTAAGTCGTATACCTCTTACACCTCGGCTTGATCGTCCCATAGAGCGGACCGCTTTTTCTTCAATTCTCAGAGCCTGCCCTCTTCTCGTAATCAGCATGATGTCCTCATTTCCATCGGTTAATATACCGCTTACCAGTTTATCGCCGGAATCAAGTTTTATGGCAATTATACCCCGTGTCTTTGCATTTGAAAACTGACTTGTTGCCGTCTTTTTTACAACACCATTTGCTGTTGCCATAAACAGATACTGCTCATCGCTGAATTCAGTAAAGGAAACAATCATTGTAACCTCTTCATTTGCACTTACCGCAAGAAGACTTTTAATGTGCGAACCTCTGCTATTTTTGGCGGATTCGGGAATCTCATGAACCTTAAGCCAGTAAGCTTTTCCCTCATTGGTAATGAACATTATATAATCATGGGTGGAAGCAATAAAAAGCTGGTTTATATAATCATCTTCAGCAAGTTTGGCGCTAGCGCTTCCTTTTCCTCCCCTTCCCTGACTCTTATATGCTGTTAACGCAATACGTTTTATATAACCAAGTTTTGAAACGAGAATAACCATATCCTCTTCTTTGATCATATCTTCAATATTTATCTCTTCTACCTCACCGGCAACAATATCTGTCCTTCGATCGTCTCCGTACTTCTCCGCTATCTCGTTAGTCTCTTCCTTTATCAGATTCAGAATTTTTTCATGATGAGCAAGAAGATCCCGCAGGTGCGCTATAAGAACTTCAAGTTCGGCAAGTTCCTTCTTCAGATCCTCTATTTCGAGATGAGTAAGCCTCTTCAGCTGCATATCAACAATGGCCTGCGCCTGAACATCATCAAAATCAAAGCGTTTTATCAGTTTATTTTTTGCTTCCTGCGTATCGGAACTTCCCCTGATAATTCTGATAACTTCATCAATGTTATTTATTGCTACAATCAGCGCTTCAAGAATGTGGGCGCGTGCAAGCGCTTTATTCAGATCAAATTTTGTACGCCGTACGATAACCTCATCACGATGTTCAACAAAATACTGGATGAGCTGTTTGAGGTTCAGGACCTGAGGGCGTCCTTTCACCAGGGCAAGATTTATAACATTAAAATTGGATTGCAATGCAGTCTGTGCAAAAAGATGATTAAGCACAATTTTTGTAATTGCACCTCTTTTAAGGTCGATGACAATCCTCATACCGGTACGATCAGAAGATTCGTCATTTACCCCTGAAATACCTTCTATGACTCTGTCCCTCGCTAACTCACCAATCCGTTCACAAAGAATTTTAGTATTTACCTGATAGGGAACTTCAGTAAAGATAATTGATTCCCGGCCATTTTTTGCCGTTTCAATCAAAAACCTTCCGCGAACAGTTATTTTTCCCCGTCCCGTTCTGTAAGCCCGTCGTATTCCTTCACGACCGAATATAACACCGCCCGTCGGAAAATCAGGACCTTTTATATATTTTCCCAGCTCTTCAATACTTATTTTAGGATTATCAATATACGCTGTAACAGCAGCCGCTATCTCGCGTATGTTATGAGGAGGCATATTAGTTGCCATTCCAACAGCAATACCCGAAGTACCGTTCGCCAAAAGAAATGGAAATTTAGCTGGTAAGACAGTTGGTTCTTTTGTCGTCTCGTCGAAATTCGGCATAAAATCGACGGTATCCTTATTTATATCGGCTACCATCTCTTCAGCCAGTTTTGCCATCTTCGCTTCAGTATAACGATACGCTGCAGGAGGATCTCCCGCAATCGTACCGAAATTTCCCTGCGGTGTTATGACAGGATATCGCTGGGAAAAATCCTGTCCAAGACGAACAAGCGCATCATAAACGGAAGCATCACCGTGCGGATGATAACTCCCCAGTACATCCCCTACTATTTTTGCACATTTGCGGGTCGGGCCGTTATTACGAAGTCCGCGTTCTTCCATTGCATAAAGAATACGCCGGTGAACCGGCTTTAAACCGTCGCGTACGTCGGGCAGCGCACGGCTCACAATAACAGACATCGAATAATCAATATAGGCACGTTTGACTTCTGTCTCTATCGGCATTTGTATAAGAGTTCCACCTTCCGGTGTCTTTATTTCTTCCATAGGAAAAGACTCCTTCAATAAAATTGCAGATCTAAAGTACTGTCACGAATAAAGGTACTTCTCTTTCAAAAAGATAAACTATATATCGAGATTGGCGTAAACAGCATTTTCTTCTATAAATTTTCGACGAGGTTCTACCTGTTCGCCCATAAGCGTACTAAAAATTCTATCAGCAGCTACAGCATCAGGAAGTGTAACCCGCATCATTTTTCTGCGCGACGGATCCATGGTCGTCTCCCACAACTGGTTTCCGTCCATTTCACCAAGACCTTTATAACGCTGTACGGAAGCTTTTGAAGAATTTTCTCCCAGTTCTTTTATGATCCCGTCTTTTTCAGTATCATCATAGACATACCATTCTCTTTTATTATAAGAAACTTTATATAAAGGCGGCATGGCAAGATAAACGTACCCGTCTTCAATAATTTTCGGCATATACCTGAAAAAAAATGTCAGAAGAAGCGTTCTGATGTGAGAACCATCGACATCAGCATCGGCCATTATTATTATCTTATGATAACGCAGTCTTTCGATATTGAATTCTTTTCCGATACCTGTTCCAAGCGTGGCAATGATAGGTTGTAGTTTTTCGTTATTTATTACTTTATCTGCGCGGGACTTCTCAACATTAAGCATTTTACCCCATAACGGCAGAATAGCCTGAGTTTTACTGTCACGTCCCTTTTTGGCAGAACCGCCGGCAGAATCACCTTCCACTATGTACACTTCGCAGATAGAAGGATCTTTCAAAGAACAGTCTGAAAGTTTTCCCGGAAGCCCAAAGCTGTCGATGCTCGATTTACGCCGCGAAGCATCTTTCGCTTTTCGGGCTGCAATCCGTGCACCCGCTTCGCCTACAGCTTTTTCAAGTATCTTTTCAATAACACGCGGATTCTGTTCAAAAAATAATGTCAGTTTTTCTTTAACAAGACTATCTATAATTCCACGAACTTCGCTGTTACCTAATTTTGTTTTTGTCTGACCCTCGAACTGAGGTTCCGGTACCTTTACGGAAAGAACAGCCGTTAATCCCGCCCGTACATCATCTCCAGTTAGTTTTTCGTCCTTATCAAGTCTTTTCTGAATTTTAGGATATTTATCAAGAAATTTATTCAAAACTGAAGTAAGAGCTGATTTAAAACCATCAAGATGTGTTCCACCTTCATGGGTATTTATATCATTTACATACGATGATATATTTTCTATATATCCGTTATTATACTGCAAAGATAACTCTGTATAAACATCATTCTCAGTACCATTAATAAACAGCGGTTCCTCGGGAAGAACTGCCTTACCTTCATTTAAATACTGGACAAAATGCTTTATTCCGCCTTCAAATTTGAACTCAACTTCTTTTGGTGTTTCAAGCCGTTCATCTTTAAAAATAATAGTTATTCCGCTGTTAAGAAATGCCAGTTCCCTCAGACGTTTCGAAAGTACCTCAAAATTATAAGTCGTAGTCTCTGTAAAAATAGAACTATCTGCTTTCCATCTGATAATAGTTCCATGTTTATCCGTTTCACCTATTTTTTCAACTTTCGTAATAGGTTTTCCTATTTCATAATGCTGCCGATACTCAAATCCGTCACGGCATATTACTGCGTCCATCCATGACGAAAGTGCGTTTACACAACTTACACCGACACCATGAAGTCCGCCGGAAACTTTATACGACCCTTTGTCAAATTTTCCACCGGCATGAAGACGTGTCAAAACAAGTTCCAGAGCACTGATGTGTTCCGTAGGATGAATATCTACAGGAATACCGCGACCATTGTCTTCCACCCGACAAATATCGTCTTTCTCAAGCGCTACCGTTATCTTATCACAATAACCGGCCATTGCTTCATCTATACTGTTATCTACAACCTCATATACTAAATGATGAAGACCAGTAGGTCCGGTTGATCCTATATACATACCAGGACGTTTACGGACTGCTTCCAGTCCTTTTAGCACCTGAATATTACCAGCAGAATATGTTGGAGTCATTTATAAGTATCCTTGAATTTGAATTTTCTTTCTGCATACATCTTAATTTGGCTTAATAGAAGGAAATCGTTTATTTTAGTATAGCTGTATTGCAGAAAAAAGTAAAGGCGGGTTATAATATCGGGATGAGTGAACACAACTATAGAGAGGTCTGGCAATATGCTATGAGCCAGATCGAATCTGAATATAAAAACAACGGAAAAGAAACTGAATTTAAACTCTGGTTTAATCTCGAATATATTGAAGATACCATAAATACCATAACAGTAGCTGTCGCATCTGATTTTTTGTGGCAGACCATGATTAAGAAAGGCAATATTGAAATCATAAAGAAAAAAATTGAAGAATTAACAGGACAATCAGATCTCGAAATAAAAAGTCTCATAAAGAATACTTCTGTTATAGAAGAAAAAGAAACTATATCTCAAAAAGAAACGCAGATACCGCAACAAATGATATCTCAAGAAAAAAAAGAAATAAAGAAAGACTCTTTTTCCATAAAAGTCGAAGAACCTTTAAAAAAACATCCGCAATTACGTTCCGATTATACGTTCGATTCTTTTGTACCGGGAGACAATAGTATTTATGCCTATAATGCATCCATAGCGGCAGCCAAAAACCCCGGCAGAGCATACAATCCCATTCTCCTGTACGGAGGCGTCGGACTTGGAAAAACTCATCTTATGCAGGCTATCGGAAATTATATTTATCAACAGCGCAGCGAACTGAAAATCTGCTATGTGTCTGCAGAGACGTTTACCAATGAATTTACTTCATCAATAAAAAATAAAACCACTGATAAATTTAAAAACAAATACCGTAAACTGGATGTTCTTCTGCTCGATGATATACATTTTCTGCAAAGTAAGGAAATGACACAGGAAGAGCTTTTCCACACCTTTAACGCTCTTTATGATAATAACTCGCAGATGGTATTCACCTGTGATCGCCCAATAACTGAACTCAAAGGCATAGCGGATCGTCTTAAAACAAGGTTTTCACGAGGTTTAAGTATAGATCTTCAACCACCGAATTATGAAACGCGACACGCCATACTCTTAAAGAAACTGGAACTGCTCGGAAAAACAATACCGGAAGATGTAATAAGTTATATAGCAAAGAATGTAGTAACGAACGTCAGGGATCTCGAATCTTCTCTTACAAAGATGATCGGATATTCGGAACTCATCAATAAAAAACTGACGATACAAATAGCACAGGAACAACTACGTGATACGTTCAGTTCCCCACTTTCAGGAACAATTACCATAGAAAATATACAAAAGGTAGTTGCAGATCATTTTTCCGTTTCCGTTTCTGATATAAAAAGTAAAAAACGCGATAAAAAATTCGTCATTCCGCGTCAGATAGCGCTGTATATCGCACGAGAACTGACAGAATATTCTTTTCCTGAACTCGGTAATGAATTCGGAGGACGGGATCATACGACGGCCATGCATTCATATTCAAAAGTAGAATCTCAGCTCAAGACAAATTCAGCCCTCTATTCTGAAATTCAATTACTCGAAAGAGAAATAAAAGACTACAAAAAATAAAGACAAAACGGTGAATAATATGTTACAATAACTTGTATAGTGAGTTGATAAATATTTCAGTTGTGTAAAAGTGTAAAAGCTGTGTATCTAAATGAATACGTTATGAAGTTCGTAATATTCTGATAAATATAGAAATAACAGTGTTTTACACAAATTCACAAGGCTTATTACTACTATTATTAAATTTATATAAATTTAATAATATATAAGAAAGTGTAAAACTTGAAGGAGCAAACAAAAATGAAATTTTCTTTCGACCGTGATGCAATGATACATGAGATCTCAATAGCTCAGGAAATCATTACAAATAAAAGTCCTATATCAATTTTATCAAATATTCTTCTTATCGCAGAAAATAACACACTTACCATAAAAGCTTCAGATTCAGCAGTAAATTTTATAACTAAAATTCCTGTAGAGATAAGTGAAGAAGGATCGACAACCGTTTATTGTGATAAATTTTTAAGTATTTTAACTTCCTCTCCTGCAGGAGAAATCGAATTCGATCAGCAGGATATAAAGATTACAATCAAACCTGTTGCTAAAAAAGTAAAATTCCAGCTTAACAGTATTGCCAGCGACAAATTCCCGGAAGTTTCATCAACGGAAAACGTTCCGTTTTTTGAAATAAGCTCAAAAGATTTTAAAGAAATGATTTCTCAAACGGTGTTTGCTGTCTCCGACGACGGAAACCGTTATTTTATGACAGGTGTTTATTTCTCGAAAAAAGACGAGAATCTTATTATGGTAGCAACTGACGGACGCAGACTTTCTTATATCGCAAAACCGGTAGCCCTTTCTATTCCTGAATTTCCATCTGCCATTGTTCCGGTTAAAATTCTGAACTGCGTTCTGAAAAATGCACCTATGGAAGGAAATATATCAGTTGCCGTGGTTGATAAAATGATTTTCATTACGTTTGGTAATTATGAATTTTCCTCTCTTTTGCTTGACGGACAGTTCCCTAATTATCAGCGTGTAATTCCCGAACATCAGTCATACAGTTTTCAGGTATCAAAAGCCGATCTTTCTGCAGCTTTAAAAAGAACGGCTCTCATGATAGATAAAAAAGTAAGCAGACTTTTATTCAAGATAGAACCGGGAACTTTGACTCTTGTATCTCCAGAATCGGATCTCGGGACTGCAGATGAAGAAATACCTTGCAGATATGACGGAGAAGAGATAACGATGGCGTTAAATCATCATTATATCGAAGATCCGCTTAAAGTTATTGAAACTGAAGATGTTGTATTTGAATTTACCGAATCTATGAAAGCTATAACGCTTCGTCCGGAACCTGCTGCTGACTATTTTCATATAATTATGCCGATGAATCTGGACTAAATGCCGTTTCTTTCACTTACACTATTTAATTTTAGAAATCTGCGGAATAATACGATAGACCTTCTTTCACGGGAGGTCTATTTTGTTGGTGAAAACGGGCAGGGTAAAAGTAATCTTCTCGAAGCGCTTTATTATTCTGCATACGGAACCTCTTTCCGGACACATTCCGACAGTGATATTGTCAGATATGGGGAAAAAGACTTCAGTGTAAAAGCTTTTTTTCAAAATGATAAGGGAAATGCCCATTCCATATTAGTGGTGTCAAAAAATGGAAAAAAGACCATAGAAAAAAACGGCAAGAAAATACACGACAGAAAAGAGCTTATAAATACGATGCCTTGTGTTCTTTTTAATCATGATGATCTTGTATTTGCTGAAGGAGAACCGGAAAACCGGAGATTTTTTCTTGACCAGTCTCTCTCAATGTATGATGTCTTATATATCGATATTATGAGAAGGTATAAGAAAATACTGAAAAGCCGCAACCAGTGTCTTCGTGATGAAAAATACGAAATGCTTGATGTCTTTGATAAGCAGCTTATTACTGACGGAATTGAAATGCAGAAACGGCGTAAAAAGACGGTATTTGAATTTAATCAGATATTCGGACAGTTATATGAAGAAGTTTCCGGTATCGATGGTGTAAGTATTTCTTATGAACCGTCATGGAAAGAAATAAGGGATGACACGGCATCCCGTATTCCTACCTGTGAAGAAGTAGCTGATAGTATGATGAAGAAACGGGAATCAGATAAGATACTGAAAACGACGCTTACCGGGCCTCACCGAGATAAGATAAATTTCATACGAAATAACGATTCATTTATTCCATCGGCTTCGACCGGGCAAAGAAGACTTATTTCCCTTATTCTCCGGGTTGCTCAGGCCGTTCTTTTTACACGGATTACAGGCGAAAAGCCGGTTCTTCTGATGGATGATGTTCTTTTAGAGCTTGATCCCGACAAAAGACAGAAATTTACCGCTATTCTTCCCGAATATAATCAGCTTTTTTGTACTTTTCTTCCGGGAGAACCCTATGAACGATACAAACACACTGATACAAAGATTTTTTTTATACAGGAAGGTACCTGGAATGAACAAAGACTCTGATATTATGTCGGCTGCCGATATGATTTCCGCGACCTTTTCATTTATTGAAAATTCAAAAGTCGAAAAAAGCAATAAAATTTTTTCTGTATGGAAAAAGACAATCGGTTCAGTAAGAAGCTGCGGAAATAAACTATTATCGCATTCCAGACTTGTTGATTTAAAAAACGGTATTTTACTGATAGAAACCGATCATCCGGGATGGATACAGCTGATGCAGCTGAATAAAAAATATATTATAAACGGGTTGAAAAAAGGAATTCCCGAACTTACTATAAATACGCTTGCCTTCAGACTAAAAGGCAGTACCGCTTCTCTCTGTAGAACAGATAATAATCAGGAAAAAGAACGGCAGCTGATTTCTGAAAGAATAGAGAAAGAAGAAGAAGAACTTTCTCCGTATAATAACAATCAGGATAAAAAAGAAGAAATTCCGGATGAATTACAGAATTTGCTTGATCATTTACATAGTGATATGTTGACCAATACTAAAAAATAATGATATATTCTATTACTAATTCGTGAAATTCAATAGATCTATTGTAACGATAGATCGGTATATAAGGAGACGTGTTCAATGTTACGGACATATCAACCAAGTAAAGTTAAACGCAATAGAAAATTCGGATTTCGTGCACGCATGAAGACTCGTGGTGGACGTATGATACTTGCTCGCAGACGGGCAAAGGGACGCACGAAACTTTCTGTTTCAGACGAAAAGAAACCTTACTGATTATTGTAATAACAGTGGGATGGAAACAGACTTGTTAAAAACAGGACGTTTTTCCAGAAAAGAAAGGATAAAACGCCCTGATGAAATCCGGAATCTGTTTAAATACGGGACAAAAGTCAGTGTTTCTGGTGCAAAACTTTTTTTTGCACAGAATGGACAGGTGACTAATAGAATAGGTTTCCCTTTATCCCGTAATTATGGTAATGCGGTCTGTAGAAATCATTCGAAGAGATTGAGCCGCGAAGCCTATCGATTTTATAAATTACGCCTGAACACCGGTTATGATATGTTGTTGCTTATATATCCCGGAAATGATTCGTTTAATACACGGTGTAATCAAATTCGTACATTATTTAATAAGTCAGGACTGCTGAGGGGATGAAGAATTTACTGATTAAATTTTTCTGTCGTCTCATAAAATGCTATCAGGTCTGTATTTCTCCATTGTTTCCTCCAAGTTGCAGGTATTATCCTACCTGTTCTAATTATGCTATAGAGGCCTTACAAAAACATGGTCTGTTTAAAGGTTTATGGCTTGCAGTAAAAAGAATACTACGCTGTAATCCGTGGCACAGAGGTGGATATGATCCTGTTCCCTGAACCAAAAGAAGTATGGAGTTAAATTAACATGGATAAAAACACTGTATGGGCAATAGTGCTTTCAACGATCGTTTTGTTCGGCTTCATGGCCGTTCAAACTGTTTTCTTTCCACCAAAACCTTCTGCAGAAAAAACTGCTGCTGAAAGTTCTGTTTCAGCGGAGAAGACGGAAGAATCTCAAAGTATTCCGTCTTTGAAAAAAGAGACTGCTTCGGTTTTTGATGATGTAAAAGATCAGGAAGTTTCTTCTACGGAAAAAAATTATACGATCACAACTGATAGAGTGAAGGTTACTTTCACGAATCGCGGCGGTGATATTATATATTATGAATTGCTGAACCATCATGATAATAAAACAGGTAAAGGCGTTCAGATGGCTGATAACATTTCTGCAGACGACCGGCTTGCTGCTTTATCCTTCGGCGGTGAGAAAAATCAGATAATCAATGATATTTTTACTGCAAAAATTATAAATGATTATAAAATCGGCTTTTACAGAAAATTTTCTTTAAAAAATGATGACGGTTCTGTAAGCAGCTTTACGCTTGTAAAGCAGTACACATTTGAACCTGACGATTACGTTTTCAAGCTTGATGTCTTTATTGACGGTGATGAAAATTTTAAAGGACTGGATTTCCAGGGGACTGCTTATACTTTACGGACATCTCCTCAAATAGGTCCTCATTTTGATAAAAGCATTGACAGATATGAAAACAGACAGTTTATTGCCTATAGTGGAGAAAAAGCGAAACGTATTACGCTGGGTACCAACCAGTTCAAGGCCTATGATAAAGATTATAAATGGGCTGGTATTGCCGGAAAATATTTTGAGACACTGGTTATTCCGGAAAGTTCTGGCAATATGGAGAACGTGTATTATTCAACGCTTACCGAAGTCAATAATTATGCAAATGCTCAGGCTCTTCTGTTACGAAATCCTGTAAAGGCTTCTGAAATTCAGGATACATACTATTTTTATGTCGGACCACGGAATGAAAAGGATTTAAAGATATATAATGTATCCGATCTTAACAAATGGAATTTATCTGATCTTAAACTTACCGAGAGTCTGCAGACGAGCGGATTCCTTTCATGGATAGAAACGATTCTTAAGTGGCTTATGGAATTAATCTATAAGGTAATTCCGAACTGGGGTCTTTCAATAATAATTCTTACTGTTTTATTGAAGCTTGCCATGTTCCCGGTGACCAAAAAAACGTCACTTGGTACGCTTAAAATGCAGGACATCCAGCCGAAGATGACGGCACTGCAGGAAAAATATAAGGATAACCAGCAGAAATTACAGGAAGAAACGGCCAAACTTTATAAAGAGGCCGGATACAATCCTGTTTCCGGCTGTTTACCTATGATTGTTCAATTCGTCATATTGTTTGCAATGTATAATCTGTTTAACAATTACTTCGAATTCCGCGGTGCGCTTTTTATTCCCGGATGGATACCGGATCTTTCTTCCGGTGATAGTGTTTTGACATTTGGATTCTCGATACCGTTTCTTGGAAATCATCTCAGACTTTTGCCGATAATATATCTTATCTCGCAGCTCTTTTTTGGAAAGATAACCCAGAACGGCGGAACAACTGGTGTCGGAACAAGCAAGACCCAGATGAACATCATGATGTACGGTATGCCGATATTCTTCTTTTTTCTTTTCTATAATGCACCGTCAGGACTTCTTATTTACTGGACGGTAAGTAATCTGATGCAGATGGGACAGCAGCTTGTGATTAACAGAATGATGGCACAGAAGAAAGAAGAGATGAGAATCGAGAAAAGTTCCAGACAACGTACGTATCCGCCTAAAAAAAGATAATATTTGAATTCCGCCTCCGGGCGGATTTCTGTTTGATAGAGGTATAATTTATGACTTATGAATACGAAGGAAAAACCGAAAAAGAAGCTATAGAAACGGCAGCACGGGAACTCGGACTTGAACGCGATCAGTTCGATGTAGAAATTCTTGAAACACAGAAAAATACACTGTTTAAAAAAGGTTTTGTACGAATCTGCGTACATACCGTTGATTCTCCGAACCATGTAGAACCGGAATTTGAGGGAACTCTTCCTGCGTCCAATAAAAAGCGAGTAGCGGATCCGCTTCCACAGGATGAATTTGAAAATAAACTGGTTGAATTTGTAACGACGGTTATAAAAAAGATGGGATATGAAGTAAAAGTAGCGGTCATGTTCCGTGAAGAGCATAAAATAGGTATAAAACTTGATTCTTCAAATTCTTCAATCCTGATCGGCCGAAAAGGAAAAAATCTTGATGCTCTCCAGCTTTTGACAAATGTTTATGCCGGAAGAATAGGAAGGGAAGATATCCGTGTAATTCTTGATACTGAAAATTACCGTATCCGTCGGGAAGAGGCCCTTGTTCGCCTTGCTTATACGACAGCAGATAAGGTTCATTCTTCTCATACTTCAATACTCCTTGAACCGATGAATCCTTTTGAACGCCGTCTTATACATACGACATTAAATGACGTACCGGATATTGAAACCAAAAGTGAGGGTGAAGGCTTATATAAACAGGTACGTATAAGCTATACTGGAATTCGTTAGAAAAAAAGTAGTACAGGGGAGTTTATGTTGAAGAGGAATCTGCTCTTTATCTGTTTCTTACTGTCGACAGCTTTTGTTTTCGGACAGAAAAAAGAGCTGTCTGCCGGTTATAATCTTGCCGACATAGTATCCGGTGATATATATACCGAACTGCTTAAAAAGGGTTTTGCAAGCCATACGCTCGGGAAAGGAGAAACTGAATTAAAACTTGTTCCGACGACACCTATTGCACAGGAACTGCTGTCGGATTCTTCTCAAGATAATTCCTATGATGAATATTTTGTAACGGAAAACCTTCATCTCGTAGATAAAACCGTTTTAAAAAATAATAGTAAAAGTTCAGAAGCAGACAAAGACATCTCTATGAATAAAGTATCCAAAGTGATGCGTTCTATTTCCGGGATGAAAGGAATGATGTACTATTCACATTCCGATAATAAATGGGAAGTTCTCTATACTGATGCCTATACTATCGGAAACGCCGACAGTATTGATCCTGTGGCGGACAAAAAGGATGGCTCTGCAGACGGAAAAATAATATATACCTATATGAAGGATCATTCTTTTTCTGGCTGCCGCTATAAACTCAATTATATACAAAAATTAAATGAACTTGGTGTAAAATTTGAGAATATAGATAATTTAAAAAAAGCCTTTATTACAGTAGCGACACCTGGAAATATGCATAATTTTATGGTTATAATTGACTGTGGAAGCAGCTACCTGGTGTATGCGGCTATACAGGTAAAGGGCCCGAAATTTTCAATTCTGGAAAAGAAATTGAATAATTCGCTCGGGTCGAGAATCGATGCATTATACAACTGGTTTCTGTACCAGTTTTGATATAAGAGGCTTGATAAGCTATGAAACGTAAAAGATTAGTTACAATAGTAATTTTATGTCTTGCAGTTCTTTCTTTTGGGTTCTGTAAGCCAGTGGAGAAAAAAATGAAAGCACTTGAAGGGAAAGAAGGTCTTTTTGCTGTTATGGAAACATCAGAAGGAACCATCGTTTTGGAGTTGTATTATAAACTGACTCCGCTGACAGTAACCAATTTTGTAGGTCTTGCAGAAGGAACTCTTGATGCGGCGAACGGGAAACCGTTTTATGACGGTCTGACGTTTCATCGGGTTATTAAAGATTTTATGATTCAGGGAGGAGATCCTCTTGGAACAGGGACGGGCGGTCCCGGATATAAATTTCCTGATGAATTTGTTGATTCTCTCAAATTCGATAGTCCGGGAGTTCTTGCTATGGCCAATGCCGGCCCGGGAACTAACGGAAGTCAGTTTTTTATAACACATAAAGAAACGCCGTGGCTAAATGGACATCATACTATTTTTGGACATGTAGTAGAAGGTCAGGATGTCGTAAATGCCGTCAAGCAGGGTGATAAAATCGTACGGCTGACTATTGTCCGGCAGGGAAAAGATGCTGAAGCGTTTACTGCAACACAGGACTCCTTTAACAAACGTTTGGTAGAAGCTGCAGCAAAGGAAAAAAATAAAAAGGCAGCACTGCATGAAGCTGAAATAAAGCAGATTGAACAGAAATTTCCCGGATATGAAAAAAATACCGATGGTATTTATTATAAAACGACAGCAGAAGGCCATGGTGAGAAAATAGGTAAAAACCGCAACGTCGCTGTTGAATATAAAGGTTATCTGACAGATGGAACGGTATTTGACCAGTCGAAAGGCAGAGGTCCCCTTGAATTTTCGACGAATGCCGGACGGATGATTCCCGGTTTCGATATAATGGTTCAGGATATGAAATTAGGTGAGAAACGTACGATTGTTATTCCTCCCGAACTTGCCTACGGAGAAAGGGGCTATCCGGGGGTAATACCGGCGAATGCCTATATAGCATTTGATATCGAACTGGTCAGGGTCAAATAAAATGGTAAAAAAGGACGGAGTAAAAACACGGCTGGAATTTTATGCCGCTTTTGAGAAAAGGACAAACGATAAAATAATCTCGATTGAAATGGCAGGACTTAAGGCAAATCCTGAAGTTTTAGGATATCTGGAGATTGAAGGTGTTCCCGATCCGTCCTGTGTTTGGGGATTACTTATTTTTTGTGAGAACGGTTTATACTTTGATATACTCCCGAGTGATAATATAATTTTACTTATTATGCAGCGTTCTTCAGGGAAAAAAGATAAAAAAGAAAAAGTTATTGAGCTGCATAAACTTTCCGGTCTTGATTTTAAAATTCCGGACCGCAGATGGTATGATTTTATGAGTTCCAGAAAATATCTTGTCGACATGAAGTTTTTTGATACAGACGGTAAAGAACAGATTTGTGCCTTCCAGCTTCAGAAAAAAGCTGAAAAAGTTGCCGATAAATTTCTAAAATATTCTCATAAAGAAAAATAAATTTTAGCAGTACATGCGTTTATTTTTTTGTTTTTAATTTTGCCATTGCTTCCGGATCCTTTTTTACGGTGTTCCATGCATTACGCAGAAAAGCAAGAAAAACCGCAATAAAAAAAGCTGCAAATGTTACTATTATGCAAAGTTTTCCTCTGCTTGGCTGTGATTTCATATCCGGAATTTCCGGGCGCTCAAGAATCTGGAAAATTGGTGTCTGGCTGGACATCTCTACTTTTAAAAGTTCATATTGCGTTTTAAGAGACGTGAAGACCTGTTTTTGTGCTGCAAGTTCCATTTCTATTTTTGTTGTTTCCGTTGTTATTGTAGGTATTGACCATGCAGAATGTCCTCCTGCTACGGAAGAAGCGAGATCCTGTGTCTGCTTCTGGAGTTTCAGAATTTCTTTATATGTTGCTTCTATATTTTTCTCAAGATTTTCTTTTTTTATTTTATTTTGATCGAGACCAAGTTTGTTAAACATGTTTTCCATATAGTCAACAGAAAAGTTAACAACTTTCTGTGCAAAATCGGGATCTATATCGGTAAAAGAAAGCGTAAAAACACCGGAATCCTCATCATAATCTGCCGCTATTTTTTTTTCAAGTATTTTTCTGCTTGTTGCACGGGGGGATCTTTCTATTTTCCATTTTTTTATAAGGTCGAATTTATCGACAACGGAATCAAGGAAGGAATTCGATCCTGCAAGATATACCGCAAGGGAACTGTAGGAAGAACCCCCGACATTGACACCTGCCATACTGGCAAGGCTTCCGAGGCCAGACGACGAAAGGACGGAAGACAACCCGCTCTGTGAAGACGTCGTATCGTTTATAAGCATACTTACTGACGGTGTGTATTTATTCGGCAACGGTGATTTATCTGCCGGAAGTTTCAGGGAGAGTATACTGAAAAAAAGTATTCCGACGGCAGCGGTAACAGTAATACCGATAATCATTTTTTTATATTTAAGTAGAACGGCAAACAGATCTATGAGGCTTATTTCATCATCGGCCGGTGTAGCAGAGCCATCCGGTAATTCGTTATCAGACATTCTTGTTCCTAATATGAAGATTTAGTGAAATTATTCTAGCGGAAAAAAAGAACTCTGTCTATAAAGACGTTAAATCCTAAAATAAGACACCCCGTCATTTATAATAATGGCAGGGTGTCTTATTCTGTATCAGGATCTTTCATCCGGATTTAATCCGGCTGAAAATTTTTTACTTATTTCTGACAACTGCCTGTGCTGCCGCAAGGCGTGCGATCGGCACGCGGAACGGTGAGCAGGAAACATAGTTCAGTCCTACGCGATAGCAGAAGTCGATCGTTTCCGGATCGCCACCGTGTTCCCCGCAGATACCGCAGTGGAAGTCTGATTTGACCGAGCGTGCTTTCTGAACGGCGAATTTGACCAGCTGGCCGACGCCTTCTTCATCGAGTGTTTTGAACGGATCATCGTCGAGAATGTTCCGGCTGTAGTAGGAACCGAGGAATTTACCGGCATCGTCGCGGCTGAAGCCGAACGTCATCTGGGTAAGGTCGTTCGTACCGAAGCTGTAGAAGTCTGCAAACTGTACAACCTGATCCGATGTCAGCGCTGCACGCGGAACTTCTATCATCGTACCGATTTCGATGTCGAGTTTCTTGCCCTGTTCTTTTTCGACTCTGGCAATAACTGCTTCACATTCAGCACGGATTGTTTGAAGCTCTTTTGCACTTCCGACGATCGGGATCATGATCTTCGGATCACATTTAACACCACGGTTCATGCAGTCGATGGTTGCAAGCGCGACGGCTTCCGTCTGCATCTCGTAAATTTCAGGATATGTAATTGCAAGGCGGCATCCACGATGACCGAGCATCGGGTTGAATTCCTTGAGTGCATTGAATTTTGCTGTCAGTGCATCGAGATCGACCTTTGTTCCTTCTTCAGCAAGAATCTTCTGTACAACCTTTGTTCCGGCTTCGTCGTGCGGAATGAATTCGTGCAGCGGCGGGTCAAGGAATCGGATAATAACCGGATTTCCCTTCATGGCATCGAGAATACCGATAAAGTCTTTCTGCTGCAGCGGAAGAATCTTTTCAAGTGCTTTTTTGCGCATATCGGTCGTATCGGAACCGATCATTGCCTGGAAATACGGAAGTTTTGAGGGATCAAAGAACATGTGCTCCGTGCGGCAGAGTCCGATGCCTTCGGCACCGAATTTGAATGCGTTTTCAGCATCAACCGGCTGATCGCCGTTGGCGCGTACACCGAATCCTTTGATTGTATGTCCGTCTATTTTACGTACTGAGTTCTTGCGGATTTCATCTGCCCATCCCATAAACGTATCGAGATCGCCGGCAATTGCCGCTTCTTTCAGCGGAATTTTTCCTTCGTAGACACAACCGGTTGTTCCGTCGATGGTCAGCCAGTCGCCTTCTTTGAAGCGCTTGTCACCGATAGAGATTCCGCCGTTTGCAAATTTTATTGCAGAAACGCCGGAAACACACGGCTTACCCATACCGCGGGCTACAACCGCTGCGTGAGAGGTACGTCCACCTGTTGCCGTCAGAATACCCTGTGCGGCTGCCATTCCCGCTATATCATCGGGGGACGTTTCTTTCCGGACGAGCAGAACTTTCTTTCCGTCTTTTGCCTGTTTTTCGGCATCTTCTGCGGTAAATACGATCTGACCGCATCCCGCTCCCGGAGAAGCGTTAAGGCCGTCTGCAATAGCTCCTGCAGCGTCGGCTGCTTTTTTGTCGATCTGCGGATGGAGCAGCTGATCAAGTTGTCCGCCGTCTACACGCATGATTGCCTGTTCTTTTGTAATGAGACCTTCACCGACCATGTCTACAGCCATTTTGACAGCTGCAGCTCCGGTCCGTTTACCGTTGCGGCACTGCAGGAAATACAGTTTACCCTGCTGAATCGTGAATTCGAGATCCTGCATGTCATGGTAGTGCTTTTCAAGTTTACCGCGGATTTCATACAGTTCATCGTATACTTTCGGATTGTTCTTTTTGAGTTCGTCGATTTCCTGCGGAGTACGAATACCTGCAACAACATCTTCACCCTGTGCATTCATCAGATATTCACCGAAGAATTTGTTTTCACCGGTTGAGGGTGAGCGGCTGAAGGCAACACCGGTACCGGAATCATTTCCCATGTTACCGAATACCATAGCCATAACGGTTACGGCAGTTCCTTTCAGGTGTTTGATATTGTTCAGTTCACGATATTTGATGGCGCGCGGATTGTTCCACGAACCGAAGACCGCATCGATTGCGTGCCACATCTGTTCGACCGGATCCTGCGGAAAATCGTTTCCGGTTTCTTTTTTGTAGAGCGCCTTATATTTTTTTACCAGTTCTTCAAGATCTTCTGTTTCAAGTTCTGTATCGAGTTTGATTTCTTTACCGACTTTTTTACTCTTGGCATCTTTTACTTCAGAAATAGCTTCTTCAAATTTTGCGTGAGGAACACCCATTGCAACATCGCCGAACATCTGAATAAAACGGCGGTATGCATCCCATGCAAATCTCGGATTATTTGTCTTTTTTGCCAGTCCGAGAACTGATTTGTCGTTGAGACCAAGGTTAAGGATTGTATCCATCATACCGGGCATGGAAACTGCTGCACCGGAACGGACAGAAACAAGCAGAGGATCTCCTTCTGCACCGAGTTTTTTTCCGAATGTTTTTTCAAGATGTTCAAGATTTTTAGCGACTTCTTCACGAAGTCCTTCCGGATATTGTTCGTTGTTGTCGTAGAATGCCTTACAAACATCGGTTGAAATAGTGAATCCAGGCGGTACTGGTACACCGATGTTTGTCATTTCAGCAAGGTTGGCACCCTTGCCGCCGAGTTCGGCACGCATGTCAGCGTTACCTTCTGCTTTTCCGTTACCGAAAAAGTAAACAAATTTAATCTTTGCCATTGATTTAACTCCGTAAAATTACGTTAAAAATAGGATATAAAATGATACATTGAAAAGACTTCGCTGTCAATGACCTTCATTTTTTGCCGGTAGCCGTCTTGAAGCGTTCAGATATACGTACACTTACAGGCCTGAATTTTTATTATTGACAACAGCCGGTAGCCGTTGTACTATAATACGTGCTCGAGCACGGAATAGGAGTTGTCATGGATTATCTGATGGGAATAGATATTGGGACATCGGGAACGAAAACCGTCCTGTTCAGAACGGACGGAAGCGTTGTGAGTTCGAAAACGGCGGAATATCCGTTATATCAGCCGCACAACGGCTGGGCGGAACAGGACCCTGACGATTGGTGGCAGGCTGTGTGCAGTTCGGTACGGGGAGTCATAGAAAACTCGGGAATAGCTGCAAAGGAAATAAAAGGCATAGGTTTTTCCGGACAGATGCACGGACTTGTCATGCTGGACCGGAACGGCGCCGTTCTGAGAAAATCAATTATCTGGTGCGATCAGCGTACGGCAAAAGAGTGCCGGGAGATAACGGAAAAAGTCGGTGCGAAGCGCCTTATTGAAATAACAGCCAATCCGGCACTTACCGGCTTTACGGCTTCGAAGATTCTGTGGGTCAGAAACAACGAACCGGAGATTTATGAAAACTGTGCTCATATACTGCTGCCGAAAGATTATATCCGCTATAAACTTACCGGCGATTTTGCAACGGAGGTGAGCGATGCCGGCGGCATGCAGCTGCTCGACGTTCCGCACCGCTGCTGGTCCGATGAAGTTCTTGATAAACTTTCCATAGATAAAGATCTGCTTGCAAAGGTGTACGAATCGCCGGAAGTAACGGGAGTCGTTACGAAAGAAGCGGCCGCTCTTACCGGACTTGCAGCGGGAACGGCGGTTGTCGGCGGGGCCGGTGATAACGCTGCAGCTGCGGTCGGTACCGGTACGGTGGAAGACGGGAAGGCTTTTACGACGATAGGAACGAGCGGCGTCGTCTTTGCGCATACCGACAAACTGAGCATTGATCCGAAAGGGCGGGTTCACACGTTCTGCTGTGCCGTTCCGGGAGCGTGGCACGTCATGGGCGTTACCCAGGCTGCAGGTCTTTCTCTTAAATGGTTCAGGGATAATTTCTGTCACGAAGAGATGGAGACCGCACAGGGAATGGATGTTGATCCGTATTACCTGATGGATAAGGAGGCGGCAAAAATACCGGTCGGCAGCGACCGGCTCTTATACCTCCCGTATCTGATGGGAGAACGGACGCCGCATCTTGATCCGGACTGCCGCGGCGTCTTTTTCGGACTTTCCGCCATGCACACGAAGCAGCATCTGCTCCGTGCCGTTATGGAAGGCGTGACGTTCAGTCAGCGCGACAGTGTTGAAGTTCTTCGCGAAATGGGCGTTCATATAGACACAATGCTTGCTTCAGGCGGCGGCGGATCAAGTCCGCTCTGGCGGCAGATGCTTTCCGACGTATTCGGCTGTCCGGTAAAGACTGTCGTTTCAAAGGAAGGCCCTGCGCTCGGAGCGGCGATCCTTGCAGGAGTCGGAACGGGAATATACAGGAGTGTACAGGATGGCTGCCGGCAGGTTATAAAGACGAATCCACCTCAGAATCCGCAGCCGGAAAACGTTGCACGCTATGAACAGTATTATAAAATTTATAGAAAAATTTATCCGGCGCTCAAAGATGTCTATAAAGATCTCGCCGGTTTAAAATAAGGGGAAGAATATGAAAATAAATTCGGTCTACAGTCAGGCATTCAGAAAATTCGGTTGTATTCTGAGCGGATACGACGTAAGCGGGCTGATGCTGAAACTATCCGAAAAAGAAAAACCTGCTGAAGGAACCGTCTATGAAGCAGGGGATGAGGATCTTGAATCGCTTGCTATTGCGCATGATTTTTCGATTAACGCGTACGGCGGTATGGCGGTTCAGGTAGGATACTGCAACGGAAACAATACGAAACTGAACGCACTGGAATATCATCGGGGGTCGGAAATCAATATTCCCGAATCCGATATTGTTCTGTTACTTGCCTCTCTGCAGGATGTAAAAGACAATAAGATTGATTCATCAAAAGTGGAAGCCTTTTCCATTCCCGGGCACACGGTTGTCCGTATTTACGAGACGACGCTTCATTTTGCACCGTGCAACGGAATTTCAAAATCCGGTATTTCGAAGGACGGTTTCAGAGTCGTCATCGTTTTACCACTCGGAACAAATCTTGATAAACCTGAAATAACGGAAAAGAATCCCGAAGATAAACTGTTGTGGGCGAGCAACAAGTGGCTCATTGCGCATCCGGATTCAAAACCGGCTCAAAATGGTGCTTTTGCCGGTATCACCGGTAAAAATATCGATATACTGCATGATATAAAGTAATGTACGCAAACGCGTAAGACTGGTATAGAAACGATTTTTTATTTATAGGAGAAATACTATATGAAGATGATTAATATTCCCGACGTAAAAATGGGGATTATTGCGGTAAGCCGCGACTGTTTTGTTATTTCGCTTTCGGAACGGAGAAGAAAGGAAATCGTACAGGCGTATGCTCCGTACGGTTCAATTTATGAAGCACAGACGACGGTCGAAAACGAAAAAGATATGCTTGCTGCTGTAGACGAGGTTAAAAAAGCCGGATGCAATGCACTCTGCGTTTTTCTCGGCAATTTCGGTCCTGAAACGCCCGAAACACTGATAGCCGAAAATTTTGCTGGCCCGGTCATGTATGCAGCAGCTGCCGAAGAGCACGGAAACGATCTTATCAATGGACGCGGCGATGCGTACTGCGGAATGCTGAACTGCTCGTACAATCTCGGGTTGCGTCATCTGAAAGCCGTTATACCGGAATATCCGGTCGGAACAGCTGAAGACGTTGCGAAGATGATTGCGGATTTTGTTCCCGTAGCACGCGCACTTATCGGTCTGAGTTCTTTGAAAATCATTACATTCGGTCCCCGTCCGCAGGATTTCTTTGCCTGCAATGCACCGATCAAGGCGCTGTACGACATCGGTGTCGAGATTCAGGAAAATTCCGAGCTTGATCTTCTCGTTGCCTATCGGGCTCATAAGGATGACAAACGTATTTCTGAAGTTGTAAAGAGCATGGAATCGGAACTCGGAACCGCAGGAAACAACTATCCTGAAATGCTTCCGCGTATGGCCCAGTTTGAACTGACGCTGCTTGACTGGATTGAAGAAAACAAAGGTTCCCGGGACTATGTTGTTCTTGCCGACAAATGCTGGCCCGCGTTCCCCAAAGAATTCGGATTTGAGCCGTGCTATGTGAACAGCCGCCTCGCTTCCCGCGGTATTCCGGTAGCCTGTGAAGTCGATATTTACGGAGCTTTAAGCGAATACATCGGAACCTGCGTAACGGGAGCTCCGGTAACGCTTCTTGATATAAACAATTCGGTACCGAAAGATATGTATGAAAGCGATATAAAGGGTAAATTCGGATACGACTATAAGCTTACCGATACCTTTATGGGATTCCACTGCGGAAATACACCGTTCTGCCGACTTAATCCGGCGAGTAAACCTGCAATTAAATATCAGCTCATACAGAACCGGCTGCTTGAAGACGGAAAAGATCCTGATTTTACCCGCGGAACGCTCGAAGGCGATATTGCTTCCGGTGAAATTACCTTCTTCAGACTGCAGAGTACTGCAGATACGAAGTTGCAGGCGTATATCGCACAGGGAGAGATTCTGCCGGTCGCCACACGGTCGTTCGGCGGAATCGGAGTTTTTGCCATTCCCGAGATGGGGCGTTTTTACCGGCACGTGCTTATTTCCGGTCATTATCCGCATCACGGAGCCGTTGCTTTTGCGCACGCCGGAAAGGCACTATATACGGTATTTGACTACCTGGGAGTTTCTACTATCTCCTACAATAAACCTGCCGGACAGCTTTACTGCGACGAAAATCCGTTTGCCTGAAAGATGTCCGTGACGATAAAAGACATTGCGAAGGCCGCCGGCGTTTCACGTGGGACGGTAGATCGTGTTCTGCATAACAGGGCCGGTGTCAGCCCTGATGCGGTAAAACGCGTCAGGGAGATTGCCGACGCTATGGGGTTTGTTCCGAACAGGGCCGGGAAAATTCTTGCAGCCAGAAAACAACCGCTTAAATTCGGCTGCCTGCTTCCCGACGTGGGTAACCCGTTTTTTCTGGATGTTATCAGCGGGTTCAGAAAGGCGGAAGCGGAACTTGCCGACTACGGCGTTTCGGTAGACATCTGTCACGTACGGGGATTCGATTCCGCGGCGCATAAAAAGATGCTTGAAAAGATGGCATCGGCCGGATATTCGGGTATCTGCTGTGCAACGGTCGATCTGCCCGAAATCCAACTGGCTATTCATTCGCTCATCGAAGAAGGAATTCCGGTCATCGCCGTCAATACGGATATACCTGACTCCGGAAGGCTTTGCTATGTCGGTCCGGATTACTTCAACGCGGGGCTTACGTCCGCCGCGATGGTTGCGCTTACCGCCGAAAAAGATTTGCATATTCTTGTTGTTACCGGATCATTTCATATCCGCGGCCACAATGACCGGATCCGGGGTTTTTTCCGGGGACTGTCGGATCACAAGGCTTCCTATTCGGTCATTCAGACTATTGAATCTTCAGATGACGACGAGAAAGCCTACGAAATGACAAAACAGATTCTCCGTGAAAATGAAGAAATCAATTGTATTTTCATCGCCGCTGCCGGTGTAGAAGGCGTCTGTCGTGCGGTACAGGAATTGGGAAAAAATTCTGTTACGATTGCCGCTTTTGACGAGACGGAAGAAACCGTAAAATATTTAAAGGCGGGATTAATCGATTTTACGATTTCTCAGGAACCGGAACTGCAGGGATATACCGCTGTGACAACTCTTTTTTCATACCTGATGTCCGGTGGTATAAAAAAACCGGAGGATTTTATTACCGGAACTATAATTAAAGTCCCGGAAAATCTCGGCAGATAACAGGTTATACAGAGCAAATTCACCTGCATCAGCCGGTCGTCTACAGCTTTTTCCACAGAATATTCAGAATTTTTTACGTGAATTCACTGAGTTTTCCACAGGCTGTTCTGTAAAAAAGAGTAAATATATCCACCGTTTCCACAGATTTTCCACTTTTTTAACGTTTTTTCTTCCAGTTGCGGCTGAATTACAAAAACTGTATACTTTTCATTGTGAAAAATAAGCTGAATAAAGAACTTGCCGTCTGCGGGTATGCAGCCGTGCATACGCTGGGGCGAATACACGAACAGGCTATTCGCCGGTTATATTTTACTCCGGACCGGGCTCCGGCGTTCGGTGACTTATGCCGTCGTCTGGCTCAGCGGAAGGCCGTCTACAATATGGTAGAAGACCCCGTAGAACTGGAAAAACTCTGCGGAAGTGTACACCATCAGGGTGTGGTTGCTATGATTCCGCAGCCGGAGATACAGCCGCTTTCAAAGGAAATCGTTACGACGTGGCTGCACAATCGTGAAAATGCACTGATTCTCGACCGGGTAGGGAACGCAAATAATCTCGGAGCCATTGTACGGAGTGCAGCGTTTTTCGGTATGAAGAATATTGTCATTCCGCTTGATGAAGCGCAGTCTTCCGTAACGACAAGCTCGTATCGTGTGGCGCAGGGCGGTATGGAATTTGTAACGATTTATTCAATCATATCAATTCCACGGCTCCTTCGCGATGCCGCCGGAAAAATGCTTCGGCTGGGTACCGCCGTCGATGCGGATATTCCTGTTTCGATGGTCGGTCAGCTGGCCGGTGAAAAGCCGCTTCTCGTTGTTCTTGGAAATGAAGAACATGGAATTTCAGAGGAAGTAAAGCAAAACTGCGACCGCCTCGTCGTAATACCGTCTGCCGGATTTGCAGCTGGCGGTGACGCTCCGGTGGAAAGCCTTAACGTAGCGCAGGCTGCAGCTGTCATTTTATACGAATGCATGAAGAAATGATCCGGAAATTTTTTTCTGTACCGTTTTTACCGTTTTTTATCTGCCTGTCTGTTTCGCAAATTTTCCCGGCGGAAACGGTATTTCAGCTTTCGGCAAACCGGGAGCTTGAAATTATCGGAACGGGTGCTGCGCTCTGGGGAGGTGCATCTCTGACTGATCTGCTTACCGATGCTCCGTCGTGGGATGGTACCAGAAAGGATATTGCCGCGGTCAATCTTATGGACCGGTTCCTTGCACGTCCTTATACGTATTCTTTGGACGTAGCCGGTTCTGTCGTTCTTGCCGCGGTATGTACGGTGCCTGCGGCTGCCGCTTTTCTGCAGAAAGAACCGACAATGACGGTTATAACCATGGGGCTCGAAACGGTGTTGTTGACGGAGGGGGTGAAACGGACGCTCAATGTTGTTTTTCCCCGTTATCGTCCGTATGTTTATTTCGATGATCCTCCTGACAGCAGTCTGTATGCACAGTCGTGGCCGAGCGGGCATACCATACATGCTTTTGCCATGGCGTCGTTTTCAAGTTATGTATTTAATGTCTGCTATCCTGATTCTGTGTTACGGGGACCTTTTACTGCGGCCTGCTTTACCGGTGCCGCAGCGGTAGGTGTTTTGCGGGTTTTAAGCGGGAATCATTTTGTGACTGATGTTCTGGCAGGGGCGGTACTGGGAACGATTATCGGGGTTACGGTTCCTGCACTTCATTTCATGGGGAGTAAAAATCGTGATGCTCCCGATGTTATTCTGACTCCGGTCAGCCTCGTAATACGGATTTCCGGATAAAAACTATTATTTTCAGAGAGGTTTGATTATGAAGTATTTTGTTTGTTCTGACATACATGGGTCAGCTTCCCGTTGTGAAAAAGTGCTTGAGCTCTTTCAATCGACCGGCGGTGATATGCTCGTTCTTTTGGGAGATATTTTGTATCATGGTCCCAGAAATGATCTTCCCGAACAGTATGCGCCGAAGACCGTCATAAAACTGCTGAATCCGTTCGCCGGCCGGATTATTGCCTGCCGCGGTAATTGCGACAGTGAAGTAGATCAGATGGTCCTTGATTTTCCGATGATGTCTGATTATTCGTTGATTGTCGATACTGGTGTTAAAATTTTCTGTACACACGGTCATATTTATGCACCGATACGTGCAGACACCAGTCCGGCGGTTTCAGGCAGCCGTAAAATTCCGCTTGCTGCCGGTTCCTGCTGCGTCGAATTTTACGGACACACGCATGTACAGGTACTTGAAAAAAATCCCGACGGCGTGCTTGTCTGTAATCCCGGATCTGTATCGATTCCGAAAGCAGCTTCAGCGGCAGGTTTTGCGCTTTATGAAAACAGGACGGTAACGTTATACGATCTGAATGCGGACAGGATTATGACAATGGCGGTCTAGTTTCTTTCTACTGGACTGTAGTGGTTGCAAACCATTCTATGCATGGTTGCAAACCATTCTATGCATGGTTACAAACCATTCTATGCATGGTTACAAACCATTCTATGCATGGTTACAAACCATTCTATGCATGGTTACAAACTATTCCAAATATGCCGGAAGAGTCTTCGCAGTCTGCCGCAGAAACAAAACAAGACTTATTTGAAACCTTCCGTACGTTGTCGTAATTCTCGTGGCAGTATTACCATGAAAGTCTTCATAAGCTTCCATGACTCTTGCGGTAATACTGTCAGGACTCTCCTGACAGTATTACCAGGACTTTGCCGGTAAGTAGATGAAAGTTTTAAAACAGTACATGCAGAGGCTTTCTGACAGTACTATGAATACTCTTAAAACAGTACTGACGCGGCCGCATACGGGACAGTACTGTTCCGGGCATTTCCGCTACTCGAATAGTTTTGTCGAGAAATAACGGTCTCCTCCGTCCGGGAAAATTGCGACAATAAGTTTACCCTCGTTTTCAGGACGTTGTGCGAGCTGATGCGCTGCCCACAAAGCGGAACCGCTTGAAATTCCGGCGAGGAACCCCTCATGGACGATTTCTTTTCCGTACTTGAATGCTTCTTCCGTCGGGCAGCGGAGTATTTCGTCAACATATTCCGGATGATAATTTTTCGGAATAAAATTGGCACCGATGCCCTGTATTCCGTGAGGCCCCGCTTTTCCCTCGGTGATCAGCGGGGATTCTGCCGGTTCTACGCCGAAGACCCGTAAAGCCTGTTTTTTTTCTTTAAGATATTTTGCGACACCGCTGAGCGTTCCGCCGGTACCGATACTTGCGACAAATAAATCGACTTTACCGTCCGTCTGTTCCCAGATTTCTGGACCGGTTGTGAGATAATGCGCTTCAGGATTTGCCGGATTGTCAAACTGCGACGGAACAAAGCTGCCTTCAAGCTCTTTGGAGAGCTGATTTACTTTGTCGACAGTTCCCTGCATACCTTCTTTTGCCGGCGTCAGGACTATTTCTGCACCGTATGCCTGCAGCATTTTTCGGCGCTCTATGCTCATACTTTCTGGCATTACACAGATGCAGCGGATGTTCATACCGGCGGCGACGGCCGCAAGACCTATACCGGTGTTTCCGCTGGTTTCTTCAATGATAACCGACGGCGATCTTTTTTCCGGTGTACCGGGAATAAGTTTTCCCTGCTCGATAGCTCTTCTTATCATATTAAGAGCAGGACGGTCTTTTACGCTGCCGGCCGGATTAAAATATTCAAGCTTTGCAGCGATGACTGACCGGATGGCGTATTTTTTCTCAAAATTGGACAGCTCCAGAAGCGGTGTATGACCCACCAGTTCGGTGATGTTTTTTGCAATTTTTTCGGACATTGTAAACCTCCTGTCGTAGTACTATAAAAGTACTAATAACCTATTGAAATACTGTGTAATTAAAATACACTATCTTCTCTTTTGTGTCAATAGTTTACCTATATTCCTACTAAAAAAATAATAATTAAATACTGCCGGTCAGATTATATAGGTAAGATTTTCCGGAGCTGTGACATTGTGCAAGAGATCTGCAAGCGTAATTTTTGTCAGATAGTCGTTTATAACCTTGCTGAGTCCCTGCCAGAGCGGAAGTGTGGGGCAGTCTGCCCGATGAGGGCATTCGTTTTCATTCGTCTCAAGACAGGCGACGGGTGCTAAATCTCCTTCCGTTATTTTCAATATCTGAGCTACCGTGTATTCTTCCGGTTTTCGGGCAAGTTTATACCCTCCCTGGGGCCCGCGTACACTGTTGAGAAGCCCGAATTTACTTAAAAGCGATGTAATCTGTTCCAGGTATTTTATTGAAATGTCCTGCCGTCCGGATATATCTTTCAATGTTGTGTACTTTCCGCTATCGTGTTGTGCCAGATCAATCATAAACCGGAGTGCGTACCGGCCGCGTGTCGAAATTCTCATATCCTGCGTTCCTCTTTCGTATTTCCCTATTGTTTTACTAGTGTAATTTAGTATAATATAGTGCGTGGTGTTCGTCCAGTAAAAAAGGCTGTCGTTATACGACAGCCTTCGGATTATTCTTACCTGAGAAACAGATTCTGCTTACTGTCCGAGATACGCGCTTTTTACCCGTTCGTCGTTCAGAAGTTCCTGCCCTGTCCCTTCCAGCGTGATACGGCCGGTTTCCATAACATATCCATAATCAGCTATTTTGAGTGCAGCACGGGCGTTCTGTTCGACCAGAAGAACGGTCGTGCCTTTTTTGTTTATTTCCTGAATGATTTCAAATATATTCCGTACGATAAGCGGTGCGAGACCGAGCGACGGCTCGTCAAGCATAAAAATCCTCGGTCTGGTCATAAGTCCACGTCCAACCGCCAGCATCTGCTGCTCGCCGCCCGAAAGCGTTCCGGCACTTTGTTTCTGACGTTCGGCTAATATTGGAAAAAGATCGAAAATCATTTGCCTGTCTGTTTCTATCTCTGCCTTATCCTTCCGGTGGTATGCACCGAGCGTCAGATTTTCCGAGACTGTCAGGTTCGGAAATATTCTCCTCCCCTCCGGCACCAGCGCAACGCCCTGAGAAACGGTCTGCTTGGTATCCTGTGCCGTCAGTTCCGTATCATCGAGAAAAATTTTTCCTGCGGAAGGTTTTACCAGACCGATAATCGAATTGAGCGTCGTTGATTTTCCTGCTCCGTTGGCTCCTATCAGTGTAATGATCTTTCCGTCCGGTACATCGAACGATATTCCCTGCAGCGCGTGAATTCCACCGTAATATACTTCAAGATTCTGCAATTTGAGCATCAGATATCCTCCCGAGTAATGTCGTCGTTATCCGTACCAAGGTATGCATCTATGACTTTCTGGTTGGAACTGATTTCCTGTGGTGTTCCTTCCGCGATGGTATTACCATATTCAAGAACATACATTCTGTTACAGATTCCCATAACGACCTGCATATGATGTTCTATGAGCAGAATGGAAATATTGAATTCTTTTCTGATTTTTCGAATGAATCCCATAAGTTCCGCTGATTCTTTCGGATTCATACCGGCCGCAGGTTCGTCGAGCAGCAGCAGTTTCGGCCGGGTGGCAAGCGCCCGCACTATTTCGAGCCGTCGCTGTTTACCATAAGGAAGCGATACCGCGTTGTCCTGCGCGTATTCCTTCAGGTCTACTTCGTCGAGCAGCGACAATGCATGTTCCGTTGCAATTTTTTCACGTGTCCGGTATGACGGTGTATGAAGAACGGAAGAAACAAGATTTACATGATTACGTAGATTTTCCCCGACCATAACGTTTTCAAGAACGCTCATCTCGTGGAAAAGCCGGATATTCTGGAATGTCCGCGCTAGTCCCAGTTTTGTAATCTGATACGGTTTCATTTTTGTTATATCGATACCGTCCCAAGTCACGTTTCCTTCCGTCGGCTTGTAAACACCGGTTATTATATTAAACGCAGTTGTTTTTCCTGCGCCGTTCGGTCCGATAAGTCCGACGATTTCTCCGTCGTTTATTTTGAGATTAAGATCTTTTACGGCGGTAAGACCGCCGAATCGTATGGTTGTATGGTGGCATTCGAGCATTATCGGTTCCCCCTGCGTTTGCTTGCTTCATCGCCGGGCAATTCTTTTCGCCGCGGAAGAATTCCTATTTTTGCCAGTGCATCCCATGAGAATTCATTTGTGCCCATTAGACCTCGCTGCCGGTAAATAACGACGATCATGAGGAGTGCCGAGAATACAACCATGCGGAGACCGGGGAGTCCGTCTGTTTTGAAGACGATAAAGTTGAGCGGACCGTCGAGAAACCTCAGGAGTTCCATGGAAACGGTTACTACGATTGATGCTATGACAGATCCGGTAATACTGCCGTTGCCTCCGAGAACGACGATGAGCAGTATATTATAGGTCAGGTTAAAGACAAACATTCTCGGATCTATTGTCTGCATGAGGTGCCCGAGCAAAGCTCCGCCGATTCCTGCCATAAAGCCTGAAATAACGAAACTGTCGGTTTTTACTCTGGCAATATTTATGCCCATTGCCTGTGCCGCAATTTCATTATCGCGGATAGCTTTCAGAGAACGACCGAAGGCGGAACGCGTGAGGGCTATCATGAAGATGACGGAAAGGGCTGCGAGGCTCCAGACAACATATGTTGTCGAATATTTCGGCAGTCCTTTTAAACCGAGCGCACCGTTTGTAACACGCTGCAGATTTGTTACGATAACGCGTATTATTTCGGCAAACCCGAGCGTTGCGATCGCAAGATAATCATCGTGGAGACGCAGAACCGGAAGGCCTATAAGAAACGCAAACAGTGCCGTAACGATGCCGGCAACTGCCAGTGCAGGCAGAAAGGGAATATGAATATTTGCAAGCCACGGAACGATCGGTTCAAGAAAAAAGTTCATCTCTTTTTGCGCCGGCGTCATCGTGAGCAGCGCGCTGACGTATGCACCGATAGCCATAAAACCGGCATGTCCCAGAGAAAACAGCCCGGTGAATCCGTTGAGAAGATTAAGAGAAAGAGAGAGTATTATATAAATGGCACACAGGTTAAATATTCTGAGTGAAAAACGGTCGAAGAAATTGTTTGCAACGATTATCAGAACAAACAGGACTACGCAGGCAACTGCGGTCAGAACTGTATTACGATTTGAAAAAAGTTTTTTCTGTAGTGGAACCATATCAGACCTTCTCTATCTGGTTTTTGCCGAGCAGCCCGGAAGGTTTGAACAGCAGTACGAGGATGAGTACGATAAATGCAAACGCATCACGGTAGCCTGTCAATGTAGGAAGAAAAGCTATAATCATTATTTCGAGAAAACCGAGCAGAAATCCGCCGAGCACGGCACCGGTAATATTGCCTATCCCTCCGAGTACGGCGGCAATAAAACACTTCAGTCCGGGCATAATACCCATGGTTGGGTTTAGCTGCGGGTATTTAAGAGACCAGAGAATACCACCGATGGCTGCCATCAGGGATCCTATGCCGAACGTGAACGATATGGTTTTGTCGACATCTATTGCCTGCAGCCGTGCGGCGTCGAGGTCTGTTGAAACGGCGCGCATTGCCATTCCCGTTTTTGTCTTGTTTACGACCCAGAGCAGTATGGCGAGCAGCGCTATGGTAATCAGCGGAATAACAGCGCTGATTGTGACGATGGTGACGGTTCGTGAAGGGTCTGTCGCCCCGCCTATTTTTATCAATTTATTGAAAAAAGCCGGAATAGGAAAACCTTTCTGACGTCCGCCGAAAATAACGGTTGCAAGATTTTCTATAAGAAATGATGCTCCGATGGCGCTTATCATAACTGATATACGCGGAGAATTCCGGAGCGGCCGGTAGGCTACACGTTCCAGGCCTATTCCTAACATTGCAGTAAATGCAACAGCAAGAACAAACGCAACCCACCAGGGAAGAAAGAACGTTGTTATGAGATAAAATGCGAAATACCCGCCGAGCATAAAAATATCACCGTGGGCAAAGTTGATAAGTCTGAGAATTCCGTAAACCATAGTATAGCCTATGGCAATGAGTGCATACAGGCTTCCGAGCGAAAGCGCATTCACAAGATGTTGCAGAAACATGGGTAAGGTCATTTTGACTTCCAGAAAAATAAAATGTATCCGGAATACCTGTCAGAAAAACAGAAATTCCGGATTTTGTTGTTATTGAAAGACGCCTACGGGTTAACAATAGTCAGATAGGTGAATTTTCCGTCTTTTACCGTTTTGATGAAGGCACTCTTTGTAGCATCGCCTTCCGCATCAAGTGTGATTGTTCCGGCTACACCGTCAAATCCTTCCGTTTTGGCAATAGCGTCGCGGATTGCGGTCGTATCCAGTGTTCCGGCACGGGTGATTGCATCAAGTGCAACCCGGTATCCGTCGAATCCGAGCGCAGTAACAGCTGCAGGGACTTTATGGTATTCCGCATCATATTTGGCAAGAAAGGTTTTTGCAAGTTCTGATGTTGCACCTTCCGCGTCGAAGAATGTTGAAAATATACAGCCTTCTACGGCACTCTTGCCGACGTCGATAAGTTCCGGTGTTTCCCAGGTATCTCCGCCGAGGAACTGGGCGGTAATTCCGAGCTCCCGCGCCTGTTTCATGATAAGCGCACTTTCAGTATAGTTGCCGGGAGCGAAGATAACATCAGGGTTTTTAGCCTTGATATCCGTAAGCTGCGCGGTAAAATCCTGATCGCCGGTGTTGTAATTCAGCGTTGAGAGAATGCAGTTATCGTTACCGGTGAGTTCCTTGAATTTATTTTCAAAGAACTGTGTCAGACCGACGGAATAATCATTTGAAATTTCACGAATTAGAACGGCGTTCCTGGCTCCAAGATTATCATAGGCATATTTTGCAATAACCGTTCCCTGGAATGGGTCTATGAAACAGACACGGAAATAATACGGATTTCCTTTTGTTACGAGCGGATTCGTACAGGAAAGACCGATAGCAGGAACTTTCGCGTCCTGTACGATCGGCCCGGCAGCAATTGAAAAGCCCGATCCCCAGGAGCCGAGGATGACAGAAACCTTTTCTTTATCGACAAGCCGCTGTACGGCATTTGCCGCTTCCACTTTATCGGACTTGTTATCGACGATTGCAAGTTCGACCTTGTATTCTTTATCGCCGACTTTTACGGTCGGGTACAACTCGTTGGCAAGTTTTATGCCTTCGACTTCAAGGGCTCCACCAGCTGCATTTGCACCTGTTATCGGTTCGAAAACACCTATTTTGATGGTGTCGTTTTTGGGTCCGGTTGCTGCACTTTTTTTCGAACAGCTGGTAAACGTCAGCGCGCACAGCGCTGCGCCCAGTATCCCGAATCTGATTACTTTTACTGTTTTTTTCATCCTCTATACTCCTCCGCAGTTCTGCTTTATACAGATCTGCTGTATGCGCATAATTATACAGTCGGGATAAAAGATTATGCAATATAAATTTATCGGATTTTTATAACTTTGAAGTTTTTTTAGCTGTCCGCAGGCCAGACAGCCTTTCCCGGAGTATCTGCAGGTGACGGGCAGGGTCTGTTTCTTTCTGTTGATAATACGGCGGCAATAAATTATACTATTTTTATGGCAAAAAAGAAAAACAGCACAGGATTTAGACTGGCTCTGTGGATTTTGGCGGTATTGGTATTACTTATTGTTTTTCTGGTAAAAAGCGATGATATCGTTACGAATCTTAAAGAGACTCGTTTTTTTGAACGTGTATTCGGTTCTACGCCGGAATTTGTAAAAAATCATAAAATTCCAGAAGAAAAGCCGGAAAGCAATAACCTGCTTGATATAGAAGTTGCGCCGGGCCCGGCAGAAACGGAATCTGCTTCTCCTGAAAAATCCGGTACAGAGGCGGGACAGTCTGCTGAATCACAGCCGGCAGTCCCTGATATTACTCCGCAGGAAAAAAGTACGGTTGAAAGCGAGAAAACAGACCAGCAAAAAAATACCGCCGGCATACCTGAAAAGAAGGTGACGACTGAAGAAACGAAAGTCAGTCTCTGTTTTGTGATTATAGATGCCGATGGCACGGTCAGCAGGAAACCGGTATTGAGGGCCCTTCCGCACACCGATTTGCCGTTGACTGATTCGATGCGGGCTCTGCTTGCAGGTCCCGATCTGCAGGAATCGAAGGCCGGGTGTATGTCACTGATTCCGAAGGGAACGAAACTGCTTTCCGCTTCGGTACGGGATGCTACAGCCTATCTTAATTTCAGCAGTGAATTCGAGTTTAACACGATCGGCGTGGAAGGTTATCTGGGGCAGCTGATGCAGATTGTTTATACGGCGACGTCATTTGCAACAATTGACAGCGTTCAGATTCTTATCGATGGCGAAAAGAAGGAATATCTGGGTAGTGAAGGCGTCTGGATCGGTTCGCCGCTTGCCCGGTCGAGTTTCAGATAATGCTAATTACTTTTGGAAAGTGAATAGCTTTTTATAATGCTGTCGAAATATTTTTTGTGTGCCTGATAGACATTGTCAAATACGGTCAGCAGAAAATAACCGTAATGCCGGTCATCCATATGGGAAATGATTTTTATGTCGTGAGTTATATTCTGTGTATCGTACTGGTAATAGGTGCTTGTCACGGAAATCTTTTTGCCGGTTTTCTCCAGACGGAGTTTCGTCAGGTCAGAATAGGAAGTTTCCGTTCCAAGCAGGATTTTACGGGTAAGACGGTCAAGATAACGTTCCGTTATGCCGTTCTGGTTGACGATGCTGTTCATTGAAAGAATGGCGTTGTTTCCGAGCAGCCACAGATTTGCCATACTCTGTGTCCAAAAGTCGTCCAGCGTTACTTCCTGCCTGAAAGTTTTGGCTCCGGAATCTTCATTCGAATACGTATAGGTTACTGATTTTGCGTCTTTCGGCGGCAGAAACTGGTGTGGAGCTGCGGCTGCAGATTCAAAGATTCCTTTAAAAGCCAGAAATGATGTATCTGCCGAGGATGTAATGCCTCCTGCCGTAACGAGCTGCAGCAGCAGCTTGTCATCCGGCGCCGTTATTTTTTTTATATTAAACAACGGCACGAGATAGTCATATGTTGTTTTTATTGCTCCGCCGAAAACATTTGACTGCTGCGGGATTGTCAGACCCTGATCGATAAAATATGCTGTTTTTCCGGATAAGGATACCGTATCAGGATTGATAGGACCGGCCTTTTTTCTGAGCGTGGCAAGGTCGAGCATCAACTCGTGCAGATAGTTGATTACATCGGCGTCGTCCGGCGTTATGGTAGTCAGAAATTTTTCACCGGTGAATTTTACATAATCCGCTCCTGGATCAATTGTAAAAAGAGATACTATCGTTTGTTCGGGTTTCAAAGCTTTTTTATCTTCAGGGGCGTAATAACGGGCTTCGAAAGTCGTATTGTCATACGTAAGAAATCCTGCATAGGATTCACGACCGAACGTATAATCACGGAAATAGACGTATTCTCCTGAAGCATCGGGGATATACTGCGTTATCCCAGGCATTCCGTAGAGAAATCCCGCAGCCAGCATAAAAAATACGGCAGCTGCACGAAATTTCCGGGAGCTCTCTATGGAATTGCTGATAATCTTTTTCATGCTCAGGCGTTTAGTTCTGCAAGTCCGCTGCGAACGATTTGCGCCGCTGCAGCAGCTGCTGTTTCCGCCGGAATAAGTTCTGCTTTTTCCGATTTGCGCTGCTTCAATTCTACGTTCGGCAGATTTCTGTCACCGACGACGATGCGGACCGGAATACCGATGAGATCCATGTCCTTGAATTTGACGCCGGGGCGTTCGTCACGATCATCCAGCAGCGTTTCTATTCCGTTCTCTGTCAGTTCAGCATAGATTTTGTCTGCGGTCTCTTTCATTGCTCCCGTGTATTTTATCGGTACTATTACGACGTGATACGGTGCGGTACTCATTGTCCATATGATGCCGTCTTTATCGTGATGTTCTTCAATTATTGAGGCAAGCGTCCGGTCGAGCCCGATGCCGTAGCAGCCCATAAGAGGAGTCTGCTGTTTTCCGTTTTCATCGAGGTAGGTTACGTGCATTGCTTTTGTGTATTTATCTCCGAGCTTGAAGATATGGCCGAGTTCATTTCCTTTTTTGCTGTACAACTCCGTTCCGCAGTCGGGGCAGCAGTCTCCGGCAACGACTGTTCGGATATCTCCAGTCATCCACGGCATAAAATCCCTGAGCGGTTCGACGTGACGGTAGTCTACGTCTTTTGTAAGTCCGCCGGTGATGGTATCGTGTATGTGCGCGCACAGATTTCCATCCTTGTCCCGGGATACAACGGAATCGTCGACAATAAGCGGAACAGCGGTAAGACCAACCGGACCGACAAAACCGTGCGGGGCTCCTGATAATCTTACGACGTCTTCTTCTTCTGCCAGTTCTACACTGCTGGCTTTTAACAGTGCCGCAAGTTTCGCTTCATTTACGTCGAGATCTCCGCGGATGCAGGCGGCAAAGAAGGCTTTCGGATAGTATTCTTTTTTTTCTTCGGCATCTTTTACTGCTTTGAACGTTTTTCCGCCCGGTGCATTTTTCAGATTGAGTGCACAGTTTTCAGCCTTATAGATGAGAACTTTGATAAACTGCTGGGACGTCGTCTTGAAAAAGGTTTCCATATCACTGATGGATTTTACATCGGGACAGGCAACCGGCTCGTACGGAAGTTCTGTTTTTTTCTGCGGCTTGCCGTTTGTATCTGTCGGTTCGTCAGTTTTGCACGCTGCTTTTTCAACATTTGCGGCATATCCGCATTTCGGACATAAAATAAGCGTGTTGTCGCCTACTACGCTTTCTACCATAAATTCTTCGGACCCGCTGCCGCCCATAGCTCCTGTATCGGCGCGAACTGAGATTGTCGAAAGTCCGAGACGTTTAAAGATCCTCTGGTACGCTTTTGCGCATGCACTATATGATTCATCCAGCGATTTTTCATCCGCGTCGAACGAATAGGCATCCATCATCACGAATTCCCTTCCCCTCATGACTCCGTAGCGGGGACGGATTTCATCCCGGTATTTTGTGTTTATTTGATAAGCAATAACGGGGAGCTGTTTATAACTTGTCAGACTGTCCCTGAAAAGTGCCGTAAACGCCTCTTCCGCCGTAGGGCTAACGACCATATCCTGTCCGCTTCGCGTTTTTACTCTGAGCATTTCGTTTCCAAAGGTCTCCCAGCGGCCGCTTTCTTTCCAGATATCTCCGGGTATAATGACGGTCGGTTTAAATTCAAGCAAACCTGCCGCGTCGAGTTCTTCCCGAATAATAGTTTCTACCTTCCGGAAGGCACGTAGTCCCAGCGGCAGGTACGTATATAATCCATTTCCCAGTTTTCGAATAAGTCCGGCCCGCATCATAAGCTGATGGCTGGCGATTACGGCATCCGCAGGAGCGTCCCGTAGTGTGGAAATAATTGTCTGTGAAGTTTTCATAGTATCCCATCATACTTCATTTACCGGAACTGTTGCAAGCCGGACATTTAAAAGAATCTGACGTGAATTTATGAAATTTTTAGAATTTATTTATCATGATTTTACATTTATCTTCCATAATTTGTGTCACTGTGTTTTATTGACAAACATAAAGAATATAAGTATATTTTTTATGTTACCGAACAATCGGTAATATACGATTAGCATGATGAATTCTAAGAATATTTCCACAAAGGATCTGATACTTGATACGGTATTTTCTCTCCAGTCTGAAGATTTTTTCAGCAAAATTTCATTGAGCAAAATTGCTGAAAGGGTCGGTATATCAAAGACAGCCATATTCCGGCATTTTAAAAACAAAGATGAGCTTATGTCCGAAGCAGAATCCCGCTTGTTCGATATTGTTGCGGATTTACTGCTTGATGTACAGGATCAGCTTGGTGAGAAAGATTCTACGATAGAGAAAGTGTTTGTTTCCGTATGCCGGGTTGTTTCGTATTTTATGGAACACACGACGTATTTTTTATATTTGCTGAAACTTGCCGTTGCTTCCCAGAATTTCGAGACACGGTTTGTTCTCGAAATGAAGAATCGGGGAATACGCGAACTTATCACCTTTTATTCGAAAGTCGATGAGACGGGAAATTTTGTTATCTTCGATAAAAGAATGTATGTCAGATATATTTATGCGTTTTCAAGAACTGCTTTTATTCTGCTTGCCTGCAGTAAAAATTCCTGTTCTGCCGGATCTGTAGCAGAAAAAGCAGAATCATTTACCACTTTTCTTTTTAACGGATTCGGTCATCGGACTGTTTCAATATCTGAGCAGCGTCGGAAAGTTCTGGATGAAACCTGCAGAATAGATGCCGAAAATTTTCCCGAGGAGAATAGAATTTTTCTGGCCCTTGCTTCTGTTATCGGAAAAGCAGGTGTTACGGGAATAACAATTCAAAAACTGGCCGACGAACTCGGCCTGGCGAAAAGCAGTTTATATTCATACTTCAGCAATAAAAATGAACTGATTCGTTCGCTCATAGCAGAAGAATTTTCTTTGCTGATGGATACTGTGAAAGAAAAGGAGAAAGCTGCACTGAATTTTTATGAAATGATCTATATCAGATTACGGGTCTTTATGACTTTTTTCATACTGCGGCCGTCTATTATTCCTGTTTCGGGCTGGCTCCGGCTGAGCTGTGATACAGCGTCGCTTAAAGAAGCTTTTCGTTCTAAAAAAATAACCGGGGAAGATGCGGAATTCCGCAAATTGCTCGATGAAAAAATACCGGGAGAGAAAGAATTTTCCTTCGGCTGGTTTATGTCGATACCGGTTACACTTTATATACAGGGGAGAACACATGAATTTACCAATGAAGACTTACAGCAGGCCGTTACTGAGGTTTACGGCTTTATTGAATGCGGAATTATTGCGAAAACATGATAATTAAACAGGGAAGTTTTATTATCATGTTTTCGCCGTCTGTGGCAAACAGGCATCGCCTGACCATTTATGAGGAGTAAAAATGAACAATAAAGTACGAAGTAGTGTTGGTTTTTTACCGGTTTTACTTTTACTGACCTGGTTTGTATCTTCAGTTTTTGCAGAAGATCAGAAAAAAGAGGAACCGCTTGTACTGACCGTTGAGCAGGCTGTCAGTTATGCAACGCAGAACAGCCGGACACTCAAAAGCAATGCAATAGATCTTGAGATAAAAAAACGTGCAGATAAATATTCCTGGAACGTTTTTCTGCCGGCCGTTCAGGCATCGGGAACGATGAGCAGGGTAAACGATTATGCATCTGAGTCAAAGACGTATGCGGAACTACTCAATCCGCTTTATGCACGAGTAGGAATTCCGGTGAGTATTCCTACCGAAGCGGCATCCGAAAGCGATAACTGGGTGGCTGTTGGCAATATTGGTGTTTCGCTTAATCTGAGTCTTGCACTTATCCAGAATATAAAGGCGGCTCATGCCGATTATGAAGCCGGCGTTATCTCGTGGGACAGTAGTGTTAAAGAAAACGAGCTGAATGTGCGGAAACTTTTTTACGGGTTACTTTTACAGCAGGAAAATCTGAAGCTGCAGGAGACAACGCTGCAGAATGCGGAACAGCGGTCAAAGCAGTCGGAAATAAACTATAAAAACGGTCTGGTTCCGGAATTGAGTATGCTTCAGGCCGAGGTAACGTACGAAAACCAGCGGCCTTCTGTGGAAAAAACGCGGCAGTCTGTCGATCAGCAGCTGGATACGTTCGCGTTTCTGCTCGGACTGCCGGTCGGAACGAAAATCCAGCTGGAAGGGGCAATAGATCCTGTATTCATCGATCTCGATGCTGACAGTCTTTACCGCCGGTACGGAGAATCGAATCTTGACGTCGTTTCGCTGAAGAAAAATATAGCGGTACTTGAAACCAATCTGTC
>JALCCK010000019.1 GCA_022640795.1 Treponema sp.
TCTGACCAATGAGCAGGCAGACGTTTCAACACTTATCAAAGGGCTTACGGCAAAACACGCGGAACTCAACGCGCTTGAGCAGGAATTCCGCAGCAAAGAGCACCAGATAAATGAACGTCGCCGTCGCGTCGATTTAAAAGATCTTCGGCTCCGGCAAAAGGAACTGGAGCTTAAAAAAGAGCGCAGCCGGGACGAAAGCAGGTTTGTCAAAGAAAGCCGGAGTCAGCTTGAAAACCTGGTCCGTACGCTCCGGGAAAGTGAAATTACTCATGAAAAGGCAGTCGAAGTCAAAAAGTTTATTGCAGAACTGACAGAGACAGAACAGACCCGTGCAGAGCAACTCGAAACGGAAGAACAGACACTGCATGCCGATGAAACAGAAATAGAAAACAAAATAGCGGAACAGGACAGAAAATCTAAAAAAACAGGTACAAAAACACCACGAAAACGGCTGAAAAACGCACAGGCGCTGGCACTTGCAACACCGGTTGTACCGGCTGCAGGAGAACAGACGGCCCCCCAGGAATTTAAAGAAGGAGCAGCTGTTGCAGCCGGTCCGTCCCGTATGCAGGGTGTACTGTTGCACCAGGAACGGAAAGGACTCTGGAGTGTTCAATTCGGTTCGATAAAGATGAATTTCAAGGAAAAAGATCTGCTGCTCGTCGATACCGGGAAAGAAGAACCGCTGACGCCGACGGTTACAATTGATCTTGCAGGAAGTGATGAAACGGAATCGCCCGGATCGCTGACGATAAAAAGCGATTCAGGAGGACTTCCGGTCTATGAACTCCGGTTGCTGGGAATGCATTACGACGAAGCCATTAAAATACTTGAACGGCAGCTTGATTTATGTACACTGAAAAATGTTCATGAATTCTGCATTATCCACGGGAAAGGAACGGGAGTTCTCCAGCAGGGAGTCCAGGACTATCTTTCTCACTATCCCGGGGTAAAAGAGTATCATTTTGCAAATCCTGAGGACGGCGGAACAGGCAAAACCTGGGTAACTATGGATTAATTCCTGTTAATACTGTAAAATGAGTTGGTAAAAGTGCTTGACATAATCAGTATTTTTATACATATTGTATACATAAATATTCAGAAAATATTCGAGGCATAACGTGAAAGAGCGTCTGACAAGACTGAAAAGCATTAGAAAGCTTATAAAAAATTATAGAATTGAAAGCCAGGAAGCCCTCCTCGGTTATCTGCAGAAAGAAGGCTTTGAAGTCACACAGGCCACGTTGTCCCGGGATCTGAAATTACTGAAAGTCGGGAAAGTCTCAGACGGACACAACGGATATGTCTATACGCTGCCGGGAGAAGACGAACGTCAGGAATCGGAGCAGATCTTTATACAGGATTTTCTCCGCGGATATATCAGTATAGATTTTTCCGGGAATATGGTAGTCATACGGACGTTTCCCGGGCATGCGCCAGTTGTTTCCGCAGCACTGGATTCGCTTTCGTTCGAAGAAGTACTCGGAACACTTGCCGGAGATAACTGCGTCTTTGCCGCTCTGCGGGAAGGTGTTACCGGGATGCAGTTCATGGCTTCGCTAAAACTAAAAATGCCGGAACTTGACGAATAGCAGCACACGATAAACGCGGGATACGGGCTGTATGTAGTCGGATTGTCTACCATAAATACTTTATTTTTTGTATACTCTTTTCATCAGGCGGATGTATTCCGCTGGAAAATATTTCTATTATATCGAGGCACATATGATAACCTGGGAAAATCTTGATACACTTCCATCTTACAAAAAGCTTCTGTCTTTGAAAGGGCAGGTAGAATTGAAAACGGCAATAAGCGGTGAAAACGGTGCCGAACGCGTCGTAAAGTACGCTATGCCGATGGCGGAAGGATTGACATATAATTATGCGGCAAAAGAAGTAAATGCTCAAATTCTGGGTGTTCTCGAATCACTGGCAAAAGAGGCCCAGCTTGTAGAAAAATACGAAGACTTATATAACGGTGCTGTCATAAATACAGGTGAAAAGCGGCTGGTACTCCACCAGCTTCTTCGAGGGCAACTCGGAAAAGATGTCATTGTAGATGGCGTTAACAAACGGGAATTTTATGTAAAGCAGCAGAAAGCTATTGCAGAATTTGCAAACGATATCCACCGCGGAACGATAACGAATGAAAAAGGCGAAAAATATAAAACAGCAGTTCAGATAGGTATCGGCGGTAGTGATCTTGGTCCCCGAGCCATGTACCTTGCACTCAAAAACTGGGCTGTTGCAAACGACACGTTCAAAATGAATGCAGAGTTCATTTCAAATGTAGATCCTGATGACGGGGCTGCCGTCATCGCTTCGGTCGATCTTGCACATACGATTTTTATTCTTGTCTCGAAAAGCGGAACCACTCTTGAAACACTGACAAACGAGGCATTCGTAAAAGATTTCATAAAAAAAGCGGGACTGGACCCGGCAAAACACATGATCGCAGTTACCAGCGAAACAAGTCCGTTAGCAAATAACCCTGCTTATATGGCTTCTTTTTATATGGATGATTATATCGGTGGACGTTATTCCGCAACGTCTGCTGTCGGAGGCGCCGTTTTGAGCCTTGCTTTCGGGCCGGATATCTTTGCACGCTTTTTGAACGGTGCTGCAGCAGCAGACAAAACGGCAAAAAATCCCGATATATACAAAAATCCGTCAATGATGGATGCACTTATCGGAATTTACGAACGAAACGTTCAGGATTATCGATATACAGCTGTACTTCCCTACAGTCAGGCACTGAATCGTTTCCCCGCCCATCTGCAGCAGCTCGATATGGAATCAAACGGTAAAAGTGTTAATCGTTTCGGCAAACCGATGAACTATCTGACCGGACCTGTCATTTTCGGAGAACCGGGAACAAACGGACAGCATTCATTCTACCAGCTGCTGCATCAGGGAACAAATATTGTTCCGATGCAGTTTATTGCTTTCACCGAAAATCAAACAGGAAAAGATGTTGTAATAGAAGGTTCCACCAGTCAGAAAAAACTCTGTGCAAACGTTGCTGCGCAGATTATTGCGTTCGCATGCGGGAAAAAGGACGAAAATCCGAATAAGAATTTTGAAGGAAACCGTCCGAGCAGCCTTATCTACGGAAAGCAGCTTACTCCTGAAACGCTGGGAGCTCTTCTGGCACATTATGAGAACAAGATAATGTTTCAGGGATTTATCTGGAACGTCAACAGTTTCGATCAGGAAGGTGTTCAGCTCGGTAAAAAACTCGCAAAAGCTGTTCTCGCAGGAGATATAGACGGAGCTCTGAAAAAATACGCGCAGTTGCTGAATATCTGACAGCCGGCAACTGATACCTTAAACAAAAAGCGCTGCAGGAACAGAATTTTCTGCAGCGCTTTTTGTTTATAAAAAACGATTATACCGGATTTTTACCGATAAACAAGCTTCGGGCATTCCTGTCAACTGTTTCACAAAGCTGTTCAACAGAAGTACCGAGAATTTCAGCCACAAACCGGTAAGTATGGCGTATAAAAAGCGGAGAGTTCCGGTGTCCTCTGAACGGTACCGGGGCAAGATACGGAGCATCCGTTTCAAGAAGCAGTCTGTCCCGGGGAATAAACCGCAGTAAGTCTTCCATTGCGGCCATTTTGTTTTTCTTCGTGTATGTCACAGAACCGGAAAAGCTGATATACCACCCCCTGTCAATAAAAGCCCGGGCTTCTTCGATGCCGTATGAAAAACAGTGAATAACACCGTTATGACTTCCACAGTCGGAAATACAGCCGATTGTTTCTTCAGCAGCATCCCTGCTGTGTACTATAACAGGGAGCTGCAGTTCATCCGCCAGTTCAAGCTGCATGCAGAAAAGTTCCCGTTCCCCGGCCGCCATATCACTCGTAAAATCAGTTTCCGAACGTCCGTCCGCTCCCGATGGATTCCAGTGATGATCGAGACCGCACTCGCCGACAGCACAGACTTTCCGAAAAAACGGATCGTCCGATAAAAGAGCTTCAGCAATACGCTGTTTAAAAGCAGGAAAATGTTTTTTCCGCTCTCGAATTTCTATCGGAGACGGCCAGATTCCCGCGGAAAAATACATAAAATCAAGTATCTTCCGTGCAGCGTTTTTATCACTCATACCGTTGATTACAGACCGGCACAGCTGCTGACGCAACGGAAGGTCATCATACGCGACACCGATATCCTGAGCAAAAAAACAGTTATCAGCTGCCATTCCGGACAGGATTTCAGATCCGCCGGTACCGCCGTCATCCGTCAATAAATTGAAATGAAAATGGGTGTCTGAAAACATGGTAGCATTTTATCAGAGAAATCCGTTTTGAACAATTGTACTTGTAAAAAATCACTATTTATTATATAGTAGACAAATCGCCGGGATGGTGGAATTGGTAGACACAAGGGACTTAAAATCCCTCGGTAGTAATACCATGCCGGTTCAAGTCCGGTTCCCGGCAAAACCTTGTACGCGTCAGCGGCAAGGTTTTCTTTTTTTTACCGTGTTACTTTATCTGGCTGTATAAAGCCGCCATCTCCTTTCTCCAGCTGCAATCGGCGTCACGATCTTCCCATGGAATTACTTTCTGAATAGTAAAATGTTTCATATCATGTATATTGTCAAAATGAAGAACAGCAAACCGCCCCTGGCCTATATAGGTTATCTTTTCATTTTCCTTGACGTGTTCGTTCTTTTGCAATTCATCAAGTACACAGTCGAAATGGACGGGATTCCCCGTCTCCCTGTCCGGTAGTGCGCTTGCTATATCATTTATCGGCAGACCGCATTTCTCGCAGACAACCTGCCGTGTTTTGAATTCCTTAATCGCCTTTTCATGTTCAATAGCCTCCTGCCGCGTCTCACGATGCAGTAAAACAGGCCGTGCTGTTTTTTTCGGTTCTTCACGATCCGTTTGCTTGTTCCGGTTTTTATTATTCCAGTTCCGGCGGTTATTCCTGCCGTGTCTGTCATTTCTTCCCATTTTGAACTACCTCCCGCAGCAGATCATCTTCCTCACTTACTGTCGCTCATGTTCTTCTATAAGCCGTTTGCTCAGCACAGAGGCAATTCTCTGAATTGCAGAATCGATATATTTTGCATCATGTATCTTCCTGCGGAATTCCATAATCTGCGCTGACGTCATATCCTCAGAATCTTTTGAAGAAACTGTTTTTACTCCAGAAATCATATGTGCTCCGAAAAAGCGTTTTCAATGTGATATACAGAATCTAAACCCGGCATATCGACAACAACTACATCAAATCTGATATAGCAGTTATTATATTGTCGATTATTTGAAAGGAAACATTTAGCCGTTTTAATGATTCTTTTCTGTTTCCGCACATTAAGAACCTGTTCCAGAATTCTACCGTTTCCAGCAGGAAGCGTTTTTACTTCAACAAAAACAACAGTCTCTTCCTTACGTGCTATTATATCAATTTCGCCTGTTCTTGTCCGCCAGTTACGATTTAAAATAACAAAACCATGCCGTTTAAGATAGTCTGCGGCACGGTTTTCTCCCGATTGTCCGGTTTCTTTACGAGATTCCTTCACGGTACTTTATGTATCGGTCCCTGTTTTACGATCATCATCCACCGGAAGGACTTCATCAACTTCTTCAAGATCCTCAAGTTCCTCTACATCCTGGAAATCATCATAAGACTCAACAATATGCCCGTATGTAATCAAAAATGGAATATTCCATCTTTTCAGGGCTTTAATGTGATACGCTTTTGCGGCTTTACCCGCGGCAAGGAACATATTTACTCCGTCATCAAAAAATACAGGAGCGGAATATCGCACACCTTCTTTAATGTCCCCCGGATACACTTTTATAAATCTGCTCATTGAGAAACTCCCTGTTCCAAAATAAAGGCAAACACCTTTGAAACAACTTCATACGCAGCTTCCGGAATACACTCACCGACCTGAGCAGCAGACAGAATTTCGACAAGGGATTCATCCTTAATAACAGGAATACCGGAGGCTTCTGCAATAGCAACCATTCTTTCCGCAAGCGCCCCCTTTGCAGAAGCAGAAATAAACGGCGCAGGATAGTTCTCCGGGTAATGAAGAGAAACAGCTTTTTGTTTACACATCTTCAAACCTTACCCCGGACAACCGTAACCGGTTTGTCATATACAGCAAAACCAGCCGACAGTTCAGAAACAGACCATTCGACTTTCATCTCTCTCTCAAAGCAATTCAAAGAATGTAATAAAGATTGCAGTCGTTCTGTAAGTATTTCCTGTCCCCGATCTGACGGGGCAGGATCAATACAAAACCGGACTTTTCTACCTGTTTTCGTATATAAATATACTACAAAAACAGCTTTTTTTCCAGAATATTCCGCAGAAATAATTATTTTTTTGCAGGTTTTTCGTTCCCGGTCAAGCTGCAGACGGAACGCCCCAGTTACCCGCTGCGTATCAGAGGTAAGTTCATACGGTAGTATCACCCAATGCTCACGAACCGTATCAGTGTCCGACGACCTGTAAGCAAGATGATTAAAAAGCGTTACAAACCCTTCCGGCGCACCGGCTGCAGCTTCAAGTGCGGTTTTGAAATATTTCTTTACTGCCAAACTAATATCGTCGTGTGTTTCGGCAGCAGCAGATTTCGAACCGCCTGCAGTCTCCCGACCATCCTGATTTTCGTCCGCAGCACGGCCGTCAAACAAAGCGAGCAGCTGTGCGACATTTTCAGCAGTTGCCTCTATTCCTTTTTCCTGAAGCATCATCGCCGCTTCTGCAGCCTCTTTCTCCCTGCCGGAAAATTTTCCGGCGACCCGCCGGGCTTTATTAATAAAAGGAGCGGTAAATTTCACGCCCATCTGCTCAAGCAGTTGTACCAGTCTGAGCGTTATCGTATCGGGTTGAATACCAAGCGAAGAAAAATATGATGCAAGAAACGGATCTGAAAGAGGTTGCGGAGTTTGAACAGACGAACGGACAGCGTTCATATGCTGCACAAGCGCATGGTCGGATGCCGCCGGATTATACTGGGGAACAAGAAACAGCCTGCCGTTTCTAAGAGAAATCTTTGCAGTAAAAGCCTGTCCGGGATTAAAATCAGCGGAAGATTCAACTGAAAAACGGGAACCGGAAAAATAGGCAAGATAGCGGCCGGGTCCGCTTTTCGACAGTATACGTACAAAAACAGAATCGCCCTCACGCAGTGCAGTTCGGGCACAGGAGAGGGCAGATGCTTGAGCATGTATGAAGATTTTATTGTCGTTCATACAAAAAGAACAGTGTTATTTTTCAGCCGGATTGTTTGCGTGTTCAGCAACAACTTCTGCCTTGATTTCCGCCTCTTTGGCTGCGGCAGCAGCTTCTGCAGCTGCATTACGTGCAGCAATCTGGGCCGTAACTTTGCCGCCGACAAGTTCTCTGACTTTGGCATGTTTACCGACTTTATCGCGCAGATAGAACAGCTTTGAACGGCGAACCTTACCGGCACGGACAACATCGATCTTAACAATACGCGGAGAGTTAACAGGAAATACACGTTCAACACCGACCCCGTATGAATTTTTACGAACCGTAAAAGTCTTCCGTACTCCGCTGTTTTTCATGCAAATTACGATACCTTCAAAAATCTGAATACGTTCCGTTTTACCTTCAATAATCTTGAAGTAGACTTTTACCGTATCACCGACTCTGAAGCCCTGAGCTCCTTCGCGTTTATTCTGTTCTTCAATCGTTTTTATCAGATCCATCTTTATCTCCTGAATCAGACACCGGTGCAGGTATTTCAGCAGCCCGCCTGCGGTGGTGCTTTATACGAACATGCTTTAAACAAACATGTTCTGTAATTTCCTCAATCATTTTTTCAGCTTCTGAAGTAAGTTCTCCGGAACTTCGTGCTGCTGCAACCATATCAGGCCGATAGGCTAAAGTTTTTTCCAGACACTTTTTCAGACGCCACTTCCGGATATATTCGTGGTTCCCTGACAGTAAAATATCAGGAACTGCCATGCCCCGGTACAGTGGTGGACGCGTGTACTGCGGGTATTCCAGAAGGCCGCCGGAATAACTTTCCTCCTGCAGCGATTCCTTCGAAATTACACCGTCGATGAGCCGATACACCGTATCGATTATCACCGTCGCCGCAACTTCTCCGCTCGACATAACGTAATCACCAATGGAAATTTCATCATCTACAAATGAATCAATTATCCGTTGATCGATTCCCTCATATCGGCCGCATATAAGTACAAGTTCTTTTTCCCGGCTCAATTCCTGCGCTTTCCGTTGTGTAAAAGGTTTTCCGCCAGGAGTCACAAAAATGACCCGTTTTCTGCCGGCTCCAACACTGTCAAGCGCACGTCCCAGAGGCTCCGGCATCATAAGTTGCCCGGCTCCTCCTCCATACGGACTGTCATCACAGGAACGGTGTTTATCAAAAGCAAAATCTCTGATATTCACCAAATCGTAGGCAATAATTTCCTTTTCAACTGCTTTCGCCATGATTGAGTTTTCAAAATAAGCGCGCAGGATCTCAGGAAATAAGGTCAGCACTGTAAATTTCATGGATTTACTCCAGAATCCAGAGGTGCATCAGCTCGACTGTATTGTTCCGCATGTCAACAGCTCCTATAAACCTTTCGTTAAAAGGTACCATGACCTTTCTCGGTTTACCGGATGCAGTCAGTTTGACACCGTCCGCAAGCAGTCTGCAGCTCTCGGAGAGGGAAACCTCAAGGAGGTCACCTGATCCGCCTTCCAATACGTTTGTGATTGTTCCTACCGTTTCATCGGCAGGTGCAGCTTCTTCTGCCAGTCCGTCCTTCCCCGATTCAGAAATTCTGTAAATCAGAGAACACTGCTTCAAATCTTCAATATACCACTCATCCGCAGTGAGAGGATGCGCGTATTTCCGCGGTACGATAATTTCCCATCCGTTCAGCCGAGCTGCCGCTTCAGGGGTATCAATTCCCGCAAGTTTCATGTACAGGGTAGTGTCCGCAGGTTCAGCATATTCAACCTGAAATACCTTCTGTTCACTGCCGTGTCGCAAAGTCACTTCTTTTAAAGCTGCAATATGATCATAATAACCGGAAGCGCTTTCTACTTTAAATTCACCCGCCAAACCGTGTTTTCCGCGGATAAAACCAACAACAAACTGTTCAATCACCATCAGTACGATCAGTCCAGAATTTCAAGGCTGTAATGTTTTCCATTTTTACTTGCAGATGCACTCAAAACAGTACGCAACGCCTTCGCAATACGGCCGTACTTGCCGATAACTTTGCCAATATCACCATCGGCAACCTTAAGTTCGAGAACGGTACCTCTTTCACCTTCGGTTTCATTTACCGAGACTGCACTGGGATCATCGACCAATGATTTTGCAATATATTCAATCAGGTCTTTTTCCATTCCATGCGCTCCTGTAAACTACTTTTCAAGTTTCTTTTTATTGATCAGTTTGCGTACAATAGCAGTAGGCTGTGCACCCACACCGAGCCAGTAGTTCACGCGCTCTTCATCAAAAGCGACCTGTCCGGCTTCTTCCGCTATCGGCTGATAGACCCCAAGTTCCTCAATGCAGGTACCGTCGCGCGGTTTACGCGAATCCTGCACAACAATGCGGTAACAGGGACGTTTTGTTGCGCCAAATCTTTTAAGTCTGATTTTGACCACTTGTATAACCTCCAAAACCGTCTTTCACAGACGGAATTTTGTAATCCAGATAATACGCATTGTATTTTCTTTACAGTGCGGTGAAATGTTACTATATAGTAAAAAAAAGAAATAGTCAATTATTGAAAAAGGTTGTCGTATGTGACCGGCAGACCGCAGGTGTCTATCGCTCCGGAACCGAAAAACGACGCAAAAAAGTTTTTGTCCGCTCCTGCTGCGGATTTTCAATTATATCATGTGCACTTCCCTGTTCGACAATCACGCCGCCGTCCATAAAAATAATATGGTCACTCAAGTCGCGGGCAAACGACATCTCGTGGGTAACGACGACCATTGTCATTTTTTCGTCAGCAAGACCTTTTATAACGGCAAGAATTTCACCGGTCAGTTCGGGATCAAGGGCACTTGTCGGTTCGTCAAACAACAGAACCTGCGGTTTTAATGCAAGTGCACGGGCAATCGAAACGCGTTGCTGCTGACCGCCGGAAAGTTCACAAGGATACGCATCAGCCTTGTCGGCAAGCCCCATTTTATCCAGAAGCAGACGGGAAACATCGTCTGCAGCTTCCTGTTTCTTTTTCAGAACATGAATCTGCGGATGGCTGATATTCTTTAGTACTGAAAAATGCGGAAATAAATTAAAATTCTGAAAAACCAGACCTGCATTGAGAGAAGCCTCATGAAGATTTTTTTTATCTGCATAAACACCGTCGGTAACCATTTCAATACCGCAAATCGAAACGGACCCCCCGCTTACCTTTTCAAGCTGCATAATGCAGCGAAGCATCGTCGATTTGCCTGATCCGGAAGGACCGATAATGCCGAGAACTTCTCCACGCTGTACAGTAAATGAAATATCTTTTATAACTTCAGTATTCCCGAATTCCTTTCTGAGATTTTTAACACTGATAACCGTCTTCATCTCTTCCATAAATATAGCTCCAGCAGTATCCTATCGATAATATGAGAGTTTTTTTTCAAGCTGCAGAAATGCAGCGGAAACTGCCCAGTTCATGACAAAATAAAAGATGCCTGCAACAAAAATAGGCATCGTCGAAAAAAGCCGGCTGGACGTCGTCTGCGCAACATGCAGTAATTCCGCTACGCCGATGACCTGTACCAGTGCAGTATCCTTTACCAGATTTATAACTTCATTCCCCATCGCCGGAGTTATTCTTTTTATAACCTGCGGCAGTATAATACGAAAGAACGTCTGATTCCGGGTATACCCCAAAACTTTTGCAGCTTCTGACTGCCCGTCGGGAACAGCGTCAATACCGCCGCGGTATATTTCCGCAAAATATGCAGCGTAGTTTATCGCCATGGCAATGATTGCGGCAGTAAAACGATCATAAGAAACATGAAAGAGATGATACGGAGCAAAATAAACAAAAATAAGCTGAAGCATCAACGGTGTACCGCGAATAATCAGCATGAATATATTTGCAATCTGGGCAACAAAACGGTTTTTCGACATCCGCGCCGCCGCTATCGGTAACCCCAGCGGCAGTGCGAAAAGAAGAGTCAGAAAAAAAACCTGTATTGTCACAACGGTTCCCTGAAGCATGACCAGCAGCATCTTTATCATAACGTTATTTTCCGATTACAGAGATATCGCGGCCGAACCATTTTCTGGAAACAGCGGTAACGGTCCCGTCTTTCTGCATCTCCCCGAGGATTTCCTGAACTTTGTCCCGCAGCCGGATATCTCCTTTACGGAACGCTACGCCGTATTCTTCTTTTGAAAGGCTTTCAGGAAGGACGGAAAAAGGCTTCTTCGTCATTGCAATACTGTACTCGGCGACGACACTGTCCATGACGACACCGTCTACGCCTCCTATTTCCAGATCGTTCAGAGCCGTAATATTATCTTTGAACATCACAATATTCTTCAGCGAATTCTTGAATCCGGTATTTCCATCGACCGCTTCCTGTGCGCTCGAACCGCTCTGAAGACCGATTACCTTGCCGGCCATATCGGCAAGTGTCTTTACTCCGCCGGCAGAACGAACAACAAGTACCTGATCATTGTCCAGATAGGGACTCGTAAATGTAAGTTCTTTTTCGCGTTCCGGCGTAATCGTAAAACCGTTCCAGATGCAGTCTATTTTTCCGGTATTGAGTTCCTGTTCTTTTGCATCCCATTCGATAGGCTGTGCCTTGAATTTCACTCCGAGACGGACAGCGACTTCTTTTGCAAGATCTATATCGTACCCGACGATATCGTTATTTTCGTCGCGAAAACCAAGCGGCGGAAACGAATCATCAAGTCCCAGAACAAATAATCCCCTGGTCGTAACATCAGTAAGAGATGTATCTTCCGCAGTCTGTTTTGTTTTGCTGCAACCGGAAATCACCAGCATCAGTACTACGGCAAAAACCGTAGCAGCAGTCCTATAATTTTTTTTCATATAGTATCCATTCCTCCCGCTAAAATCATTATATGCAGTATAAAAAAAACTTTACAATTCTTCCAGTTCCGCCACATCGGAATCATCTGCCTGAACAGGCCGGTCAATGGTCTGATTTGCAAGACAATTCGTATACAAAGGTATTTTATCCGGCCGTTCTCCTTTGAGTTCATACAGCGGAACGGGTTCCCGCACTCCTTTCAGATACGCCGTATCGAGATACTGACAGTCAAAACAGTCTTTTACCAGTTTAAAAGTCTGTCCGCTCATAAGAATCGAAGACCCGTACCGTTTGTTCACGTTTTCAATGCGGGATGCTATATTTACGTTGTTTCCTATAATCGTATAATCCAGCCGCTGCATACTGCCGATATTGCCGACAATCATATCACCGGAGTTTATTCCTATCCGGGTAAAAAGCGGGGCGGTAATAAGTTTTTCCCGAATCAGCTGATCGTTCAGGACCGCTTCCATACGTTTCATCCGCAAAGCAGCAAGACAACATCGGACCGCATGATCTTCCATTTTACGCGGAGCCCCGAAAAAGGCCATAATCGCATCTCCCTCAAATTTATCGATAGTTCCGCCGAGAGAAATAATCACCTGGCTCATTTCGTTCAGATACATATTTAAAACGCGTACAAGAACGACAGGATCCATACTTTCCGAAAGTAATGTAAAATTTCTGAGATCAGTAAAAATAACAGAAAGGAACTGTTTTTCACCACCCAGGTGCATTACAGAAGGATTATCAACTATATTCTGAACAACATCCGGAGAAACATAACGGGAAAAAGCATACTGCAGCTGATTCTTTTCCTGCCGTATAGTTCCTGCTTCAAGGAACAGAAATGTTCTGCCGAGGATACGCACAACCGGTATCAGCAATTTTTTTTGTGCAAGACTGTACGACTTCACGCCATGAAACGGCGGTCCGATAAAAAGAAGCCCTGTTACCGCAGTAGTGAATCCAAACGGCAGTGAAAAACAACCGGAATGATGAACGAACAATGCATTTTCGGTAACAACTGCCCGACGACGTTCATCAATGTAAAAATCAACCGGAATCGGGTTTATCCCCTGATGGGTAAAGTATTTTATTTTTTTTGACGGTTTGCCCTCATCCGCATAAAAAAGGACGAAAAGAGGATCAAGCCGTTTCATAATCCATGCAGATACTGCAGCAAACACCTCTGCTCCGGAAGCCTTTGTTATCAGTTCCCGTTCCAGAATATCGAACTCGGTTTCCTTAAAAACCAGTTCCATACTTTCGCCTGACTGTAACGACCGTAATGTATTTTCGGGTTCTCCCATAAAAACTCCGCAATTATCCGGCAGAACGGGCGGTAGTGCAGAATTTCTGCAGTGTTCCAATCTGTTTCAGGACCTGTTGCGGAGCAGGTCCTCCGTCAGTTTTTCTGGCTTCAACACAGGCTTCAGGGGTAATCAGTGTATAAATATCATCGTCAATAAGCGGCGAACAGGCTTTAAACTGATCAGGCGGAAGTTCTTCGAGGCTGCAGTTCAGCTCAATCGCCTTCCTGACGGCCGCTGCCGCAACACCGTGCGCCGTCCGGAACGGCATTCCCTTCCGGACCAGATAATCAGCAACGTCGGTTGCATTCAAAAATCCGCCGCGGCATCCGGCCGCCATCCGGCCGGTATTCCAGTGCGCACTTGAAATCATATACGTAAAAACGGTCACGTTTCCCAGAACACAGTCAAACGCGTCAAACAACGGCTCCTTGTCTTCCTGAAGATCGCGGTCGTACGACAGCGGCAGTCCTTTCATCATAGTCAGCAGTGATACCAGATCGCCGTAAATTTTCCCCGTACGTCCGCGTATGAGTTCTGCAAAATCAGGATTTTTTTTCTGCGGCATTATGGAGCTGCCAGTCGACCATTTCTCACTCAAATCGACAAAGCTGAACTCCGTCGTCGACCACAAGACAATTTCTTCACAAAATCTCGAAAGATGCATCTGCAGGAGTGAAAAATCGGACACCAGTTCAATACAGTAATCCCTGTCGGAAACACTGTCGAGTGAATTGTCGGTTACTCCGGAAAAACCAAGCTGATCCGCAACAGATTTTCTGTCAAGCGGAAGTCCGCTGCCGGCAAGTGCTCCGCTGCCGAGAGGGCTCTCATCTATCCGTTTTAAAGCGTCCTGCAGCCGTTTCCAGTCGCGTACGAGGCTCCATGCCCATGCACACAAATGATGAGCAAGCGTCACCGGCTGGGCATGCTGCATGTGAGTATAACCGGGAATAAGATCGTCTGTATGCTTTTCAGCCGTCCGAACTAAAGCTTCTATAAGGGTAACGATACGGTCGCACAGATCCGGTATTGTACGCTTCAGATACAGACGTTCGTCCAGAGCTATCTGGTCATTGCGCGACCGGCCGGTATGCAGTTTTCTGCCGGTATCGCCGAGCCGATCGGTCAGTTCCGCTTCTATAAAAGAATGAATATCTTCAGCCGAATAATCAATTTTAAGCTTACCAGATTCAAGATCCTTTTTTATTACTGCAAGTTCGTCCGTAATCTGCCGGCTTTCTTCTTTTGTAAGGATACCCGTTTCACCGAGCATCCGGGCATGTGCAATACTGCCGTTGATATCATCGAAGGCCATACGCTCATCGACATATATTGAAGTTTCAAATTCGACAGCCCATGCATCAGGTCCCTGTTCAAACCGTCCGTGCCACAGTGCAGCATGATTATCAGAAGTCATCGTTCCGTGTGAATTACCGATATCTTTAGCCATGATGAAAATAGTACTGTATTTTACTGAAAAAGAAAAGATGCGGTAAGCCGCCGCCGGGCAAAACGCATATACAGGTCCGCTTACTGATTCTGCTCCATCCAGCGCCGGATACCTGCAGAAACGTCAGTATCAATATCATGTTCTATGCGGCAGGCATTTTCTTCCGCCTGTTCAGGGGAAACGCCCGTTATTTTTTCAAGGAATTTTGTAAGCAGCACGTGCCGGCCATATACTTCTTCCGCTTTCTTTCGGCCTTTCGGAGTAAGCGTCAGCACATTGCTGTCTCCGAATTCTATATAGCCGCCTTCTCCAAGGACACGCATCGCTCTGCTTACGCTGGGTTTAGAGACATTCAGTTTCCGTGCAACATCAACGGAATGCGCAGCCCCCTTTTCGTTCTGCAGCATCAGAACTGCTTCAAGATAATTCTCACCAGATTCATAAATACCAGCCATAGCACCACCTCACACCATCTGATACAGTTACTATACCATATTACGAAGTATTCTGCTACTTTATTTCAAGAAACAGCTGGTCGATCGGTTTTCCGGCAGGAACCATAGGAAGTACCATTTCATCAATTCCTATATGTGCATCAATGACTGCCGGTTTTCCGGCATCCAGAGCGGCATCAAAGGCCTTCCGGAATTCAGTCTCATTCACCGCACGATATCCCTGTATTCCATAGGCTTCAGCCAGTTTTACAAAATCGGGGCCGAAATCAAGCGTCGTCTGACTATATCGCTTTCCGTAAAACAGATTCTGCCACTGCCGGACCATTCCCAGTGTTCCGTTATTGATAACGATAATAATAATAGGAAGATTGAAATGGCTGATTGTCGCAAGTTCATTACAATTCATACGAAATGAACCGTCCCCTGCAAAATGGACAACGCGGCGCCCGGGATTTCCAACCTGCGCACCGATAGCGGCTCCGGTTCCGAATCCCATTGTTCCGAGCCCTCCCGAGGTAAGAAATGTCCGGGGAATACTGAATTCATAATACTGGGCGACCCACATCTGATGCTGACCGACTTCAGTCGTAATGATTGCATTTTCACCGACTTTACTGTGCACATATCTGCACAAAAACGCAGGATGGAGCGATCCCCGCGCAGCGGTGGTGGACGGAACTTCCTTTTTCCACGCAGCTATCTGCCTGTTCCAGTCGCTTTCAGGCTTCTGCTCAACAAGCGGCAGCAGACGGTCCAGCGTACTCTTCATATTTCCTATAATGGAACCTGCCGTCTGCACATTTTTGTTTATCTCTGCAGGATCTATATCTATCTGAAAGACTTTACCGTTTTTCGCGAAATTTTTAGCGTCCCCGGTAACACGATCGCTGAACCGCGCTCCGAGCGTCAGTACGAAATCACTCTTGCTGACAGCCATATTGGAAGCCTTCGAGCCGTGCATACCGACCATGCCGGTACAAAGTTTATGTGCAGACGGAAATGCACTTTTTGCCATAAGGCTGACGGCAACAGGAATACTGGCTCGTTCAGCAAGCGCAAGCAGCTCGGGACTCGAATCTGAAATAATTATTCCGCCACCCGCATAGATAACGGGACGTTTTGCTGCATTGATAAGTTCCGCAGCTTCTTTTATCTGTTCGTCGGAAACCTCGGGAGCCGTCCGTATACGATTTATATTTGCAGTCATGTGAACAGTCGGAACGTCGTCAATGATGGACGGATCAACCGGCAGGTAATCCGTCTGAGCTGCGGTTACATCCTTTGGAATATCGATAAGCACCGGACCGGGACGCCCGCTCTGAGCAACGATAAACGCTTCTCTGATGCAATTTGCCAGCTCTTCAATATGCCGCACAATATAACTGTGTTTCGTAATCGGCATCGTTATACCGCGGATATCTACTTCCTGAAAAGAATCCTTCCCTAAAAGCGAATTGGCAACATTGCAGGTTATAGCGACAATCGGAACCGAATCCATATGGGCGGTCGCTATTCCGGTCACAAGATTGGTTGCACCGGGACCGCTGGTAGCCATCACGACACCGACTTTACCGGTCGAACGGGCATACCCGTCGGCGGCATGTGCCGCTCCCTGCTCATGTGCAGTCAATATATGCTTTATCCGGTGGCTGTTCTTGTATAATTCATCATAAATATTAAGAATAGCTCCGCCAGGATATCCGAAAACCGTGTCGACACCCTGTTCAAGCAGACACTCTATAACTATCTGTGCACCTTTCATCTTCATTTCAACACAGCTCCCTCATCGGCACTTGAAACAAGTTTCGCATAACGTGAAAGATAACCGGTCGTCACTTTCGGCGGCGGGCACTTCCATGCTTTACGGCGTCCGGCAATCACCTCGTCGGAAACGTCCAGATGTATCTTGTACGCGTTTATATCGATACTGATGCTGTCGCCTTCTTCAACCAGTGCGATGAGGCCGCCGTCAGCAGCTTCGGGAGAACAGTGTCCGAGCGAAGCGCCGCGGGTTGCGCCGCTGAAACGGCCGTCCGTTATGAGAACAACATCCTTATCCATTCCCTGTCCCGCAAGAGCGGCTGTTACGGCAAGCATTTCCCGCATACCGGGACCGCCTTTCGGTCCCTCATAGCGGATAACGACAACATCCCCTTTGTTTATTTTCTGTTCCTGAACTGCCTGCATCGCATCTTCTTCACAGTCAAAAACGCGGGCCGGACCGGTATGTTTCATAAGTTCTTTCGCACAAGCAGACCGTTTTACGACAGTTCCGTGCTCGGCAAGATTTCCGAAAAGAATTGCAACCCCGCCGTTCGGTGAATACGGATTTTCAATCGGACGGAGAATTTCAGGATTTCTGTTCACCGCGCCCGCAATATTTTCTGCAATTGTCTTACCGGTAACCGTCATAAGTTCCGTATGAACAAGATTCTTCTTTGCAAGTTCCGCGAGCAGCGCCTGAACACCGCCGGCAGCATCCAGATCGACAATAAAGGTATGTCCTGCCGGAGCAAGATGACAGAGGTTCGGAGTCCGTTCCGAAATCCGGTTTATCATATGCAGATCTATTCTGACACCGGCTTCGTGTGCAATCGCAGGAAGATGCAGGATCGTATTTGTAGAACAGCCGAGTGCCATATCCGCAGTCAGTGCATTTTCAAAAGCGTCTGCCGTCATTATTTTCTTGGCAGTTATGCCCTGGCGGAACATTTCCATAACCTGTCTGCCTGCTTCCTTTGCAAGCGCAATCCTTTCTCCGCTTACGGCAGGAACTGTTCCGTTGCCGGGCAGCCCCATGCCGAGAACTTCAGTTACGCAGTTCATGGAATTAGCCGTGAACATACCGGAACACGATCCGCAGCCGGGGCAGGCACACCGCTCAATTTCATCAAGCTGTGTTTCCGTTATTTTTCCGGCAGCAACACCGCCGACAGCTTCGAAAACATCCGTCAGGGAAAGGTTTTTATTACAATACGGGTTGGACGGATCGTTGCCAGGAATACGGCCCGGCAGCATGGCGCCGCCGGAAACAAAAACCGTCGGAAGATCAAGCCGCGCGGCAGCCATCAGCATACCGGGAACGATTTTATCACAATTGGGAATCATAACAAGTGCGTCGAACTGATGCGCATTGGCAACACACTCGATGGAATCTGCAATAAGCTCTCTGGTCACCAGAGAATATTTCATACCTTCGTGCCCCATCGCGATACCGTCGCAGACTCCTATCGACGGAAATTCAAACGGAGTTCCGCCAGCCATACGAATTCCAGCCTTGACTGCTTCCGCTATATCCTTCAGGTGAATATGCCCGGGAATAATATCGTTCTGCGCGCAACAGACACCGACATGAGGATGTTTTATTTCTTCATCGGTCAATCCCATAGCCCGATACAATGATCGGTTCGGTGCACGGGCAATTCCTTTTTTTGCTTTATCACTTCTCATGGCACAACTCCTTATAAAATATATAGTTAATATGAAATAAAATTACGGTATCAGTAAACAATCATAACCCATTTGAAATAATACCTGCTCGGTATCTCTTAGTCAAGACTTTTTTTACAATTATATTTAATAACTTTAATAATAATGTATTTTTCATGCCGGCAGGGGCTCATAGACGGAAAACGAAATACTACGGTATACTACCGGCATAGTGAATGCAATTTCTACAGTACGCCCCTGCGCCTGCGTGATCATGGCATCGGGACAATCTCTCAGATTCGGTGAAAACAAACTCATAAAACCATTGTGCGGCCGCCCGCTCATTGAATATATAATAGAAAAGATTTCATCCTTTTCCGAAGTGCCGGCTGTCGTCGTAACCCGATGGCCGGCAATTCCGCCCATCGCGGAACGATACGGTATCCCGGTCATTCTGCATGAATATCCGCTGGTAAACGACACGATACGACTCGGAACGGAATACTTCATGCAGTATAAAAAGCCACCGCTCGGAATAATGTACTGTGTCGCAGACCAGCCGCTCATCCGTCTTTCAACCCTGCGGGAACTGTTCGAGAAATTTGCCGGACACCCCGACTCAATACTCAGACTGGGAGGCCCCGGAAAAGACGGAAAAGAGCGCTTCTCCAACCCGGTCATTTTTCCGCAATCGGTTTACGATGAACTGTGTACGCTGCCGCAGGGAAAAACAGGAAAATTTGTTATACAAAAACATTCCGAAATCGTCGAAACACTCCGTACCGGCGATTATGCGGAATTTCTGGATGCCGATACGGAACAGGAATTTGCCGAAATAGAACAAAACTGCAGACTGCAGCAGTACTGAAAAAACTGCACGCCTGCAAAATTCTCCTGCAGGAGCCTAAATAATTTTATTTTATCCAGACTTTTTTTATTATTTTCTTGTACTTTCAAAGATTCGACGGTAGAATAAAAGGTATGAAACCAGATGCAGATCCTAAAACAGTAAAACTGACGCAATTCTCAAAGGCCGCGGGATGTGCCGCAAAAATAGGTCCGGGAACGCTTTCCAAGGTACTTTCAGAACTACCGGAAAACACAGATCCGGCACTGCTTGTCGGAACTGAAACCTCAGACGATGCGGCGGTCTATAAAATAACCGACGATAAGGCAATCGTACAGACAATAGATTTTTTCCCGCCGGTAGTGGACGACCCCTACACCTTCGGTCAGATAGCAGCGGCGAATGCACTGAGCGACGTGTATGCAATGGGGGGAGAGCCGATAACCGCTTTAAACGTCGTAGCGTTTCCCAACTGCCTCGGTACCCGGGTGCTTGCGGAAATACTCCGTGGCGGAGCCGATAAGGTTCACGAAGCGGGAGCTTCTCTTGCCGGCGGTCATTCGATAAACGACGAGGAGCCGAAATACGGGTTAAGTGTTACCGGACTCATCGATCCGAAAAAGATCAGAAAAAATTTCGGTGCACGCCCCGGCGATGTCATTATCCTGACAAAACCAATCGGTACCGGACTGGTCAACACTGCCGTAAAAGGCGAAATGGCCGATAAGGAAGCCGAAGAGGAAGCAGTTGCCAGTATGCGGACGCTGAATAAAAGCACAAAAAGAGTACTGGATGATTTTGATCCGCACGCATGTACCGACGTAACAGGGTTCAGTCTTGCAGGCCACGGAAGGGAAATGGCGCAGGCAAGCAATGTTACCATCGAATTTGATTTCAGTATGATTCCACTTATAAAAAACGCCGTCGTGTACGCTGACGAAGGCCTGATTCCGGCAGGTACCTACCGGAACGAAGATTTTCTCGGAGACGATATAGAATTCGATACGGGAGACTCCGACGAAACCGATACCGTAAAGGCGCTCATGTTTGATCCACAGACGTCGGGCGGTCTTCTTATAAGTATTGCTTCGGAAAAAGCACCTGACCTGCTTACGGCACTTGCCGGATATGAGGGAAAAGGAATCGGAACACGATTTGCCGCCGTCGGTCGGGTTACCGAATTCAACGGCAGACATATCCGTGTCATAAACTGCAGCAGCGTAACGGCCAGTCTGAGGGACGGATTATGATTTACCTCGATAATGCTGCAACATCGAATAAAAAACCGCAGTGCGTCATAGATGCAGTTGTTCAGGCCCTGACGGAAGGTATCGGAAACAGCGGCAGAGGAACAAGCGAAGCAGCGCTTGAAGCATCACGAATCGTGTACCGGGCACGGAAACAGACGGCCGGATTATTCGGGTTCCCCGATCCGTCCTGCGTTGCATTTACATCAAATTCGACCGAAGCGCTGAACACAGCCATTATGGGAACGCTTTCGCCGGGTGACCGCGTCGTCACAACAGCCGCAGAGCATAATTCTGTTTTGCGTCCGTTATTTTTTCAGAAGAACAACGGTGTACAGCTCGACATAGTACCGCTCGATGAAAACGGCGTTATCAGATACGACAGCCTGAAAGGTGCCGTTACGGCAGATACCAAGGCTGTCGTTATAACACAGGCATCGAACGTAACCGGAAATTATACGGACCTGGCAGCGGTCTCCACCATTATCAGAAACGCTGCCAGAAACGGACGGCGGCCGCTTTTAATCGTCGACGCATCACAGACAGCCGGATCATTTGCAATAAATGCTGCAGACACCGACGGGCAGGGCGGCAGGATAGATATTCTCTGTTTTACCGGTCACAAAGCGCTTATGGGGCCGCAGGGAACCGGGGGTATCTGCGTTATGCCCGATATACACGTGCGGCCGCTCAAACGGGGTGGAAGCGGGATTCTATCCTTTGAACCGGACCAGCCGGACAGCATGCCGGTCCGGCTGGAAGCTGGAACGATGAACGTACACGGCCTCGCAGGACTTGCAGCGGCGGTGGATTTTATCAAAACCACCGGACTCAAAAAAATAAGGACTCACGAACAAAATCTGCTGGAACAATTCTATGAAACCGTCGCACCGCTGCCGGGAATCAGAATCTACGGTGATTTTCACAAGACTGCCGGCGGACATCTGAATGAAAGAGCCCCGGTCATATCACTGAATCTGGGCAATCACGATGCGGCAAAAATCAGCGATATACTTTTTGATGAATACGGAATCGCGACCAGAGCCGGAGCACACTGCGCACCGCTTGTGCACCGGCATTTCGGAACCGTCAGCCAGGGAATGGTCAGATTCAGTTTCGGCTGGTTCACCACGGAGCAGGAAATCAGCGCAGCGGCTGCAGCGCTTGAAACTATACAAAAGGATCTTTCAGAGGTACACAATGAGTAAACTGAACTACAAACTGATTGCGGCAGGATTTGCCGTCGGGCTGATATGTATCATACTGGCCCTCGCAGGTAATCCGGCAAACATGGCATTCTGCATCGCATGCTTTATCCGCGATATCGCCGGAGGACTGAAACTTCAGACAGCAGCACCGGTGCAGTACATTCGTCCCGAAATAATCGGAATAATTGCAGGTGCCTTTTTTATCTCGCTTGCGACGCATGAATACAAATCGACAGCGGGATCTTCGCCTGCCATCAGATTCGTACTCGGAATGATCATGATGATCGGATCGCTTGTCTTTCTCGGCTGTCCGCTTCGAATGGTCATCAGAATGGCGGCAGGAGATCTGAATGCGTACGTCGGTCTCATAGGATTTATCGGAGGCGTTGTTACCGGAACGTTTGCACTGAAAAAAGGATTTTCACTTGGTCGTTCAAGCAGAACGCTGAAATACAACGGTGGCGTACTTCCGGCTCTTATGCTGCTGCTTTTCATTTTGAGCCTGACGACAAGTCTGTTTGCAGCAAGTACAAAAGGTCCGGGAAGTCTTCACGCCCCGGTATTTCTGTCTCTGGCAGCCGGACTCATTGTCGGAGCCATCGGACAAAAAGCGAGAACCTGCTTTGCAGGATCCATCAGGGATATTATTCTATTGAAGAATTTCGATCTTTTTTCAATTATTGCAGCGCTCTATGTAACGCTGCTGGTATTCAATATCGCCTCAGGAAATTTTAAAGTATCCTTCGCCGGACAGCCGATAGCCCATTCACAGCACCTCTGGAATATTCTCGGAATGTATGCAACAGGCTTTGCCGCAGTTCTGGCAGGGGGATGCCCCTTCCGCCAGCTTGTTCTGGCAGGACAGGGAGCTACCGACTCTGCAGTTACGTTCCTCGGGATGCTCATCGGTGCGGCATTCGCCCACAATTTTAAATTTGCGGCAGCAGGAGCAACCGCGACCAGCGCGGGAGGTCCTTCAATCAACGGAAAGATTGCCGTCATCGTTTGTATCGGAATTCTTTTCCTTATCGGATTCGGAATAAAACGCGAAACACGTAAAAAAGCAGTACGACTGCAGGGAGGCATACTATGATAGAGGTCGATGCACGGGGGCTGTCCTGTCCAGAACCGGTTATGATGACGAATTCAGCGCTTAGCGATCATCCCGGAGAAAAAGTAACGGTACGGGTCGATGAGGCCTGCTCGCTGACAAATGTCCAAAAATTCGGAAAATCAAAGGGGAAACAGGTTTCCGTCACAGAAAAAGACGGTGAATGGGAAATCAAGCTGGAATAATGTAAAATATCCGGATGCGGGAGAAAACACGTGGCACGAACAGCAAAAAAACGACTTGTCGTAACATTCAGCACAACAGGAGACGCGATTGCCGCGGAACAGTCACTGGCAGGACTAAAACGGACCTGCCGCGGCTGCGGTCGTCTCATTCCCGTTCCCCGGGAAATTTCTGCCGGATGCGGAATGGCATGGAAGGATGAACTCGAACTGAAAGACGAAATTGTCAGGCAGCTCGAAAAAGACAGTATAACACCCGAAGTAATCACGACAATAGAGTTTCTCGAAAAGAGTAAAAATATTTTTTTGCAGCCTTGATTTTTTTTAAGGGATGACTGATAATAGTACAGAGATATTATACTGTTTTTACTCAGACGCAGGAGAAACAAATGAAAAAAATAATTGCAGCAGATAATGCGCCCGGTGCTATCGGGCCGTATTCGCAGGCTGTAGCGGCAGCTCCGCTCGTTATCACCTCGGGACAGCTTCCTATCGATCCTGCTACAGGATCATTCGCAGGAAGTACTATTGAAGCACAGACACGGCAGTCCCTTACCAATATAAAAGCCATACTTGAAAAAGCCGGATGTACTATGGACGGTATACTGAAAACAACCGTATTTTTAAGTGATATGAACAATTTCGGGGCAATGAACAAGGTATATGCAGAATTTTTCTCGGAAGGCAGCTACCCTGCCCGGTCAGCCGTAGAAGTCGCCAGGCTTCCAAAAGACGCTCTCGTAGAGATAGAAGCAATTGCAGCTCAATCCTAAAATAACCATCAGACTTTTCACGGACGGTCACTCGAAAGGATTCGGACCCGGCATCGCAGAACTCATGGAACGTATCGATTCCAGCGGTTCGCTCCGTACGGCATGCGCACAAATGGGCATGTCGTACAGTAAGGCCTGGTCAATCGTAAAAAGCTGCGAGACATCTCTCGGTTTTAAGCTGCTGGAACGCACGGTAGGCGGAGAATCCGGCGGAGGTTCCGTTGTAACCGAAAACGGACATAAAATGCTTGAGTGCTACCGGAAACTACAGAAAGAAATCGATATAAAAGCGGAATCCCTGCTGAGGGACCGTTTCGGAGATAGTTTCCCCGATTTTTTTCAATAACCGTTATTCGTATTTTAACACAACGAAGATATATGTTTAAGTTTTTCAAGAGGTTTTATGAAACTTATTGACACGGAAAAAGCCGTCGGTACGATTCTCTGCCAGGATATTACGCAGATAATCCGCGGAGTAACAAAAGACGCACGATTCAGAAAAGGCCATATTGTCACCGCCGATGACATACCGGTTCTACTTTCTCTCGGAAAAGAACATCTCTATGTCTGGGAACAGCAGGACGGGCTGGTCCACGAAAACGACGCGGCACAACGGCTGCTCAAACTCTGTAAAAATACCGCCATGAGCGAGAGTCTTGTGAAAGAAGGTAAAATACAGCTTGCAGCCGAAACGGACGGGCTGTTTACCGTCGACAGTAACCGGCTTATCGCCATTAACGCAATTCCCGATATAATGATTGCAACCCGTCACGGGAATACGCAGGTCAGACGGGGTGACAAACTTGCGGCGTTCAGAGTTATCCCGCTCGCGATACAGGAAAAATACCTCGACGAAGCGGACAGAGCAGCAGGTTCGTCACCGATTCTTTCACTGCATCCGTGGAAAATAAAAAAAGCAGCAGTCATAACGACCGGCAGCGAAATCTATAAAGGACGCATACAGGATACGTTTACTCCGGTCATCGAAGAAAAACTGGCGTATTTCGACGTAAAAATGATTCGGCATGAACTCTGCGATGACGATACGGAACAGATAAAGCAGGCAATTCTGGACGCCCGGGCAGCGGGAGCCGAACTGATTCTCTGTACCGGCGGTATGAGCGTCGATCCCGACGACAGAACTCCGGGAGCAGTCAGACAGTCCGGTGCTCAAATCGTTACGTACGGAGCACCGCTGCTGCCGGGAGCAATGTTTCTTATGGGGTACCTTCCGAAAACAGAGGATACCGTTATATCACCGGAAACAAACTGCTGGGACGAACCGGCACCGGAGAACGCAGTTCCTGTTCTCGGACTTCCCGGCTGTGTCATGTACGCTGCCCGAACGGTGTTTGATGTCTTTCTGCCGCGGATTCTTGCCGGCAGACGGATACGGAAACGCGACATAGTCGTCTCCGGAGAAGGAGGCCTGTGCCTCGGCTGTGATATCTGTACATTCCCGAACTGCGGATTCGGAAAACAGGAGACCGTATGAACAATGAAAAAGAGCTGAACCATTTCGACGAAGCTGGAAATGCCGTTATGGTCGACGTATCACAAAAAGCAGTAACCCACCGTACAGCTGTAGCGACAGGCGATATACGGGTTTCGGACGACATACTGGAAAAAATCCTTGCCGGAACGATGAAAAAAGGCGACGTGCTCGGTGTGGCAAGAATCGGCGGTATTACCGCTGCAAAGCAGACCGGTTTCCTGATACCGCTCTGCCATCCGCTGCCGCTCGATAAATGTTCCATCGATTTCGAACCGATAAGCGGTCAAAACATTGTCCGCGCAACCTGTACTGTTATTTCCGACGGACGCACCGGTGTAGAAATGGAAGCATTAACCGGAGTTTCTGTCGCGTTGCTCTCGATTTATGACATGTGCAAAGCGGTCGATAAAGGGATGATCATCGAAAACATACACCTGCTGGAAAAAACAGGCGGAAAATCGGGCGATTTCCATTTCAACGGCAACAACTGATGCAGGATTCATTCGGACGTATCATCAATTATCTGCGGATATCAGTGACGGACCGGTGTAACGCGCGCTGCGTTTACTGTATGCCGGCGGACGGTATACAGAAACTCGCCCACTCCGATATTCTTTCTTTTGAGGAAATCGCCTTTATCGCCGGAATCTGTGCTGCAAAAGGAATCGAAAGCATACGGCTTACCGGAGGAGATCCGCTCGTACGGCGAAATATTGCGTATCTTGTCGCACTGTTAAAAAAAATACCGGGAATCCGCAAAGTCGTTCTGACGACAAACGGCCTCGAACTCGGGCAACAGCTGCACGAACTGGCAGCTGCCGGTCTTGACGGCGTAAATGTCAGCCTGGATGCGCTCGATGAAACGGTTTTTTCACAAATAACACGGCGGACGCTGTCTGAGCACGGAGTCCGCACCGTTCTGAGCGCGGTGGACGAAGCCCTGAAACTGCCCGGGTTTACCGTAAAGCTCAATTGTGTTCCGTCGGGATTCAACGACAAAGAGCTGCTGCCGCTGGCTCTTCTTGCAAAAGACAGGAATCTTGCAGTCCGTTTTATCGAGCTGATGCCCATCGGATGTGCTGTTACTTCGGGAGCCCAGTTCCGGAGCAGTAAAACGGTTTTTGACCTGCTGGAAAAAGAACTCGGACCGCTCGAAAAAACAACCGGAGACCGGTATCAGTATTTTACGGCGCCGGGATTCAAAGGCACGATAGGTTTTATAAGTCCCGTGACACAGCCCTTCTGTGCTTCCTGCAACAGACTCCGGCTGACGGCCGACGGATATATAAAATCGTGCCTGCAGTACCGGAGTACCCGCTGCCTGAAACCGCTGCTTACAGAAGGACTGAACGAAAAAACAGCAGAAAAAATCAGCGCGGCAATCGACGCAGAGGTACGCAGTAAGCGGCTGCAGAACTGTTTTCCCGAACAGAACAGCGAATGGTGGACATGCGCCGACAGCAGAAACATGAACCAGATTGGAGGATAAAATGGGAAAAGTAACCGCCGTTTGTACCAGCGAAAAAAAAGGAACACAAAAAACGAACTGCCATACGGCGGTTTTCAGAGAGGACTGGGGAATAGAAGGCGATGCCCACGCAGGAAAATGGCACCGCCAGGTATCGCTGCTTTCCAGCAGCAGGATAGCGGACTTCAGAAAAAAAGCACAGGAGCTCCGGTCAGACGGCGGACAACCGCTTGAAATTCCGTTCGGCGCATTCGGAGAAAATCTTGCCGTTGAAGGAATAGACTTCAAACAGCTGCCGGTCGGAACACATTTTTACTGTAACGACGTGGAACTCGTTCTGACCCAGATCGGAAAAGAATGCCACAGCGGTTGCGAAATATTCAAAAAAATGGGTGACTGCATCATGCCGCGAGAAGGTGTATTTGCGCGGGTTCTCAAGGGAGGGACTATCAGTGAAGGCGACGAGCTGACTTACCGTTTTCCCTTCGGTACGGCAGTCGTTACAGTCAGCGATTCAGGCGCAGCAGGGAAACGAAAAGATGAAAGCGGACCGGCCATCTGCCGGTTGCTTGAAAAAGCCGGCTATCCGGTCGTTTTTACCACCGTTGTTCCCGACGACCGGCCTCAGATTGAAAATCTGCTCAAAACGCTGGCGGATGACGGAGTGCCGGAATCAGATGCCCCGGATGCAGCGATCATTCCGGTCCATCTGGTTCTGACGACGGGAGGCACCGGTTTTTCACCGCGGGATGTAACGCCGGAAGCGACGACAGCGGTATCGGAACGTCCCGTTCCGGGAATACCGGAAGCAATGAGAGCCGCATCACTCAAAATAACACCGAGGGCAATGCTCAGCAGGGCTGCGGCGGGAATCAGGGGAGAAACGCTCATCATAAACCTTCCGGGCAGTCCCAAAGCGTGTAAAGAAAATCTATCATGCATAACGGGAACGCTGCAGCATGCGCTGGAAATTCTGACCGGCAGAACCGGAAACTGTGCCCGCTCCTGAAAAGCTGTCTGATTTCAGCTATACAACATATTCAAAAAGAACCTTTACGCTGCCGCCGCAGACCATACCGAGATCGGCCGCAGCGCTATTGGAAAGATCGTAAAACTTTACAAACGGTGCCGTAGTCTCCGTCATCCGTTCAGCATCCGCTCTGGCTGCAGCTTCGACACTGCCGCCTCCGATAGTCCCGATAAGCGTACCGTCGGAAGAAAGCGCCATGCAGCTGCCGACATCCCGCGGAGCGGAACCTTTTTTTTCAATAATCGTCGCGATCACCATAGGTTCCTTCAGCTCCCTGAGAGCCGATAGTACCTGTTCATCAATGTACGAGCAGCCCAGAGCCGCCCGGATCTGTATCAGTTCGGCGGTAATGCTGACGGCAATCTCTTCAGGAGTCTGAGCGCCGATAGCTAATCCGATCGGTGCATGGATGGAATTTATCCGGTCCTGCGGAATACCTCTGGCAAGAAGATTCCGTCTGGTATACTCGATTTTCGTTTTGCTGCCCATCATGCCAAGGTATAAAAAAGGACGGGACAGAATAGTTGCGGCGCACAACTCATCGCTGGCATGACCTCTCGTCATAACCGCATACCACACATTTTTCCGCTCAAGATTTTCCAGTTCTGCAACGAAATCACCGCAAATAACACGGTCCGCTGCGGCAAATCGTTTACGATCCGCAAATTCTTTTCTGTCATCCATGACGGTAACCGCGAATCCAATTTTCTTTACCGCTGTACAGAGCGCCAGCGCCACATGACCGCCTCCGCAGATAACAAGTTCCGGATACCGGCTGATTTTCTGCGTGAAAACACCGCCGTCATAGGCGACCTGCCGCTCCATAATGCCGAATTCGTCGATATGCGCCGCTATATAGCGGCAGTTCTTCTCAGTGGTATACTTCATATTCGTAAGTCCCGTCGGCAAAAGATGTTATGTTGGTACCGGTAAAATCACCCAGCCGGCCCCGGTCAACTATTTCGGCTTTTACCAGCCGTTTTATTTTTTCGGCAATCAGACGTGCTTCTTTTTTATGGTTCTCGGTATCCGCTTTATTCAGCATCGCAGTCACCTTTACGCCGTAAAAATCAGGATCGGCCAGCAGCGGCAAAATATATCCCCGGCACAGGATTCTCGCGATATCGCTGTCGGTAATTATATGTGAAAAATATTTTTCCGCTGTACCGTCATCAGCCGTACCAGTATCGGGCCAGAGGATTTCAACAGCCCGTTCCTTCCTGAAACAGACGTCTTCAAGCCTGCCGCCAAGTGCGTCGAGCCCGGCGCTTACCATAATCACATCTGTCGATGCGGGAAGTACCGGTTCGTACGTATCGGGAGCCTTTATCGGTTTCATTTTTGCACCGTCAGCTTCAATAAACAGCATATCGCAGACAGAACGGAGCTTTTCAAATTCTTCAGGCGGCAGCGGCGAAATTTTATGGATACCATTCTGCATTCCCGCATCGAGTCCGCAGACAGCCGGTTTTCGGGGATCCAACGCTATCTGCCTTTCTGCCTCAGCGGCAGAAGTACAAAGCCGTCCGAAGGAACTGTCCGGATACTGCATGTGCGCAGTCGTCGTTATGATAACCCGTTTTCCGCGGTAACTATCCCGTCTTGCATATGAATAAATCGCAGTCGTTTTTCCGCCCGCACCTATAAAAGATATTACCACAGACTTCCACCTTTTTTGCGGACACACATAATCAGGGCACGCAGCGCCGCATTTCCAAGCGCCCGTGATTTATCGGATATCGTAAAACAATTCTGCTGCTCGTCTTTCCGCGGATCGACATCCGCTATTTTAAGCCCTGTCGTCACCTCATAACCTTCGTGAATAATACCCCGCAGAACACCGGTCAGCGTCGCACGCACAGGCGTTCCTGTTTCATTTTTTCCTTTGATTTCCGCAATCGGTTCGTCTTTTTCCACCAGATCGCCGATGTCGTGCAGCAGATGAATTCTGCCGGATGCCGGAGCGTGCACGACACGTTCCTTTCCGAACCCCGCGATAATTCCGGGAATTCCGGTATTCGCCGCAGCCGTTCCCTCAAACAGAATCCGTCCGAGATTATGCCCGCGCATCGTCTCTATAACAGCATCGACATCGAAACCGGCAGTAAAACCGGGACCGAGAGCTATCGTTACCGGTGCCATCGATTTATCCGTTCCCAGATTACGCTTTGCGAGAACCGCGTCGACAAGCGCGGTAACTTCAAGCCCGCAGGCAGCTGCCGACTTCAGAAAACGGCACTCAGGGTCTACCAGCAGGGGAATAACATCAGAACCGCCGGAAAGCAGCGCGGCTGCTGATTCCGCAGTTCCGGTACGACGCGCCGTAACGCCTTCTATTGTCATTTCGTTCTCGTAAACAGCTTCGCAGAAAGCAACCTTTCTGCGTATCGCGGAAGGAGCAGCGATTTCAAGTATCACGACCTTCAATCCGCTTTGCCGGTATGCATGAGCGACACCGGTAGCAAGATCTCCGCCTCCACGGATTACAATCACTTTAGTCATGTATAAATTGTAATATGGAAAAGAAATATATGCAACTATGAACGAAAAGGTCAGGATGCCGGCCGAAACGACGGGAAAAACCGGAAAACAGGCCGTCTTATTGTCCCTTTCTGCCGGACCGCAACAGTAAGGTTATAATCAGATACGGCCGGTTTTCAGAACACAGTTTAAATAAGGTGTAAAAAAAGTATAGGAAAAATGAATTTCAAAAAGAAGTGTTGTATAATGCAAGTATATGAAGAAAGTAGTAACCTTTTTATTTTTATCGGTCTTTGCAACAGGAATCATATTCAGCCAGGAAGCACAGTTTCTTGACGGAATTCTTTCTGCAGGAACGGTCAAATGGTCCGATGCCGTAACTCTGGTACTGAGTGCCGCAGACAGACTTCCGGAAGATGCTATTACAGATGAAAATCAGGCCTGGAAGATATTCGAAAAAGAAAACTGGTTCAAAAAACTGCCTGAAAAACAGCAGCCGGTCAGCACGGCGGAATACAGTTATCTCATTGCAAAGTCCTTCGGTATGAAAGGAGGAATATGGTATTCTCTGTTCCCGTCTCCACGCTATGCGTTCCGGGAACTGGAATTCCGTGGAATTCTGCCTGCTGCGACAGATCCCGGTACAAAAATAGACGGTAGTACGGCGCTGTATATTCTGCAGAACGCACTGGACAATCTTTCAGCAGCTCATTCCGGAGGAAAATCGTGAAAATCAGCAGACTCCCGTTTTTACGCAAAAAAAATATTTCATCTCTCTGGTTGCTGCCGTCTTTATTCCTGCAGTTCTTTCCGCATATGATTTCGGCGTTACGCTGGGGAATATAACAGACAAGTCAAACATTACAGAAGACACCCTGAATCAGTACAATACGGCGACCGTGTGGTTTTCCCGAAAATTCCATGATTCGGTCGAATTTTACGGTTCGGCAGAATACAAATTCAGTTATAAAAAGACATCCGGCGGTTCAAAACTTATTCCCTGGCAGCTGGATGCCGGATTACTGTATCTGACAGGACTGAACAGAACAGGGACCGGCAGTGCGCTGGAATGGACAGCCGGAAGGATGCCGCTTCCGGATATCTCTTCGTGGCTTATGTACGGCAGGGCAGACGGAGTGTCGGTCAGCTGGTATCACGGACGATTCCATATCGGAGCCGGTGCGTTTTATACCGGGCTCGTTTTAAAAGATAACAGTAATGTCTGCATGTCGGCAGAGGACACAACGGATGATTCTGACGACGACGTGTTTTTTGCCCCCAGAAGAGTCATCTACAAGGCAGACAGCGGGATTACACAGGCATTTGCAGGGCAGGATATCGACATCCAGCTGACGGGACAGAACGATTTACGGTCCGATACCGGCAAACGGCTGGATTCGTATTATGCGACACTGATGCTGTCAGGAGATCCGCTGCCGCTGACCAGTTACCGGCTCGGTGCTACGACAGCGCTGCTGCAGGGAACCCAGACAGGGATTGCCCAGCTCGCATTTTTAAACGTAACGGTTTTTATTCCCTGGAAATCATCACAACTCGTCTGGGAATCAGTATACACGACTCCGCTGACCGGCGGAAACGACGGTTTTATTTCTATTGCCCCGCGGAAAATTTCCTATGTCGATTCGGACCTGGAACCGGGGAACACCGGCTGTACATCGCTTGATTTTTCGTTCCGGCCTGCACAACACCTGACGGTCGGAATAAAGGGCAGTTCGTATTTCCGGACGACACTTGATACCGTTGAAGTTCAGGGATTTGATAACGACTCAAACAGCTATTATCTCGGCTCTGAAGGACAGCTCTATATAAACTGCGCTGCAACAAGTGAACTGAAATTTCTCGGCAGCTGCGGTATTTTTCAGATTAATCCGTACTCGGTCGATGACGATGCGGATACACTGCTGTACCGGTTTACCCTGTCGGCGACGCTCGAAATCTAGGAGTGAAAGTATGATAAAAAAAGATGTACTGCTGCTGACGGCAGCATTTTTCTGCCTGCCGCTTGCAGCGGAAAACGCAGTCTTCAGGACTGTTACCGGCAAAGTTGAATACCGTATTTCGGCAGACCGGCAGTGGCAGCCGGCGGAAAAAGGTACAGAGATACCACAAGGCAGCGATATTTCTACCGGATTTAAAAGTACCGCGGCACTGCTGCTGAACGGGTCCGTTATTATGGTAAAACCGCTTACCAGAATGTCGCTGGACGAGATTGCCAGAACAAAAGCAGGAGCAACCACCGGTCTGTATCTTCTGTCGGGAAAAGTACAGGTAGAAGTAAGACCTGGTATCAACACGGAAAAAACGGTTTTTAAAATAAAAAGCCCCATGTCCACCGCATCCGTACGGGGGACCGGTTTCGTCTATGACGGACGGCACCTGCTGGTCAACCACGGCAGCGTTGCACTGCAGAACCGGTTCGGATCATTCAGGGCAGTCGGCGCAGGGCAGTTTGCAGCCACAGGTAACCGTGCAGCCGTGCCGCAGGCACTTCCCGTACAGCTGCCGGCGGCTCCCCTGCTGACTGCAGGCGGAAACGATACCGAAGCAGACCAGGCCGTACAGGCACTGCAGTCCCAGACTGCCCAGAGCAGTAATTTTTCAGGGTATGTTTCAACCTACGGCAACTCGCTTGCTTCAGGAACTGGTGCCGATTCAGCAGAAACGGTACTGCAGAATGTTCTTTCGGCACTCGGTACCTCGAAAAATTCCGCAGTCACTATCGCCATACATTAACAAAGGAGTCCAGATTTATGAAACAGACATTACAGTTTACCAAATTCTGCCTCTGCACATTTCTTTCGGTGCTGCTTTTTTCCTGTAGTTCCGCCGTTATAGAAAGCGGAACGGATACGGCAACGATCGAACTGACCATTCCGGCACTGGTTTCAGGGGAAACGGAGACTTCAGCGTCACGCGCAGTGCTCGGATATACCGGAATGACCGTGAGCGTGACAGTTGACGGTTCCGGATTCGATTCGTTTACCAAAACTTTTTCCGCGATTCTCAATACGTATGTCGTCGTCCTCACCGTACCGAAAGGTACCGGACGGACGTTTACCATACAGGCCGCCGATACGGCAGGTACCGTTTATGCGGAAGGAAGCACCACCGCAGATATAACGGATGCAGCAACCAGCCTTTCCGTCACGCTTGCCCCTGTTGTCGATAATATTACTGATATATATACTCAGTATGACGATACACAGGGAACAACTTCCGGTATCGTCAGTGTCATTCCCATAACGATAGAGGAAGCCGGGATGACGTTGTCTGTATCCACCAACAACGTCACGTTTGCTTTTTCTGAAGCCGACGGGACGGTACTCTCACCGACTGAAAAAAGTGCAAATGCTGGTGGTGATGATATATATTATTCCTACACATACACGATCGAAACTGAAGGAAAGATCTATCTGCTTTATACGCCGACAGATTCGACAGGATATTCAATAGATGTTTCCAATTCTTAAATGTCTTAAGCAATGAAAAAAAACGATCTTCGTACTACATCCCATAAACCGGAAGCATCCTCTCCCAAAGAATGGCTCGTCCCTCTCATAACCGCAGCGGTTGTGCTGCTTGCTGCAGCCACACCGGTCTTCCGCAATTTTGATTCCGGTCTGTTCGATATTTTTCTTTCGCTGAAACCTTCCGTACCGCAGAATCGGCATATCGTACTGGTTGACATCGACGACACGGCAATCGACAAGCTGGGCGGCTGGCCCTGGCCGCGGACGTACATGGCACAGGGGCTTGAACTGCTGTCGGAATTCGGTGCGAAAACGGCAGTACTCGATATCGAATACAACACGCCGAGCCCGCCGGGCATCGACCGTACCTATCTCGAAAAAAATCTGAAACGTGACTTCGACACCGGATTCGGCGATCTGTCGGGCAATATTGCAGATCTGTACTCCGCGCTGGTCACCGGGCAGATACCGCTGCATGATGCAGACTCCTACGTGAACGACCTGATAACCGCTGCCAGCCAGACAAAAGACCGGCTCTACCGGAACTCGGAGTCCGTCGCAGTCGATAACGACGGGTTCCTCGCCGGCGCCATCGGCTTTTCGGGAATAACCGGAACAGCGTACCGGCTGCTGCCGGAAAAAAACGAAAGTTTCAGTACGGCAGACCGGAAAACACTCGGCCCGAAGCTGGAATTTCCGTCTGACGGTACCGCGGCCCACGCGGACCGGTACACGGACATTCTGCCGTCGCTCGTACCGATAATGCAGCAGGGACGATGGGCAGGATACGTAAATATTGAAATAGACCCCGACGGAAAACGGCGCAGAATAAAGCCGGTCGAAACGCTCCACGGCAAAAACTATGCGCAGCTGGTATTCGAACCGCTGATTTCCTGGCTCGGAAATCCAGCCGTCTCCGTATCGCATCACCGGCTGCTGCTCAAAGGAGCCCGGTATTCCGACGGCGTTCACGATGTTTCCATTCCGCTCGACAGCTCCGGAACCATGCTGGTACACTGGCCCAAAACGAAATATCCCGACAGTTTCCGGCATCTCTCGTTCTATTATCTGATCCGCTATAAAGAACAGACCGACGAACTGTACAATAATCTGTCAGCGCTTTCGCGCAGGGACGCGTGGAAACTCCTGACGACAAACCCGGCGGAAGAACTCGCCGCAGAAAAAGACCGGATCGATACGATGCTTTCAGAATTACAGAAAGCTCCGGCGGATCAGGGCAGATCAGACTATTTTGAGGAAAAAAACAAATGGTTCTCACAGATACAGACATTTCTTTCATCCGGATACGATGAAATCCTGAATAGTGCACTCAGCCAGCTCGAAAAATCGGTCCCCGATCCGAATCAGCAGCAGTTGATCCGGGACGAACAGACCGGCGTCAAAAAACTTTTCGACAACATACGAAAATCTTTCGCATCCGTAAGCCGGAACCGCAGTCTGCTGCAGCAGCAGCTTGCAGGAGTTTTCTGTATTATCGGTTACGTCGGGACGGGAACCAGCGATCTCGGCGCAACGCCGTTCCAGAAGGATTATCCCAACACCGGCACACACGCATGCGTCGTTAATACAATTCTGCAGCGCGATTTTCTGCAGGAGGTACCGGGATGGCTGCCGGATCTGCTCATAGTGCTCATGCCGCTTCTGCTGTTTCTCGTAATACGAAAACGACCGCCCATCCAGCAGAACATCATCGGACTCGGGTTCATCGTTCTTTCCGCCGCAGCAGCGCTGGTTATCTTTCTTGCTGCAGGTATCTACGTCAAACCTGCAGCACCGGTTCTGGCGACCGCAGTTACCTTTATTGCCTATGTCGTCATGCGTTTTATGGGTGAAGCACAGGAAAAGAATTTTCTCAGGAGGGCATTCGGCGTCTACATAGCGGACGAAGTTATCGACGAAATCGTCGAAGATCCCGCAAAGCTCAAACTGGGCGGTGAAAACAGGCTCATGACCGCCATGTTTACCGATATACGCGGTTTTTCCACGATAAGCGAACAGTTATCGGCAGAACAGCTGGTACAACTGCTTAACCAGTACCTGTCAGGTATGAGCGATATTATTCTGGATGAAAAAGGAGTCGTCGATAAATACGAAGGCGACGCGATCATCGCATTCTGGGGTGCCCCCGTCATGCAGCAGGGACACGCGGAGCACGCTCTTGCCTCCGCCCTGAAGATGAAAAAACTGGAAAGCGAACTGAATAAACGCTTTCTGGCAGAAAAAATGTCACCCGGCCCGCTGCTCACCCGCATCGGAATCAATACCGGCGACATGGTCGCCGGCAATATGGGTACACAGCGGAAAATGAACTATACCATTATGGGAAATTCCGTCAACCTCGCCGCACGGCTGGAAGGCGTCAACAAGTTGTACGGAACATGGATACTGACAACAGATTTTACCGCCGAAGGTAATATGGACAGATTCGTATTCCGGAAGCTCGACCGTGTCCGTGTTATCGGAATACATACACCGGTTCAGTTACGCGAACTGGTTGCCGAAAGAAATGACATGGCGCCCGAACAGCTCGATTTTCTGGAACAGTTCAGTCAGAGCCTGGACACATTCGAACGCCGCGAATGGAAAAAAGCTGAACAGCAGTTTGCCGCCCTTTCAGAACGGAATCCCGCAGACGGACCGTCGCAGCTGTATCTGAACCGCAGCCGCGACTACCTGAAAAAGCCCCCGGCCGATAGCTGGGACGGAGTATTCAACATGACGCAGAAATAACGGAGACCCCGCAATCTTTTCTGCCGGAATTCAGAAGGCGAAGAAACTATTTTAAAATGAATAAAATAAATAATCATACTGAAAATCTTGAATTTTCCTATTCAAAACAAATTATAGCATTCCCAAAAAACTTTCCAGTTTTTTTCTTCGATTATCAGGTCTCCCGTGACTCTCTGACCATGCTGCATCATCATGATGCAGTCGAAATAGGTCTCTGCAGACACGGAAACGGACTCTTTGTTTTGGGAAATGAAATCTGCAGCTACAAAGCAGGAGATATTACCATAATAGGAACAGATATTTACCATCGTGCACATGCCAGTGAACCCGATGACGATCTCTGGACCTTTTTCTATTTCAAACCGGAAGACTGGGGAATGAAACTGCCTGCTACGATGCGTATTCTTACCGATAAAACTGAAAATCCGGAACTTGCCTGTCTCATCTCTATTTTCTGCAAAGAAATTACAGAACAGACAGAAAACTATCACAGTGTGACCAAAGGTCTACTTATTGCAATAATCTCATATATTCAACGAAGTCTGATACTTAATACAAGAGATACGACAACGTTCAGTTATGATTCTCCGACTATTTCGCTGGATCCGAGAATAAAGCATGCTATCGATCTGATGATTGACCCGGGAAAGAAACAGAATACACTAGAGCAAATAGCTGACAGTTGCAATATGTCCCCATCTTATTTCAGGCAGTTGTTCAAACAGCAGCTGTATAAAGCTCCGAAAGATTTCCTGACGGAACTGAAACTGAAAAAGGCGATGAATCTGCTGAGGAATACTGACAAAAAAATAATTGATATAGCACTCGACTGCGGATTCAACAGTTTATGCAGTTTCAACCGGCAGTTCAAAAAGAAAATACAGTTATCACCACTCCAGTGGAAAAAGAAAAATACCTGACAATTTTTATAGCCTTGTTTCAAAATACCCTTATTTTTCGGCGAAAAAGCTAAGTTTACAAGTGTTTATGCAGAGAATTATGTAAAAACTACGATATCATAAAAACATACCACTCGTAGGAGGTTATATTTTATGAAGAAAATTTTAATCACAGCTGCTGTTCTACTGCTTGGCTGCGGGATTTGTTTTGCCAAGGGTTCTGCCGATTCACAAAAAGAAAAAACGGTGGAAATTTCGACAAATTATAGTGAAGAAGTACAGGTTGAAGTCTGCAAAAAAATTTTTGGAGATCTGGTTACGGAATATAACCAGAAGAACGGAACTGATTATCAGCTGCAATTACTTACCGGACAGGGAATGGATATTACAAATACACGAATGAGTTCGGGTGATAAACCGGATCTATTTGCCATTGATTCTCCTGCAGACGCACAACGGTATAATAAAGACGGCCTTTTATATGATCTGAGTTCATATGCAAAGAAATACGGATGGAAAAACAAGATGTTCCCGTGGGCATACGATCTGGCACTCTCAGGAGAAAAAATGATGAGTGTTCCGTTCGGCTATGAAGGACTGTTACTCTGGTATAATAAATCGCTTATGAAAAAACTCGGACTGGATGCTGACAGCATCACGGATCTGGCATCATTTGAAAATGCGCTGCAAAAGGCAAAAGACGCAGGATATATTCCTGTTGTATTGGGAACCCAGGACTGGCCGTGGGCACAGGAATGGTATCTTTCTATTATGTATAGCTATACCGGCAGAAAACTTCTGAAAGATACGATTGAAGGGAAAAGCAAGCTCGGCTGGAAAGATCCGCGGTTTAAGAAGACAGTCGAATTGTACAAATCATGGAATGACAAAGGCTATCTGGCTGACGGAAAATCCTATGTGCTGACTTCTGATGATGCCATTAATATTTTCACGACAGGAAAAGCACTATTTAAGCTCGAGGGAACATGGGCTCCCTATTGGATTACTCCGCTGGATAAAGAAAAACAGAACAATATCGGAGTTATGCTGCATCCTGCCATCAACGATGCAGAAAAACCACATTTGCCGATCGCTATCGGCCAGGAATGGTGCGTATCTTCCGATACAAAAAATGCCGATATCTGTGCATTCATACTGGACGGGCTCATGCGGCAGAATTATCAGGGAACATTCCTTGATGCGGGAATGGACGTTGCACCGATAAAAATTGACGACAACCAGTACGCAAACCTTACACCGACCGTACAGGGTATGTGGAAAATAGTAAACAAAGCATTAACTGATAATAAATTCGGATATGCAACATATGCCTTTTACCCACCGGAAACCAGAGTTTATTGCTATGAAGGCATTGTTAACGTTCTGACCAACAAGATAAGTATCGACGATTATCTTTCAAAAATGCAGGAACTGAACGAAAAAGAATTGAATGAAGGTTTTATTCCCGTTATTCCCGCAGTAAAGTGATATTAACCTGTTTCGATTTCATATAAAATCATAGTCTTCCCGTGCCGAACTCAATTTCGGCACGGAGCAAACTTCAGGAGTAAAAATATATATGAAACAAAATATAATAAAAAAACCATATCAGAAAATGGAATTACGCGCAGCTCTACTGACACTTATTCCTGTCTTCCTGTACCATTTCTGCATCGTTGTTTTGCCTTCAGCAAATTCTCTGCTGAGTTCTTTTACAAACTGGAACGGATTACTGACAAAGAAATTCATTGGATTTAAAAATTACAAAGATTTATTCGAAGATCCCGATTTCTATGAAGCTTTTTTTAATAATATAAAATGGATGCTGATCTTTATTACACTGCCCGTTATTTTCAGTGTGATCATCGGCTTTATGCTCAGTTATATAAAAAAAGGCAGATCCGTCTTCCGTGTAATGTACTTTTTACCGTATGTAATTTCCGCTGCCATAGCAGGGAAAATATTTGCAGCATTCTATAATCCATACCTTGGAATCAACACATGGTTGAAAAATATAGGATTGTCCTTTCTGGCACATGACTGGCTCGCTCCCGCGCATGCGCTTATTTCCGTTGCCTTTGTCGATATGTGGCACTGGTGGGGGTTTCTGCTTGTTATTTTTATGAGTGCGTTACAGCAGATCGACCCGATGCTTTACGAAAGTGCAGAAGTTGAAGGAGCTTCGGAAGTACAGAAATTCTGGTATATTACAATTCCAGGAATAAGAACAACACTCACTTTCATCATTCTGGTTTCAATGGTCTGGTCAATAAGTACATTCGATTATGTGTGGGTTATGACAAGAGGATCAACCGGTTCTTCAATTCTTTCGACAATGCTGTACAAAAACGCCTTTCTGAAATACAAGGCAGGATATGCCTGCACTATTTCAGTTTTTCAGAACATACTTGCATTACTTATTTTCGGAATATTCAACTTTATCCAGAAAGGATCGGAGGATATCTGATATGACAACACAAAAAAGAATTCGAAGAACGATTCTTTATATATTTCTTGCAGCAGTGGCTTTGCTGGAAATAGCGCCGCTTGTAATCACCTTTTTGAATTCGTTAAGAACAAATTCTGAAATAAAACAGGCAGCTGTCGGATTCCCTTTGAATCCCCAGTTTATAAATTATCTCAAAGCGTGGAAAATCGGCGGATATGCCCAGGCCTTTCTGAATAGTATACTTATCAGTTGTACAACATCTTGTATAGTACTGACAGCTTCCATTCTTTCCGGATATTTTCTCGCCAGAATCAAAAACCATTTTAACAGATTGCTTCGCATATATTATGGATTTTCATTGTCCATTCCCGTATTTTCATTTCTCGTCCCGTTGTATTTTAATTTTTCACGCATGAATCTGGTTAACAGTAAGCTTGGAATCATAGTAATTTATATCGCGACAAATCTGCCATTCAATATCATTCTTGCGGCAACTTTCATCTCGGGTATTCCGAGAACGCTCGACGAAGCAGCTGTCATAGACGGCTGCGGTACATATGAAATAATAGGAAAAATTATCTTTCCACTTGCAAAGCCGATTATTACGACTATTCTGCTCATCGTATTCGTATCAACATGGAACGAATTTACACTTGCAAATACATTTCTGCAACTACCGGAAATAAAAACGGCTGCTACGAAATACGTATTCTTTGTCGGAGAACGGGGCTCTGATCTCTCTCTTATCTATTCAGCGGGAATCATAACGATGCTCCCTATTGTCGGAATTTTTCTGCTTTTACAGAATTATTTCATCGAAGGACTGACTTCAGGAAGTATAAAATAATGAAAAAACAACAGGATAAATTATTCTCCTACAATAACGATTACTTTCAAAAAACATATGCAGGGTGGCTCGGAAAAATAATCGGAATAAGGATGGGGTCTCCTATAGAAGGCTGGACCTATGAACAGATACATGCAAAATACGATAAGATAAACGGATACGTCAAAGATTATAATGACTACGCTGCTGATGACGACAGCAACGGTCCGTTGTTCTTAATCAGATCACTGTATGACTATCCGGAGTTAGGTGAAAAAATCAGCGAACGTGAAATGGCAGAAACATGGCTGAATTACGTTCCATATCACCACGGTTTTTTCTGGTGGGGCGGCTATGGCATATCAACAGAAAATACCGCATACGACAATCTGGCAGCAGGCATTTCCGCACCACTCAGTGGTTCTATAGCGCTAAACGGAATTACGCGCGCAGAGCAGATAGGCGGTCAAATCTTCGTTGATTCATGGGGATTCGTTTTTCCTGCTGCTCCTGAAAAAGCGGCTGCTACTGCAAAAAAAATGATACGAGTCTCGCACGATGGAAACGCTCTCTACGGAGGAATGTTCATTGCAGCCTGTATCAGCGCTGCATACACGGCAAGTACCATTGACGAAATAATCAAAAAAGGATTAAGCGTCATACCGACAGACTGTCATTACGCAGAGGTTGTTTCTGATATAAAACGCTTCTATGAATCCGATACGGAAAAAAAATGGACAAAATGCTTCCAATATATCCAGAAACATTATGGATACGACAAATATCCGGGAAGCTGCCATATTATACCTAATACGGCTGTCATTATACTATCACTTTTGTACGGAGACAAAGATTTTCGGGAATCACTTTCAATCTGTAATACCTGTGGCTGGGATACAGACTGTAATTCAGGCAATATAGGAGCTATACTCGGTGTACTCGGAGGAATTGAAACTATAGACGACGATCTTATTCTACCGGTTAAAGATTTACTGCTTGCCTCAAGTATAATCGGAAATCTGAATATTACTACCGTAAGCACTTCTGCACAGTTCTTCTGCAGTCTGGGCTGCCGGCAGGCTCATAAACCGCTGCCGGAAGAATGGGAGAAAAGGGAAAAACAAAACTGTCACATAATCCATTTTGACTTTAAAAAATCAACAGGAGCAATCAGGAGCAATGCACCTGATGTACAAATAACAAACAGCGATGAATCCGTCATAGATGGGCACCGGTCACTTCTCATACAAAAAAAAGAGGGGAACAGTTTTGACCTGTACTATAAAACATATTATACACCGGATGATTTAGAAGATTCCCGTTACGATCCGGCCTTTACACCTGTCATATTTCCGGGACAGACAATCGAGGCGGTTCTGAAAAATGCGGGAGACGGACCGGTAAAAATATCTCTTTTTGCAACAGACAAGCATACCGGTTACCAATATAAAGCTCCCGTAACATCCGTACCGGAACAAAGTATTGTGAATCTCAGCTACAGAATTCCACAGGGAACAGATGCGCTTATTGAAAAAATCGGATTTAAAATAGTACCTGCAGCAACTCATAAAACACGACTACTGCTCGACAACCTTACGATAGCAGGAAAACCAGATTATAAAATGGATTTTGCAAAAGAAAAAATTGAAAAATATAAAACCACCGGAACCAGCATACATCAGGAATTAAGTTGCTGTACAATTTCAAAAGGCCTTTGGGAATATAAAGAAGATTATCTCAGCGGAAGCTGTGCTGATAGAGGCGATCTACTGACTGGCTATTATTATGGGAAAGATTATCAGTTCAGCTGTATGATAGCTCCCATAGCAGGAAATTACCATCTGATCAATTTCAGAGTTCAAGGGTTGGCCAGGTGCTATTCATTCGGTTTCTATGGAGAAAATACAATTGCTCTCTTGAAGAAAAAAAATTCTGACAGCATCATGGCAAAAAAAGAAATTGTATGGGAAAAAGGCAAAGAATATCAATTCTCCGTATCGGTTAAAAATAGTTTTATCAAAGCATATATTGATGATCAGTTACTATTTACTGTCACGGATTCCAATCCATATTTATATGGACAGATTGGTATGACAGTACTCCATGGCAGCCACTGTCACTACAGAGCAGTCGAAATTAAGCCAACTACCTGACTCATAGGGAAATTCGCTTAAGCAGGAAAACTGCGCCCGAACGTATGTGAGGGACCCTCTATGTCAAGATAGACGCTATGATTTAAGCGTTGGGAAAAAGTGATATTCTGATCTGACGGGCTCAGGAAGCCGGCAGAAGTTTCTGCGACAATGCGGGAAAATGACAGAAATAATGTTGTGAACTCCGAAAGATAGACTAACCAAAACCGACCGCCGTATAACAAAATGCGGACAGACGTCATACGTCTGAACCGCAGATAGGAGTACGGTGTTTTACGACTATACCAGGCCCAAGAAATAGGACAAAAAAGAAGTATAGAATAAGAAGTCCAGGCTGAATAAAATAAGAGCAGGGACAAAGAAAATGGGACGAAAACGAGAAACAGGATCGAGCGATTTTAAGGCAAAGGCAGCACTTGAGGCACTAAGAGAAGAATCAACAGTACAGGAGCTTCCGGTAAAATACCAGGTGCATCCGAACCAGATACTGCAGTGGAAAAAGCAGGCTGCACAAAATATGAAGAAACTGTTTGAGCGGCCGAATAAAAACTCGGACGAGCTGAGGGAAGCAGAAGCAAAATACGACGAAGCAGCAAAGGAACTTGGACATAAAGACCTTGAAATAGCATTCCTAAAAAAAAGTACGTAAGCAGCTTTGCTGCGACCAGATATACGGCGCTTTATGTCAAGAAAGATGACACCCCATGCTTATTTTATCAGCTCACTTTTGCATAGACATCCGGCAGCTTGTTGAGGTAAACAACTTCCGGATTCTCCAGAGGA
>JALCCK010000020.1 GCA_022640795.1 Treponema sp.
ACCGTTTCCGATAGGCACGCGACGAAGCCATTGCGTCAAAGGTATCCGCTACCGCAATAATTCTGGCAACCAATGGAATTTCAGTATCTTTAAGTCCGAGCGGATACCCGCCGCCATCTATCTGTTCATGATGATAGCGGGCTCCTGTTGCCAAATCGGGAAACATACTGATATCGGAAAGAATTTCATAGCCTTTTTCCGGATGGTTCTTTATTACCGAAAATTCTTCATCTGTCAGGCGTGTCGGCTTTGTCAGGATACTGTCGGAAATCCCCATTTTTCCGATGTCATGTAGCAGGGCTATATCATAGTATTGTTCAATACGGTCTTCCGAACATCCAAGTTTTTCTGCCAGAAGGGACGTATACCAGGCAACTCTGAAAGAATGTCCCTTTGTATAGCTGTCTTTACAATCTATCGTTTTTGCAAAAGCGGCTATAATCTGCTTGGTTAACAACTTATAATCTTCCTGCTTCTGCAGCAAAATTCCGTTTTTCCTTTTATAGTAAACTGCAGCACCCAACGCAGCAGCGGCTAAAATAATAAAAAAAATACAAATCAACTTCATCTCCTCTCTCTAATAGTAAGACAAAAAAACGGAGTTAACAACGAAGAGACTCTTTAAAATACTTTTTTAGTTTCTGCCGATATGAGGGGAGGAGCAACTTATACGTGATCGGACAGTTTGTATATGCGGAATCATAGATTTTCAGTGATTATGCTATTCCATTCAGAAAATCAGTACGTTACGACACCAGATACAGACTTCGTAAAACAGCAGCGTGCACGGCATACTGTTGTTATCTTTATTCTTTATAGAAATCTTCCGGAAGAATATCCATCAGGACTATATTATGATACTGTAAATTTGTTACTAAACCCTGCCGGATTTCTCCAATTTTCTGAAAGCCTATTTTTTCGTAGCAGGCTATCGCGCGCTTATTGAAAGAATAAGTCCGTAACAGAATACTGTGCAGGTTCAGATATTTGTAGGCATAATCAAGCAGTAACGATAAAGCTTCCGCTCCGTACCCCTTATTCCAGCAGGTCTTTTCACCAATAAAAATTCCGATTTCGGCGGTCCGGTGTATGTGGTTAACATCGATAAAACCGACGTTGCCGAGTAACTTATCAGTTGCTGCGTCCACAATAGCATAATTATGATCTTTAGATAAACGCTGGAGAGCTTCGCGTTCTCCGTCAACAGGTACGACGGAAGTAGCAAGAGTAAGATATTGTGTAATTTCCAGATCATTTAACCATGTCGCATATTTTTCGGCATCGTTTATATCAATTGGTGAAAGATAACATTTTTTCCCGACTAATTTTTTTATATACATATCGTACTCATTTATCCATTACGTCGAAATCTGTTTCAGGCGTAAACATCAACGACGGTACCGACTCCTGCAGGGTTCTGTGAATAATTAGTATTCTGATCAGTTCCCGTCGAAACAAGATCTATCACCTCTGTTCCCTGCGTTTTCATCAGATTCAGTGATGATCTGAGCAGAAAAACGGAAGCCTGCTGCTGAACGTTATGCTGTGCCATTGCAGTCGAAAACGATTGAATATCCATGATCCTATTATATACCGCCAGATATTTTCGTCAATTACTGTTCTCTGTGGCCGTTTCTGCAGGACTGTCAGGCGACTGTTTTTCAATTTGACGGACAATGAGGATTTGAATAAATTTCTTCCGGCCGATATTCAAAATGCATGTTATCCCAAACAGGCCAGCCACCGCCCCATATGAATCCTTCGTGAAGAAAAATCGCCCGTACTTTTTCCGGCGGCATCCAGCGGTTTGCAAGTGGCAGCAGCATCCAGTCCTGATTTCCCCTTGCTTTTACATCCGCCCAGTATACGTCCCGGTTCCACCAGGTATGCGGCAGAATATCTATAGCTATTCCGAGACTATGAAATGACCGGCCGTACGTATCACGGATTTCTCTCCAGGAATAACAGCCGACAGAATAAATATCGGAAAGAAATGCAGCTGTCTCACGGTCAGTCCTGGCAAGCGTCGTGACCTGTGCGTCTACCCGCGAAAGTGGCTCCCGAATACGTTCATGAACATTTATCCGGCGGCCGAACAGCGTCGTTTTTACGATATGCTGTTCAACCCGTCTGCGTGACGTACTGTCATAAATTGCGTTAAAAAATGCCAGAGGAGTAACAGGTGCATTCAGCCTGTTCTCATGCAACGTAAATTTTTTGATGGCTGCTGTCCGTTCCGGTGAAAAACCGGATGGATCTTCCGGGGTCGGATTATATGGATATATAAGCCGCCGGTAACGTTCTGCATGTTCTCGTTCTTCTTTGAGCAGATATCGCGCCCCGGCGTAATACAATTTAGTCCGACGACCATCGCAGTCGACCGTTAAAACAAAGTCACCGGCGGATTTATTCCATACCGCAGAAAAACGAACATCAGGATAAGCCTTTCTGAAAATCTGCAGATCCCCCCAGATAAAAGGATTTTCAAGACGGGCGCGGTACTCTTTACAGTCAGCAATTTTTTCTTTCAACTGCCGCTGCAGGACCGTTGCATCGTATCGGGGATCTTCGTCGGAAAACAGTGGACACAGCGGAGCAAAAACACTGACAAACGCCGCCAAGAAAAGGCTTAAAAAAAGCTGAGGAAAAACGAAGTGGTTACTGATTGGTTTCGTCTTCCATTCTCAGTCGTGATTTTTTACCGGAAACAACCGAAACAGAACCAATTACAGCAGCACATACAACAGCTGCAACGGCTGCTTCAATAAGCGCATTCGGCATGAGTACGATAAGTCCCGCCAGATAACCGATATTGCCCATAGCAGAAGAAACGTCAGTATTATATACCAGATATAGTGATCCAATCACCAGACAGGTATGTAGCAGTGTACTGATAAAACCGGTTATTGCTGCAGAAACAGACTCGGGCAGCAACGATATCTTTCTCAGTCCACGCCAAATAAGCCAGGCCGCAGCAGCAAAGAGCATGCGTGGAAGTACGGATATAAGCGGATTTTTAAAAAGAGGATCAAGTGCTCCGCTCGGACTCATCGCTGCCTGAATAAGACTGAATATTCCGAAAACAGCTCCGACGCTTATTCCGCTCCCAAATCCGGCAAGCATTACCGTCAACAACACAGGAATATGCATAATAGTCAGTGAAACGGCAGGGCTTAACGATATAAAGCCGAGTCTTGTAATACCAAGAACAACGACAAGAGCACCGAAAGCGCCGGTCAAGGCAATTTTTCTATTTTTGGTTATTGTTTCATTCATTTCATCTTTTCTCCTTTTCAAGTTTCTCTAAATATACCGCGGATTTTGTGAAAAAAAGCAGATATCCGCATCCGGATATCTGCTTGCTATTTATCGAAATTACTCAGGAAGATGACCGCCGACAACCGTAATACGATTATCGACTTTCGGTGTAACAGGTCCTTTGAACGTACGTATATAATCAATAAAGCTATCGCTCAACAGAATCGAAGAATTAAAGGTAGCAACAGAATTCTTGAATACAACATAACCGTCGCCACCACCAGCCATATAGTCATTCGTCGCGATCGTATAAATCTTATTCTCGTCAATAGGAGCCCCGTTTATGGTAACAGCAGAAATCGTCCCTTTGCCGTCAGCATCATAGGTAATTGTATAGTTCACTCCCTTGGAAACCTGAGCAAAAGCTCCCGCCCCCTGCTTAACGGAACCGATGTATGCAAACAGTGCTTTTACGTCACTGCCTTTAAGCGACAACTGGTAAACCATATTGGTAAACGGAAGCATTGTAACAATATCTTTCTTCGCAACATCGCCCGCAGGAAGTTCTGCACGGATACCGCCGCCGTTGGTCACCGCAAAGTCTGTTTGAACCCCGATTTTCTTCAGCGAATAGACCATCGCATCTGTCAGAAAATCCCCACTGGCAGTTTCACGATAACGGGTGAGCTTTTTTCCGAATTCAAATTTTGCCGTTGTCTTCATAACGATGTCACTCAGGCTCGCTTCAGCCTTATCCACATACGGCTTGAGCAGTGCCGTAACTTCGGTATCCGGAGGAAAGGCCTCTGTTGTAATTTCAACGGGTTTCCAGTCAAAATCGGCAATTTTTCCGTCTTTAATCGTAATCTGCGCTTCTCCAACATATTTTCCCCATTCGTTAGCCGAAACAATCGGAACACCGTTTACCATATCAGGCTTTTCCATATAGGTATGAGAATGTCCGTCTATAAACATATCGATGCCGGGAACTTCGCGTGCAAGATCTTCCGAAGTAATATGAGTATCGGATTCCCTGACATTACCACAATGGCCGAGCACTATGACTATATCGGCTTTTTCCTTTTCACGCACTGTTTTGACTGCTTCGGAAAGCGCTGTTTTTTCGTTTTCAAACGTCAGGCTCTTATCAGGATTCGCAATAACAAGCGTACGACGCGTAGTAAGACCGATAACCGCTACGCGGAATCCGTCGAAATCTTTGATAATATAGGGTTTCCCGAGATATTTTTTTCCCTGTTTTACGTTCGCCGAAAGCCAGGTAAATTTTGAAATTTCCATCTGATGCTCGAGTTTCTCGAGAGAACCGTCGAATTCATGATTCCCGAAGGCAACCGCATCATAGCCGATCATATTGTAGGCTAAAATATCCGGTTCCGCATCAAACATATTGGAAACAGCCGTACCGGTATTGATATCGCCCGCATCAAGTACAAGCACGTTTTTATTCTGGGCACGGACCTGTTTGACAAAAGTAGCTCGTTCTGCAAGACCGCCTTTTCCCTTTACTGCAAGTACCGCACCATGATGGTCGTTCGTATCAAGAACTGTCAGCTGATACGCAGCATCAGGATCTCTTGCTACCGGTTTGACACTTGCACACCCGGCCAAAACAACCGTCGCAGTAAGCGCAATCGCCGACAAAACAACGGTAAGCCGATTCAATTTTTTCATCACCATCCTCCACTTCTTTAAGACTATCCTTATTAGAACATGTAACCACAGCAAAGTCAATTAACACCGGTAGATTTACCGGGACGTGAATGGTGCCATTCGGATATAAACAGTCCGCAGATAGTAATAACGGCACCGGTTGCTCCCATAAGGCTAACAGACTCACGCAGAAAAAGAAAAGCGAATACGATCGTGACGACGGGAATAAGATAGACACCGGTCGTTGCATGAACTGTTCCTAAAAAACGGCAGACAATACTCCAGGCTGCAAAACAAAACGCCGACGCACCAAACCCGAGAAATAAAAGATTTATCCAGTTTATCGGGTTCGAAAAACGGGCTGCATTTACGGCAGCTGAACAGGTAACGGACAGTAAGCCGTTATCGCGAAGTCCCGGGAAAAAAGCCCCGGCCGCAATAAAAGGAAGCAGCGATAAAAGCGCATAGAAAAACATTCTCCGGGTTGCCGGAAGAGACTCATATCCGAGCATGTTTATTTTCGACATAAAAAGCGAATAAAAACCCCATGAAACGGCAGCCGCAAGAGCGATAAAATCTCCTTTCGGCTTAAGTTCCAGAGAAGAATATCCGTTCAGACTGACAAGCACAATGCCGAAAACCGCAACAATAAAACCGATGAGAAACCGTACGGTAATATGTTTTTCCTTGAAAAAGAACTGTGCCGTCAGTGCAGTAAAAATAGGAGCTGTTGAAACAATAATACTGACATTTGAAGCTCTCGTATAGGAAATCGCTATATTTTCAAGAAACTGATAAATCGTCGCACTGAATATGCCGGCGCCGGCAAAAAGCAGTTCATGCCGGCGTCTTTTTACCCGAATCTTTCGGGGAGCTAAAAGCAGAAGCCCCAGATAACCGAGTGCAAATCGTATGAAAAGTATTTCCAGTGCGGAAAAATCCTGCAAAAGCGCTTTCGTATTTACAAACGTAATACCCCATATGAATATGGTCAATGCTGCAAGTAACAGCCCGACAGCCGTTTTGTCGGGATTCTTATATCTGATCATGCAGAGGAGTATATCATATAAAACGGGATTTCCGCCATTCCCGCCGCGGACAGAGCTTATCTGACTTTTTCCCTGCAGTATGCTATAGTTATGCTATGAAGTGTCTAACGGGAAAAACTGATTATGACAGATCCGGCAGTAAATACCGGCTCAAGCTGCTTTCTTTTTTTGCGGCGCTATGCCTTTTTCTTTCTGCAGTGGAATATGCAATTCCCAAACCGCTTCCTTTCTTACGGCTGGGCCTTGCAAATCTGCCGGTTCTGCTATCTCTCTCAAAATTGCGTCGAAAAGACGTACTGCTCCTTGTATTTCTAAAAGTTCTCGGTCAGGGATTCATATCTGGTACGTTTTTTTCGTATGTCTTCGTTTTCTCTGCTGCCGGCTCTTTTTCGAGCGGAATAGTCATGTTGGGATTATATACCTTACTGCACAAAAAAAATTTTCTTTCATACATAGGATTCAGTCTTGCCGGCGCGATTGCCAATACGGCAGCTCAGCTTACCGTTGCCCGTTTCATACTGTTCGGCAATAACACAAAATATATTGCACCCGTTCTGCTCGCCGCCGGAACTATAACCGGTTTTATTCTTGGAGTCTTCGCCAATATGTTTGCCGAAAAATCCTTCTGGTACGCATCACTCGCCAAGGAAGAACACTCATGAAACTACCCGGCCAGCTGGCGGTTCACACTGTCCGTTTTTTTTCCCGTACCCTGAACCAGAAAATTCTTTTTATCCTGGCATTATTATGTTTTATTCCTTTTCTTTTTCTTAAAAATCTTATACTGATATGGACGGGGACCGCTGTTTTCTGTGTGATGGTCCTGCTGAAAAAGGGAAAAGCACGGATACTGCCGTCATTCTTCGTAACACTCGGCATCACTTTTTTTGCACTTCTTTCTCCCTACGGAAAAATTCTTTTCCGCATCGGTTCTTTCAAAATAACACAAGGAGCGCTCGAAAGCGGACTGCACCGGAGCGGCATTCTGACCGGTATGGTATTTCTTTCACAGTTTGCCGTCTCTCGTAACCTGAAATTTCCAGGAACCGTCGGGACGTTTCTGTCGGCAATGTTCTCAGTCTTTGAAGAATTAACGGCAGAACCACTCTCTTTTACAAAAAAAAATGTTATAACCGCTATCGACAACCGACTCAATGAAATCTGGACAGGCATGGATTGCCAAAAGGAATCCGAATGAAAAATGCAGCATCGCTTTACCCTGACCAGATTTCTTCACTGCCGGTAACTCCTTATCTCGAAAAAATCTGTCAGGTACTCAAGACCTCACCATCACATTTTCTCGTACTGACAGCAGAGACTGCTGCCGGAAAATCAACGGTAGTTCCGCTCGCATTGCTAAATCACTTCAATAAAAAAATTCTTATGCTTGAACCGCGGCGCCTTGCCGTTCTCGCAATTGCGGACCGCATTTCCGGACTTCTACGGCAACAGCCCGGAGATACCGTCGGCTACCGGATACAGCTTGAATCCCGCGTTTCACCGGCAACCCGGCTGGAAGTAATCACCGAAGCGATTCTTACGCGCAGGCTGCAGGCAGATCCCTCGATTGCCGATGTCGATGTTGTTGTTATAGATGAATTTCACGAACGGTCGATCAATGCGGACCTCGCACTTGCTTTTTTGAAAGAATCGCTGCAACTGCGGGACGACCTGTTCGTCGTCGTTATGTCGGCAACGATAGATGCGGTACCGCTCTGTTCGTATCTGGGAACAGACAAGGCGCCGGCTCCGCTTTTTTCCGTACCGGGCCGCCGGTTTCCGGTAGCAATTTTCTACGACGGAAAAGCAACTCCTGCACAGGCTGTTCTGAAGGAGCTGCAGAACGGCTACCGAACGAAAGATGTTCAGGAGACCGGCGGCAGTATTCTTGTTTTTCTGCCGGGGATTGCAGAAATCCGCCGCTGTCGCACAGAACTCGAAACAGAAGGCGTAGCTGCGGAACTGTTCATGCTGCACAGTTCCATAAGCATGGAAGAACAACGCACGGTGCTTGAACCGCCCGATATCGCCCGCAGGCGTGTGATTCTTTCATCGTCGATCGCAGAAACATCACTCACCGTACCGGGAATCACGACTGTTATAGACTGCGGCCTTGCCCGGTTTACCCGCATGAATACAGCGGCAGGTATGGAACAGCTCGTTACAGAATCAGAAAGTGTCTTTTCCGCAGAACAGCGTGCCGGTCGTGCAGGACGCATCTGCCCGGGAAAATGCATACGATTATGGGACGAACACGATGTCCGCGTTTCCCGAACCATTCCCGAAATGCTTCGGACCGATCTTACGTCACTGGTACTCGAATGTGCAGCATGGGGCGTAACAACGGCTGAACAACTCTCATGGCTCGATGCACCGCCGGCTGCAGCCTGGAATGCTGCGGTAGCACTTCTGATGGGCATGCACTGTCTGGCGCCTTCTACCGGCAGCAAACCGGTAAAAAATAAAATTTCCGGTATTACCCCGCTCGGGAAGGCCGTGCTCACTCTTGGCGTACATCCGCGGCTCGCCTGCACTGCGCTTTCGGCTCTTACCGCAAAATCAGCAGACGAAACCGTACTGGATCAGACCATCGCCTGTGCATTACGGTACAGCAGTTACAAAAACAGTTCTCCATTCCTGCAGAAAAAATTCTGCAGGAATCTAAAAAAAAGAATCGTACGCTGTCGGCAGGAAAACAGCAATCCGTTCGGGCAAATTTCAGAGCTGCCGGTAAAAACAACCGCGCTGCTTGCAGGATTTCCCGACCGGCTGGCACGACTGGCCGATGATACAGGAACGTATAAATTACCTTCCGGCAGAACGGCACTGCTGCCGCGGAACGAACGGGAATCAACCGCAACATTCCCTGAATGGATTATCGCTCCCGAAGCAGACGCTGGGGAAAGATCCGGCAAAATCTATAGTTATGAAACACTGGCCGATGCCGACGTACAAAAGTGGCTTGCTGAGCGAACGGCAACGGTCATCGACCGGGAATTCAAAATGATTCAAGGTAAACGGAAACTAAAAAAAACGGAATATCGCTGCTATGGCCGGATCGTGATCGCACAACGATCACTGCCGCCCAATCCCGACGATACGGCTGAAGCGATTTACACAACAGTTCAAAAGAACGGTATCGAATGGCTTCCACTTTCGGAAAAAACTGAAAATTTTCTGCTCAAAGTACGGTTTTATAATCAGCAGAAAAAAATAACACAGCCCCGTTCGGAACATCTTGCCGAAAACATCCGCGAATGGCTCGGCCCTTTTCTCGGCTCCGCCGGGAACGATGCCGGTAGTGTTCTCTCACCGCAAAAGATCCACGACGCACTCTACTGGTTTCTCGACGGACACCAAATCGAGCAAAGTGTACCCGAAAAAATAAAATTAACGAACGGGAACCTCCGGAAAATTTCATATTCCGTTACCGGCGAAAAAACTCCTGACGGGTTATCCAAACAAATCATCCGTCCGGTACTCGAAATAATTATACAGCAGATATTCGGCTGCTTTGAAACACCCAAAATTATGGGAATGCCCGTTCTGCTCAAACTGCTTTCTCCTGCCCGTCGGCCTCTGCAGATCACCGATGACCTCAAAGGTTTCTGGCAGAACACCTGGCCGGAAATATGCAAAGAAATGAAAGGCCGTTATCCGAAACACAACTGGGACTACCATAGTATGGATACCAGCGAAAAAATCTGAAGCCAGATAGTAGCATATACGTCATAAATCAACTGTGGTATACTCCTTTTATGAATACTTCTATCTTGAAAAAATTTTTCCTTCATACACCGCGGGAAGGATTCATAAACATTACGCGGATTGTACAGCAGGCGGTTATAACGGTTATACAAGAAAATGAAACCGGTAAAAACGGAAATGTTCTAATATTCTGTCCGCATACGACGGCAGCTATTACTGTCAATGAAAATGCAGATCCGGATGTTCAACACGATCTGATTGCAGGTTTGAACCGCGCGTTTCCTCAGCTGCCGGAATACCGCCATGCAGAGGAAAATTCGCCGGCTCATCTGAAAAGTTCCTGTGTCGGCTGCAGCGAAACAATTCTCGTGCAAAACGGGGAACTTGTGCTCGGAACCTGGCAGGCTGTCTATTTCTGTGAATTCGACGGTCCGCGTGACAGAACTTTTTTCGTTCAGATAAATCTTTTCTGATTACCGTATAACAGTAAAAATTTTAATCATAAAAAAGGCTGCCTTCCTGGCGGACATTTAACTTTTTCAAAAGTTCGCCCGGTAAAATTCAAGGAGCTGCAGCTTACTTTTAGAACAGGTATTCTGTTTCATTTTTGCTATATGGTATTTTACTGTCTGCTCACTGATAAATAATTTTTTACCTATTTCTTTATACGTCATATCACTATCCAGATATTCCAGTATACGAAGCTGTCTGGCTGAAAGCGGAACAGCAATTCTTGGTTCTTTTTCAATACTCGATATTTTTCCAAGCAGCAAATCACCCATACCCGGAGAAAACGGGTTTTTACCAGCCTGCAATTCCAGCAGACTTTTATACAGGCTGTCTCCATCAAGCTTTTTTAATAAAAATCCTGACGCTCCAGCCTTTACCGCATCAAAAAGAAGTGAATCATCTTCTATTCCTGTAAGTATAATAACCTTGGTTTCCGGATTTTCTTTTCTGATCCTTTTTGTCGCCTCGATTCCATTCATGCCAGGCATGTTCGCATCCATCAGAACAATATCTGGCTGCAGGCGCTGCACCTGTTCTACCGCTGCCTTTCCATCTGCTGCTGTCCCGACAACAGTAAAGTCATATGATTGCAATAAATTAACGAGCCCTTCCACATAGATCGGATGGTCATCGGCAATAAGAATATTCATTTTACTACTCCTGAAGAAACAGAATATATGACACTGATTCTGATTCCTCCACCGGAAACCGGTACGAGCTGTAACTGTCCACCGGTTAATCGGGCCCGTTCAGTCATGATTCTGATACCTGATGTTTTTTTCCCGGCTGTTCCAAAAATATCAGAAGAAAGAATACCTTTCCCGTTATCTTCTATATAGTATTCGTATCCGGCAGTATTTTTCTCCAGTGCAATTCTGATCTGCCCCGGAATGTTTAAGGCTGTTATTAACCGCCTCTTTCGTTAAACTCAGCAGGTGGTTCTTTACACCGGACGAATCAAAAAAAACAGGAATAGTTTCCGGTAAATACAGTTCGCAGGAAACATGAAGTTCAGATTCAAAGTGTTTTACAAAATCTTCAAGAAGAGCACGAAATGAGACCTCCTGCAGATACGGCTGTCTGAGATTGAAAACATATTCTCGAAGTTTTGAATATGCCAGATCTGTTACGTCAGTCAGTTTCGTTAAATAACCGTCTGCACGTTCCAAATTTTCCCGGTTCAATTCACGCTTTACCGTTTGTATTTGAAGAGCTATAAAACTGAGCAACTGCCCGATGTTATCATGCAGATCACGAGCAACGCGTTGCTGCTCTTCCGAAACTGCGAGTTTTTCCTGCTGACACCGCATCTTTCCGCAGCAATATGGGCATCCGTTATATCACGAATCGTATAAATCCATCCTGTTATCTTTTTCTGCCCCCATTCAATGACGACCAGGTAATCTCAACATACCGGTGCTGAAGTGGTACCGGCAGAGTACCCGTGTAATGTATCTCCGGAAATTCGAAACAGCTCTTCGGCCCGTTTATTCATATCTATAATTCGGTACCCTGCATCTGCAACGATAATACCGTCATGTATATTTTCGAAAATAATACCTCGCGCAACGGGAATAAGATCAAGAAAACGATATCTGAATATATCAAGAAAGACAATAATACCTGCCATAGAAAAGAAAAACGGCGTTACATCAAAATTTCCGCCGGGACGAATCCCGAGAAAAAACAGAATATTCGGTACGAAAACAAGCAGGATGCTTATCAATAAAAAAAACGATTGGTTTTTATAGATCTGTTTTTCCCGAATAATTTTTACGCCCAGCATGCCGGCCGAATACAGCATCAAGCTATATGAATATACCAGATGAATATAAAACCACGGACCGTAAGATTTGTGGATAAACGCATTGCCGTGATACCAAATAAGACTGAAATTGTAGCGGACCAAAACGAATTCAGGATCAAACCATACGAGAACGGCAGTAACAGCCGGTATAATAAGCAAAAAAATAATAGTCCGTATTTTTACTTTTTTCTAGAAACCAGTCAGCAGAAAAACAAGCAGCGTAAGACAAACAGGCGATGCTCCGTATGCGATATACTGCATGTCCGCCCAAAACAGCTTAACAGAAAGCGTTGTCCCCATCAGCTCGAATGCATTGCAAATCGACCAGAAGGCACAGAGTAACATCATAATAGAAAATAACAGTTGCCCCGAAGTACCTGCTTTCGATGATCCGAAGCACGCCAGCACAAACGATATTCCTGCAGAAATGAGAAGAAAACCTATATAAGGAAAAATCCGGTAATACATACTACTTTTCTCTGTACAACAGAGCCGCGTACAGTATAACACTATATGGTCATATTATCGAAGTCCAATTTTCAAAATCTGGCTGCCACTATGAATGAACAGCTTCGTAGAAAAAAATGCAGCCCGTTGCTGGCCGGGCTGCATAAAACTTAAAAAAGAGGAAGTTAAACAGAAAGAGCTTTATTTAAATTCGAAATAAAATCATCCAGATCTTCTTGCGTAAAGTTTGCAAAACTTCTCAGTGACCGCAACGGCATATTATCCATCATATTCTGAATCATGTCATTACTGACAGCATCCTTTGCCGTCTGACTGCTAGTCTGGCCGCCCTGCATAAATTCCACAACTCTTTTAAATACCGGATCGGAAATTTTCCGTAAAGCGGGATATTCCTGTATTTCGGCAAATACCGTTGTTGCGTCGACTTTAAAAGCACTCTTTGTCGTACTGATGACGCGGACGGTGTCAGAAAGAACGATTTCCGCGGACGATTTTCCAATCAGTATTTCATAGTCACCCGTCGCTGCATACCAGTCGTGCAGGTCCGTATTATACCAGGCAAAGGCCCGTTTACCGAGCTGCATCGTAACGGTTTTTGTTTCTCCCGGTTCCAGCGAAACCTTTTCAAAATTTCTGAGCTCCTTGTCAGGCCGGACTTCCGAACCGGTTCTGTCTCTCACATACAGTTCCACAATTTCCTTACCGGCAACTTTTCCGTCATTTGTCACCGATACTGAAACGGTGAGTAGTTCCGTATCTTTCAGTTCTTTTTTATCCAGCTTCAGACTACTGTACGAAAAGTTCGTATAACTGAGGCCGTAGCCGAATGGAAACAGTACCGGCAGTTTCTTTTTGTCATAATACCGGTATCCGACAAATACGCCTTCGTTATAGAAAACTTTCTTTCCGGAACCGGGAAAATTGAGATAAGACGGCGTATCTTCTAGTCGCAGCGGGATAGTTTCCGCCAGTTTCCCACACGGATTTGCACGCCCGAACAACAGATTTATCTGTGCAATACCGACGGCCTCTCCGCCGAGATAGCTTTCCAGTATGCCTTTTACCTGTCTGGCCCACGGCATTTCTACCGGTGACCCGTTGTGCAGCACAACAACCGTATCCGGTTGTACCGCTGCAACAGCTTTTATGAGTGCATTCTGATTCTCCGGCATATTCATATGCGTACGATCATATCCTTCTGATTCGTAAGAATCAGGGAGCCCCGCAAAAATCACGACTTTTTTTGCCTTTGATGCAGCAGCAACTGCTTCGACCTGAAGTTTATCGTCATTCTTTTCCTTCAGATCATACCCCTGCACGTACTGAACCGAAAGTCCTAGTATTTTTGCCTGTTCAAGTGCACTGGTTACTTTAAAGCTATTGATATGTGAACTTCCGCCGCCTTCGTACCGCGGTTTTTCAGCAAAAGTGCCTATGAACAGAATATCATTTGCATCTTTTTCAGAAAGCGGAAGAATCGAATCCTTATTCTTGAGCAGAATCATCGATTCCTGAGCTATGTGAGCTGCAAGGTCGTGATGTTTTTCCTTATCAAAATTACCGGTACACCGGTCTTCAACAAATTTGAATACGATATTCAGTATACGTTCGACCGCCGTATCAAGAACTTTTTCGTCAAGTTTACCGTTTTTAACCGCTGCAACAATCTGTTTATCCGTTTCTCCATTGGAAGACGGCATCTCGAGATCAAGACCTGCCTGAACTCCTGCAACACGATCGTTCACCGCGCCCCAGTCGGACATAACGTATCCGCCGAACCCCCAGTCCTTGCGCAGAACATCCGTCAGCAGCCATGGATTTTCCGACGAAAAAACACCATTTATCTTATTATAGGAACACATGACGGTATCGGGAACGCCCTCTTTTACTGCTGCTTCAAAAGGTGCAAGGTATATCTCACGCAGCGTCCTTTCATCTACCTCTGATGAACCGGACATACGCCGGAATTCCTGATTGTTTGCCGCAAAATGTTTAACCGATGTACCGACGTTCCGGGACTCAACACCCTTGATGTAGGCTGCAGCAACCTGGCCTGCAAGATACGGGTCTTCCGAAAAATACTCGAAATTCCGGCCGCACAACGGAGAACGTTTTATATTTACCGCCGGTCCGAGAATAACGGAGACATCTTCAGCCTGGCATTCGTCGCCGAGTGTCTCCCCTTCCTTCCGCAATAAATCACGATCAAAGGAACAGGCTGTTGCACATCCGGCTGGAAAACAAACAGCCTTGATACTGTCATTGACCCCCATATGGTCCTGAGACTCATCCTGTTTACGCAGCCCGTACGGACCATCGCTGACCATAACTGCCGGGATTCCCAACCGTTCTACTGCTTTTGTATGCCAGGAGTCGGCACCGGAACACAATCCGGCTTTCTCCTCCAGCGTCATTTTCTGAATGAGTTCTTTTACTGAGTGCTTCATTTTTTAACTGCCTCCTTATGCAGTTATTGCATCAATATCTTATTTTGATAGAAATTATTTGTCGACATCCCATTCCCCGTAAAGTTTCGGAACATCGCTGATGAGCCGTTTTGTATACGGAGCCTTAGAGGCCAGAATGACTTCATCGGCAGAGCCGTGCTCAACAATCTCTCCGTGTTCCATAATATACACTGCATCCGATACGTAATAGGCAAGTCCTATATCATGCGTAATGAAAACGATGGTCATCCCGGTTTCGTCACGAAGTTTCATCAGCATATCAAGAATCGTCGCGCGGGAACAGGCATCAACCATAGAAGTCGGCTCGTCGGCAATCAGAATCTGCGGATGCAGCAGAAAAATACGCGCTATCATCATACGCTGCATCTGTCCGCCGGACAGCTCGAACGGGTATTTCCCGGCGAGTTCACTGTATTTCAAATTAACGAAACTGCAGGCTTCCGTCATCATTTTTATTTTTTCTTCAGGCGGGAGTTTTTTACCGCCTTTCATCGTGATACAGTCGAGCAGTAGCTTATCGATTTTATTAAATACATTAAATGATGAAAACGGGTCCTGAAACACGGCCTGAATTCCTTTCCAGTACTCTTTCTTTTTTTTGCGGCTGGATATATCACGCGGTTTTCCGAAATAGAGGATTTCGCCGCTTGTTACACTTATCAACCCAAGTATCATTTTAGCAAGTGTCGTCTTTCCACTGCCGCTTTCACCGACAATTGAAACAATTTCACTTTTATGCAGTATAATATCTACGTTTTTTACGGCTTCTGTCCGGCTCTTGCCGAATCCGAAGATTTTCGACAGATCTTTTCCCTGTAGAATGATTTCGTTGTTCTCTACGTCTTTTCGTATAGTTTCACTCATTTGAACTTCAGCTCCTTCAGTGTTTCCAGATCCAGACGGCACCGATACTGACGATCGTCGTCAAACGTAATCAACGGAATAGCCGACATCGTACACTGCGGTTCTGCCCAGCGGCATCGGTCCGCAAACCGGCAGCCCTGCGGCGGATGTTTAAGATTCGGTGGCGTACCGGGAATCGCGGTAAGTTTCACATCCCTTGTCCCCTTTTCAGGAACGATAATAGAGCCCATCAATCCTTTCGAATACGGATGAACCGGATCAAAAACGACCTCTTTTGCAGAACCGCTCTCGACAATCTGTCCGGCGTACATGATCATGATATCGTCGGTTACATTATATAAAAGCGGAAGCTCATGAGTAATGAACAGCATACATTTTATGATTCCTTTGTGTAAAAGATCATGCAGCATTTTTATAACGATTTTCTGTGAAGTAACATCAAGCGCAGAAGACGGTTCGTCGGCAATCAGAACTTTTGGAGAAAGAATTGTGGAAATCGCTATAACCGTCCGTTGTTTCATTCCCCCTGAAAGTTCTACCGCGTATTTTTGAAGAACTTCTTCCGGTAAATTCAGAACGGAAAAACGTTCACGGGCCATCTCGTAAATTTCGTTTTTAGACTTCTTCGGATCATGAGCATGGATGACATCTTCTATAAACCGGATGATTTTCATCGTTGGGTTCAGCGCGTTCATAGCTGCCTGCGGAATATATGCGAGATCAGTTCCGAGTATATTCTTCCGTACATCGTCGGGCTGCATACCTGTTATCGTCTTTCCATCCACAATAATTGAACCGCCATCATACCTCAGCTGGCCAAAATAGTATCCCATAAGGCTCAGTGCAAGCGTAGATTTTCCGCAGCCTGATTCTCCTGCGATACCAAGTGATTTGCCTTCTTCTATTTTAAAAGACACTCCGTCTACCGCATGGAGGTCCTCGCTGTACTTTGTTACGTACTTTGCTTTGAGGTCTTTTACCTCGAGCATAACTTTTCCCATACCAGACCTCCTAGTCGCGCAGTTGCGGGTTGAATACCTGATCAAGCCCAGTATTCATCAGATTCAAAGAGAAAGAAATCAACGTAATCGCAAGAATTACCGGCAGGAACGCCCACCAGGCATTGCTCAACGGCGCCTGAAATCTGATAGCCCAGTTCATCATGACACCGAGCGTTGTCACTTCCGTCGAAGACGGCCCAAGTCCGAGCATGGAGAGCTGTGCCTCGGAAAGAATCCCCGAAGAAATCTGCAGAATATATGCCATAACGACGTACGAAGCAATATACGGCAGAATATCTTTTCGCAGTATATACCCGACACTATGCCCCGAAAGCTTAGAAAGATTTACGTGATCCCGATTGCGGAGTGAGAGCGACTGTGCACGAACAGCACGAGCAGTCCATGGCCACGAAGTAAGACCGATGACTATAGCAACAGTGGAAATATTACGACCTGCACTCCCGACACTGACCGATACTAAAACCAGAATAATAAACGACGGAATAACAATAAACATATTTGTAAAAAAGGTTATGATATTGTCGGCAATTCCGCCGAGATACCCGGCCAGAAGTCCGAGAACAAGACCAATGAGCATGGCAACAGTTCCGGCAACAACACCAATCAGCAGAGAGGTTCTTATGGCACTCATAAGTTCTGCAAACACATCGCGACCGAAATTATCTGTTCCAAGAACGTACGTAATACTGTTAGGAACCTCTTCAATACGGACGAAATCCTTCGGCGTAAGGTCCCTGACAGTCCGGTAAGATCCGTTTTTCTGTGCTTCAACAACCTGATAATCCCTGTTTTCAAGAATAGTCTCAAGCCGGTCATACAGCCGCGTAAATTCTTTCCTATGAGCCGTAGTTCCCTTTACTTTTACTGACGGATCATAGGAACTGATCCATAACGAGGTCAGCCTTTCCTTATTTTTGGCAGCCGCCTTTATTTCCTGTTTTCCGACAGAAGAATATCCGGTCAGCCATTCTTCCATAAGGAGCATGTCTGATTTTTTTACTTTTGCAGCAAGTCTGTTTGCGACTGTATCAAGCGTTACGAGCTTTGTTTCTGCTCCGACTGCGTCGGAAATCGATACGTAAGTACCCGGAGCATAAAACAGTCCGCCGGTCATATCCAGCGGTTTCGTATGATTGAAAAGAGGAAAAACAAGTGGATAAAAAAACATGAGTATAAAAATAACAAAGCCGACAACAAATTTTCCCGAATGGAAAAGCATCTTAAACTGATTTTTCATGGTATTCTCCTAATCCTGTTGTGCAGCTTTAATACGCGGATCAACGAATCCGTACACAATATCAACAAGGAAATTCGCAATGAGAACACCTATAGTAATTATCAATGTACAGGCAGAAATCAGAGGGTAATCCTGCGCCGTAATAGCACTGAACATTTTCATTCCGATTCCGTTGTAGCTGAATATAATCTCGGCAACAAGCGCACCTCCTACCATTGTACCGAGTGATAACGCCAGACCAGTTATCTGCGGCAACATCGCATTGTGGAATACATATCGGACAATAACGCTGTCTTTTATACCGAGGAATCTGCTGTATTTGACATAATCGGCATTCAGCTCATAGATGGACATAGAACGCATTCCGATTGCCTGTCCGCCAACCGCCACCAAAACTATAGACCAGAACGGCATCTGATAATGTGATATTACAGATGAAATAAAATTCAGACTGGCAGCCGGAATAAGATTTGCGGCATAGGAACCGCCAATCGGTGCTATCTTGAGTTTTATTCCGAATATATACAACATTACGATTGCAAGCCCGAAAGCCGGTATATTACTCAAAAATAAAAAGAATGGAAAAATTCCCTTATCAAAGGCACCTTTTATATAGGCCGCAATTGCTCCAAGCAAATTACCCAGTATCCATCCGACAAGAATAGCGGGAAGCTGCAACGCAAGCGTCCACCAGACCGAATCATTGATAAGTTTTGCGACTTTTTCTCCTGTCTGAGTAGAACGTCCAAAATCTCCGTGCAGCAGATTTCTGACATAGATAATGAACTGCTGAGGAATGGACTTATCCAGTCCGTAAAGATGGAAATATTCTTCCTGTATTTTCTGAATCGCAGCCGTATCAGTCATACCTGCTGTGGCATTGCTTATCATTCCGGCAAGCGGATTTCCGGGAATAAGCCGAGGAAGAAGGAAGTTAAGACCAATTGCAAAAATAAACGTGACAAAATACCACACGGCTTTTTTCCCGAAATACCGGAAATAATTATTCATTTATAGCCCCCGTATGTCTAATCGGGCAAAAAATACCGGCAGCAGTACTGATTACTGACTGCCGGCATAATTTTTTTCCTTATTTTTTTTTATTTGTTTACAAGCGTAATATGGTACAATGCTGCAATTCCGTACCCGTCAGTACAATCAAGCGGCGGTATATTGGTTCCGTCGTCGGCAGCCGGAAAATTCGTCCAGACACTCTCGTTAACGCTGTGAAAAAGCTGCGGACGATACATCAAAGCAAAACCCGGTACATCTTTCAGCCAGATAGTATTAAGTTCTGTATAGAGCTTTTTGAGTTCAGCAGTATCTGTGGTAACAGGAATTTGTTCAAGTATTCTATCAGCCCGCTCATTTGAATAACGAGACCAGTCGCTCGGAACACGTTCTGCCGTCCTGTACTGTCCGTGATTACTGTACATAGACTGATAGCAGCGAATCCACGGATTTGCAATTCCGGTTCCATCGTTTGTCCACATGATGATATCAAAATTACCGGTCTGCATATCTTCATACATAACGGAGAACTGTGGATAATACGTCGTAATATCAAGACCAATTGCCTGTCCTGCCTGGGCAACTATCTGGAGAGAGGCTTCCCAGTCTGTCCATCCTGTCGGGCATTCTACCTTGAATGAAAGCTTTTTGCCTTTATATTCACGGTATCCGTCTCCATCACTATCCACAATGCCTGCATCGTCAAGCAATTTTTTCGCTTCAGTATACTGCTTACCGACCCACTGGTACGGTTTCAGCTGCGATTCATCGATCAGCGCACGCTCGGGAGCTGTCGGATTCATGAGGCACGGCGGGGCATCCCGCATACTCGGAGTATAGTTACTCATCGCGGTCGTTTTTATCTGATCGTAATCAACAGCCATCGCAATAGCCTTGCGGACCGCAGCCTGATCAAGACCCGGACGGGTTGTGTTGAACCATGCGGTTGGAAGACTCAAGTCGAGATAATACGGAGGCTTATCAATATAGGTAGAAACAGGAGCTCCGCCTTCCCACATTTTCCATATCTCGGACATGAACTGCTGGGCAACATCAACTTCTCCTGCCTGGAAGGCAACGGCCCCCGCATTGTTATCGCTGAATATGTTATGAGCAATATATTTCGGAGCAGGCAGTTTTCCCCACATCGAAGAATCCTTGCCCCAGTAGTTGTCGTCGCGGATTAAAACAGATTTCTGTGCATTCTTGAGATAGGGTTTATATGGACCAGATCCGATACAATCATCCCATTTATCAGTTTTTACAGCTGTGGGATCTTCATTATTGCGCTGTTCAACCAGTTTATAGGCATGTTCAGGGAGAATAAAGAAACGCTCGAACATATCAAGAATTTTCAGGGGATTATAATTCGTTGCTTTTGCAGTAAACTGAATTGTATAATCATCCAATGCTTTCACGGAATTAAGATACAGCCACGCGTCAAGACCGATCGGAGTCTGATACTTTTTATGCGTCGCAAACGTGTATTCTACATCGTGTGCGGTAAGCGGAACACCATCGCTCCAGTGTGCAGCTTTTTTGATTTTTATCGTATACGTTCGTCCGTCGACTTTATAGTCACCGTCTGCAAGCAGCGGGTACAGTTTACCGTCAAGCGGATTGAACATGTACAGCGTCTCCCAGACCAGTTCACGGGACAAGGTATTCTGCGACTGATACCAGCAGTTGGAATTAGTTGACAGGGGGTTCTCGTCTACGATGGCGCCCCACTGTTGTCCATTGAAATACAACGTCTGATTCCGTGGTAATTCTGTTACCACGGCAGTTTTCTCCGGTTTTGCAGCGGAACCGGAAGATGTAACAGGTTCTTTTGTCCCGTTCGCAAAAACAAGTGATACTGAAAGCACAAGCAGCAGTGCTGTCCAGAAACCTTTTTCCGTTTTCATCTTTTTCATGAAAAACCTCCTAAAAATATATAGCAAACATTGCAGAGGGTACCTACAGACGAAAAAAACACGAGCTCTATACCTTCTGTGTGGCTATCGATTCTTATAGCAATTCTGCCAGCAGCATAGTAAAACTATAAAACCGGATTCTTCGGAGGGTTATCAAAATATTTCTCTTTTTATATGTCTTTTGCGTTTTTTTTGACAAAGACAGTAAGAAACATAAGTTAAAATTACAGTTATGATTGAATGTTTTCTGACACTGCAACAGGTGCGGGAATATGTCCGCCTCGTTTTTCAGATTACAAAGATTCCTCTTGCGATTCAAACAATCCGATCTCCGCCAGAAAAAAAACAAAAAGAAATTTCTTTTCCAGATATACCTGAAATGAATTTGCTGAAATTACCGGAAACTATTGAAAAAAAATTGTACAGCATGGTTTCATCAACGGACATCAATACAGTAATCTCAGATACCCCGCTCTGCTATACAGAAGAAGACGTTTACACATCTTTCTATGTCCCCTTCACTATTCTGGATCAGGAAAAAAAACTGAACAGAAAAATGTTGCTCTCGATCGGCCCCTGTTTTCAGAAACAGATGAACAGAAGCTTTTCAAGACCCGACATATGGAAAAACAGAAAAACCGGCTGTTTTAGAGACTGTACGGATGAAGAATGTTTGCTGGTTTCACAACATATACCATACTGGAATATTCCCCACCTTTGCGCCGTCGTCCAGTTACTGTATGTTCTGCTTTTTAAGATACCAATACATGTTTCCGATATACTAAATCCTTCCAACAGTTTTATGACAGATGTCGACGCAATGACAACAGAGGAACTGTTTAAACGCCGGGAAAATAACACTTTTCATTCAATGTATACACAGGAATCAAAAATTTGGAAAATTATTGAAAACGGCCAAACCGATAAAATTACGGAGGCATTTACCATTATGCTGTTCAGCAGTACCGGTAAACTTGCAAAAAACCGTCTGCGGCATGAAAAAAATATGGCCATTTGTACAACGACGCTCGCCACACGGGCAGCTATCTTGGGGGGAGTTCCGGATGAGATAGCATATACCATGAGCGACTCGTTCATACAAAAAATAGAAGAAATGACGACTCCTGAAAACATTATACTGTTCAATAAAAAAATTATAGCCGATTTTACTAAATCGGCAGCAGAATACAAACACAAAGACAGGAAAAACTATTCGCCCGTCGTAAACATCTCTATTCAGTATATCGAACAGCACTTACATGATAAAATTACCCTTGAAGGTATTTCAGACAGGGTAAATTTAAGTATTTCCCAAATCTCCCGTAAATTCAAAAAAGAAACGGGAATATCCATTGTCGACTTCTTTCAGAAGCAAAAAATAGAAGCAGCCTGTAATATGCTAAAGTATTCGGAACGGAGTCTTCTTGAAATAAGCAATATTTTTTCTTTCAGTTCACAAAGCTATTTTTCGGCAGTCTTCAGAAAATATACGGGACAAAGTCCCTCAGAATACCGGTTAAAAGCTCCTGCTCTGGAATAAAAGCGGAAATTGCCGCTATTGTCGAATTTTTTGATCGAATTCTGCTGAAAGTTTCAGATGGTCTTCAAGCATCTGCATAAGAAAATAGGTAACAGCCGGAAATTTACGCTGATTAGAGAGTATTTTGTCTACCGAATTATAGGCGGCTGCATACACGAGAAATTTCTGTAACAGCCGGTCCGTATTTTTACAGAACTGTTCTACAGAGAATTCCGGACCGGCAGGCAGCAGCGCCGGCTCCGATTTCAGCAGGTCCTGCTCCGTATTTACAAGTCCAGTAAAATCTTCAGCAATACGACAGATAAGGGTTGCTAAAGTCTTTCCGATTTCCGGAGTGAGACCTTTGTGCAGAACATCATTTACCGTCCTGCATCTGGAGAGAACTGAATTTCGCTTTTCATAAAAAACCTGCAGCTGCATAGTCTTTTCTTCCACCTCACAGGAACTGTTCTGTAATCATTTCTTCTTTCTGTCGATATATGCTGCTGCAGAAAGAGCCGCAACATTTCCTTCTCCGAGCGCTTTTGCATACTGATACGGAATACCTGTTACGTCGCCGGCAGCAAAAACACCAGAGAAGCTGGTCTTGAGACTCCGGTCAACTGCTATATGACTGCCGTCCATTTTTATTCCTTCAAGAAGCGTCGACGGAGCAACGCTCTCTCTGAGAATAAACGTACAGGACGGATCTATCGTTTGAGATTCAAGTACAAGATGTTCAGCCTTCATTCCGCCACCGGTAATCTCAACCGGTTTATCACGGATGATTTCTATTTTTCTGCTTACGGTGACGGGGTCCTTATACAGAGGAATATAATAGACTTTGCTGCAGACATCCGAAAGAAAATCCGCTTCTTTCTCTTCCGACTTGCTATAGGCAATAACAGCAACCTCTTTTCCTTTATACAGCATTGCATCACAGGTCGCACAATAACTCACGCCCCGTCCTAAATATTCTTTTTCACCAGGAAGCGGCTTACCGAAGTCTACTCCCGTTGCGATAATAACAGACTGAACTTCAAAAGATTCCTGCCCGGACAGCAGCGTAAAATTCTCTCCCATATCATAGATACCGGTAATCCGCTTATCAGTTATTTCAATATGCAGGGAATCAAGATGATATTTAAAAGCTGACGCAATTTCACTCCCGCTTTTCCCATAAAAACCGGGTAAATTATTTATCTGATGTGCTTTCGTCAGTTTCGGGCTCAGCTCACTGCTGCCAAACAGCAGCAGTGATTTTCCTCTGGCCGCAGCTGTTACAGCTGCAGAAATACCGGCAGGTCCGGTTCCTATAATAGCAATATCAGCCTTTTTGACTTCTGTTTCTTCCATAAAATTGAAAACCTCCCGCGTATTCTCTTATATTAAATTGTATACAATATATTCCCTAGAGGCAAGTAAAATCTTTGCGTATGTTTGAAATCTTTACGGACACTATACATTTTCAGATATTTTCTGTAGTATAATGTTTTAGTATGAGTACTAAAGCATGCATCGTCCTTGCTAACGGACAGGTCTTTGAAGGAAAAAGTTTCGGCGCTCAAGGATGTATAACCGGGGAAACAGTTTTTACGACAGGAATGACCGGTTATCTTGAGACGCTGACTGATCCAAGCTATTACGGGCAGATTGTCACCCAGACATTTCCGCTGATAGGAAATTACGGAATCATACCATCTGATTTCGAAAGTTCCCAAAGTCATGTCAGAGGATATATCGTCCGTTCCTGGTGCGAGATTCCTTCCAATTTTCGATGCAGCAGTACCATCGATTCCTTTCTTAAACAAAACAACATTATAGGCCTTTACGACATCGATACAAGAGCGTTAACGAAAGTACTCCGTGAAGCTGGTGTCATGAATGGAATGCTTATTTCCGGAGAAACAGAAGAAGCCCGAATGGCATACGATGCATTGAAAGATCCTGTCCGGAAAAGGGACCTGTTGAAAAAAATAGCGGCATATCGTATCGAACATGCAGTCGAATCGGTTACCTGCGATGCCGTTAAAATAGAAAAATGCGCCGAAGAAATTTTTGCCGAAAGCGCAAAATACCGGTCGGTACCGGTAACTCCCGATGGACTCAAAATCAATTCTCAGAAGACGGCTATGAAAGACGGACTTGGAAAGAAAGTCGTCCTTTGGGATTTTGGTGCAAAAGCAAATATACGCCGTGAGCTTTTAAAGCGTGGCGTTACCGTGCAGACAGTTCCTTCTACCGCTACCGCTCAACAAATTCTTGATCTGCATCCTGACGGAATAATGCTGACGAATGGTCCCGGAGATCCGCAGGATAATAGAGACATAATAAAAAACCTGAAAGATTTGTGCGAATCAGCTGTTCCCATCTTCGGAATTTGTCTCGGACATCAAATTCTGGCACTTGCCCGCGGCGGGAAAACCATGAAGCTGAAATACGGGCATCGCGGCGCCAATCAACCGGTAAAGCAGCTTTCGTCAGGACGCGTTTACATTTCAAGCCAGAATCATGGCTATGCCGTAGAAACGGACTGTCTTCCGAAGAATTCTGTTATGAGTTTCGTAAATACAAACGACGGAACGTGTGAAGGACTTACGTATACGGATATTCCTGCTTTTTCCGTCCAATTTCATCCTGAAGCTTCTTCGGGACCGCTCGATACAGGGTTTCTTTTCGACGAATTTATAAAACTCATTAATAATCCGTCTCTTTTTAAAAATTATAAAACATCATATAAATTGGTAGACTTTACGTCATATTTCAAAAATACAGGCAACGCCGGGAGTATCAGATAATGCCGCTTAATCCCTCAATAAAAAAAGTTATGGTTATAGGTTCCGGTCCTATCGTAATCGGACAGGCAGCAGAATTCGACTACGCAGGAACGCAGGCCTGCAAGGCACTCAAAGAGCAGGGGCTTTCTGTAGTTCTGGTCAATTCGAATCCGGCAACACTCATGACAGATAATACAATGGCAGATGCCATTTATATAGAACCGCTCATTCCCGAAACAATTCAGCGTATCATCGAAAAAGAAAAACCGGACAGTCTGCTGTCGACACTCGGAGGACAGACAGGCCTGACACTCAGTATGGAACTTGCCAAATCGGGTTTTCTGGCTGAAAACAATGTACAGTTGCTCGGGGCTCGTCCTGATACGATCGATAAGGCAGAAGACCGTCAAATGTTCAAAGATACGATGCTTTCCATCGGAGAACCAGTCATTCCTTCAAAAGTTGTGACAACGATCGACGATGCACTTGCCTTTGCGGATAATGAAATCGGCTACCCGGCAATCGTCCGTCCGGCCTTTACACTTGGTGGTACCGGCGGCGGTATTGCACAGGACCATAACGAACTTGAAGAAATTGCACAAAACGGACTGCATCGTTCTCCGATTCATCAGATACTGGTAGAGCGGTGTATTTCCGGATGGAAAGAAATAGAATTCGAAGTTATGCGGGATTCGTCAGGAAATGTACTGACCGTCTGTTCTATGGAAAACTTTGACCCGGTCGGTGTACATACGGGAGATTCCATCGTTATAGCGCCAACAGTTACGCTTGCCGACAAAGAATATCAGATGCTTCGATCCGCAGCCTTGAATATTATTTCAGCGCTCAAAATAGAAGGCGGCTGTAATGTCCAGTTCGCACTTAAACCCGATTCGTTTGAATATGCGGTTATTGAAGTAAACCCGCGAGTCTCACGATCGTCAGCGCTCGCTTCAAAGGCAACCGGATATCCGATTGCAAAAGTCGCATCACTCATCGCGGTCGGATATACGCTTGACGAAATCCCGAATGCTGTCACCAAAAAGACGGCAGCCTGCTTCGAACCGGTACTTGACTATGTTGTCGTCAAAATGCCGAAATGGCCGTTCGATAAATTCGTCTATGCAAAACGCACGCTCGGCACACAAATGAAGGCAACCGGCGAAGTTATGGCCATAGGGTCCTGCTTCGAAGAAGCACTGATGAAAGCAGCACGCGGTGCCGAAATCGGCGTCAACTCACTGAATCTCAAACTGTTGAAATCAGAACCGGACGAAAAAATATTCAACCGTGTGGGACAGTGTACCGATCAGCGGCTGTTCGCTATTTTCGAAGCGATAAAACGCGGTATGACAATCAGGGAAATCCATAATATTACGAAAATAGACATCTGGTTTCTTGCAAAATTGCAGCATCTGTCAATCATAGAAGCAGAATTTGCACTCGTCAAAGCCGGACAAAAACAACTTACACCGGAAAGCTATCTTGAAGCAAAGAAAAACGGATACCCCGATACGGTCATTCAGGACCTGACCGGGGTAACAATTCCAGGTGCATCAGGAAAAACAGCAGAGGCGGATAAAGCGGCTCAATTGAGGGCAGAAGGAAAACTTTCCCATATTCCGGCTACCTATAAAATGGTTGATACCTGCGCCGGAGAATTTAATGCGGAGACCCCTTATTTTTATGGTGATTATGATAAAGCCAATGAAGCTGCCGATTTCTTAAAGACACAGAATACGAGTACTAAAGGTACGATCATCGTCCTCGGATCAGGACCGATCAGAATAGGACAGGGAATAGAATTCGATTACGCTTCCGTCCAGTGCGTGTGGTCGCTTAAAAAACTCGGATACAATGTTGCAATCGTCAACAACAATCCTGAAACCGTATCCACGGACTTTGACACGGCAGACCGGTTGTATTTTGAACCGCTCACGCCGGAAGACGTTATGAGCATTATTACTACTGAAAAACCGCTTGGTGTCGTCGTTGCGTTTGGAGGACAGACTGCTATCAAACTTACGAAATTTCTCGATCAGCAGGGAGTCAAAATTCTAGGAACCAGCGCAGACTCAATCGATCTCGCAGAGGACAGGGAACGGTTTGAAGAACTCTGTGATAAGCTGAAGATCAATAAACCAAAAGGCGAAACTATCTTTACGATGGAAGAAGCCCTTGTCGCGGCTAACAGGACCGGATACCCGGTTCTGTTACGTCCGTCGTACGTTCTCGGAGGCCAGAATATGATCATAGCCTTCAACGACGACGACGTAAAAGAATATATGACCATTATTCTCAATCAAGGAATCGAGAATCCGGTGCTTATCGATAAATATATGATGGGTATCGAACTGGAAGTCGACGCAATTTGTGACGGTAAAGATATTCTCATTCCCGGTATTATGGAACATGTCGAACGTACCGGTATCCATTCAGGTGATTCAATTGCAGTCTATCCGTCGTTTAATCTCAACGATATTCTCAGGGAAAAAATTATCAGTCAGTCCCGGCAGCTGGCGCTTGCGCTCGGAACGAAAGGGCTCGTAAATATTCAATACCTGATCTATAACAACGATTTGTATATTATTGAAGTTAACCCGCGGTCAAGCCGTACCATTCCATATATCAGCAAAGTTACCGGTGTTCCGATGGTAGAGCTCGCTACACGAGCTATGCTCGGCGAACACGTCCGTGATATGGGATACGGAACGGGACTTTACCGTATTCCTCCCTATTTTGCCGTCAAAGTACCGGTATTCAGTTTTGAGAAACTTATGGATGTCGATACGCATCTCGGACCTGAAATGAAATCAACCGGAGAAGTACTTGGTATTGCTTCAACAGTCGAGGAAGCTATTTACAAGGGACTTATTGCAGCCGGTTATAAAATGAAAAAAAGCGGCGGCGTTCTTTTTACCGTACGTAAAACAGACCAGTTCGAAATCCCGGAACTCGCCCGGAAATTCTACGATATGGGCTTCAAGCTCTATGCAACCGAAGGAACCGCAAAAGTCATCAGCGATTTCGGGATGGAAGTACAGACCGTCAATAAAATTCATGAAAATCCCACTGATAACCTGCTGACGTTGCTTGATACCGGTAAAATCGATTATGTAATCTCTACAAGCGCAAAAGGAAGAAATCCCGCCGCGGACAGTGTCAGAATGCGGCGGCACGCGGTAGAACGTGATATCCCCTGTTTAACAGCGATTGATACGGCAAATGCTCTTGCAAACAGTCTTATGAGTCGTTATTCAGCAGAAAATGTGGAGCTCGTCAATATCAATAAGCTTCGCAGCAGCAAAGAAAAAATAAGATTCAGTAAAATGCAAAGTGCGGGAAATGATTTTATTATCATCAATGCAATGAATCAGGAAGTAAATAATCCCGGAGGTCTCAGCGTCCGTCTCTGCAGCCGGAGAAAGGGAATAGGAGCTGATTCACTCGTCCTGATAAAAAAAAGCAGTACGGCAGATGCCTATATGCAGTTCTTCAATCAGGACGGCTCCGAAGGTATGATGGCGGGAAACGCGCTCCGCTGTGTTGCAAAATATTTATATGACAATAATATCGACGGAATCGCCGAAAAAAACCATGGAAACCCGACCGGCATAATGAAAATAGAAACGGCAAGCGGGATTAAGGATATCGTCGTCTATCTGCAGGATGGAAAAGTAAGCTCTGTTACGACAGACATCGGCAGACCTGATTTCGACCCGAAACACATTCCGACGACACTCAAGGCTGTAAAAATCCCGAAAACTACTGCAGAATTGCCCGACAAGGCTGTTTTTAACGCTCCAATCATCATAGCCGGTACAGAATACAAGACAACCTGTCTTTCAGTCGGAACGCCTCATTGTGTCGTATTCTGCGGTTTTGTTGACAAAGTAGACCTGCAGCATATCGGACCACTGTTCGAAAACAGCAGCGTCTTTCCAAATCGGGTAAACACGGAATTCGTGCGCATTGCAGGAACTCATGAGATAAAATTGAGAACGTGGGAACGAGGGAACGGGGAAACACCTGCCTGCGGCACGGGAGCATGTGCGGCTGTTGTCGCCGCCGTTCTGAACGGATTCTGTCCTATAAATAAAGATATTACTGTCCATGTCAAGGGCGGTAACCTCATCGTGAAATATACCGGAAAGACTGTTTATCTGACAGGGCCCGCGGAAACCTCATATGAAGGTGACATAGAAATATAAAATAAAAGAAACAGACGGGAGGAAAAATTCTGTTCCAGTCAGTTTAATAGTTTATCATTCGGTATATTTCTCCCGTCAGCTTTTTTGCTGCAACGGGAGGAAAAAAATCTACATATCTTTGAGGGGAAATCTCTTTTTTCATTTCAATTTTATAAACATATTTGTCCGTATGATTAAAAGAAAAAAACGGATCATGTTTACCGAGCCCGTATTTATCGGTTCCTCCGATATGGACCGGAACTATACGGCATCCTGATTCCAAGGCAATCCTCGCAGCACCCTTTTTATAGGGGTTCTCACCATGCCGCGGCGTTCTTGTTCCTTCCGGAAATATTATCAGATTACTCCCAGAACGGAGTGCATCCATACACCCTTTCTTAAGTTCCCCAAATCCAAGATGATTCAGAATATAAATCTGACGAACAACGCCGGCAAGGATGCCCCTGGATAAAGCCCCATTTACAATACAGTCGGCATTCGGAATAAGTGAAATAAGATAAACAACATCCAGCAGTGATGGATGATTTGCAACGATTATACTTGAATGCAGATTTTTAAATTTTTTCTTATCAGCCGTTTCGAGAACAGAAACACCGGTAATCTGTAAAAAACCGACAAAAAACTTAAAATTCATGGAGACAACACGATGTGCTGCGGCCCTGAATCTATGCACCGGATGAAAAAAAAACCGTAAAAGCGGAAAAATGACGATACCTAAAAAAACACTTCCGGTACCGAAAATAACGAATGCCATCGTTTTTATTAAAATGCGGTAAGCATAAAAAATTCTGTTTTTTACCGGCTGCAAATCATCTGCAATATAGCGATTCCAAGGTTCATATTCAGACATTTTTTTCAATTTAACTGACATTCCGCACAAAAGGAAGAATCAAGACATTTTATCACTGATTTCAGAAAAAGTTCCGGTACGGAAGGAACCGCATCTATCGTTATTATTTGTTGAATATCAGCCGCTGTACCCGAAAGCAGCAATGCAAAAGCAAACGGGACGGCGCCTGACGGACATACCGCTTCATATTCTTTGGGAACGGCTTCATCTGCATACACAAGAAGTATCTCTTTTTCCCTGCCGGAAAGTACCTGGGCAGCAGCGGCAGCAAAGCCATCATAAAAACTATTATGCGCCGTATAAACAGCCGAATAACCTCCTGTCATCTTTTCCGCAATTGAAGCCAAAGCTATCGGTGCATTAAAAACTGATAACGAAAACGTCGCAGGCATGACAATTTTTTCTTCTATCAGGGTTTTATTTATGCTTAATTCCTGCCCTATTTCACCCCGCTCAGAAATAAATATCATTTTTGTATTTCTGCTGCAGCCAGTTTTTTCTACCAGATCATGCACAACCTGAACCGTCATTCTGGAAATCTGGCTCAGGCGGCGTCTGAAAAGTGGCGACGTAAACTCAAGTGCAGGGCTTGTTTTTTCAACACAAAGAGATTTCTGTCCCATCGCCCATAATTTCCAGTCGTCAGGGGCAGCTATTCCCGGAGCCCAGCACGTCAAACTGCTTAAAAAGACAGTTTTTTTTGATCGCTCCGTCACGCTATTTCTTCCTTTTAAAAACCAGAAGTGAATAACTGTTGGCCCCAAGGTTGTGGTGTGCACATTTCAGTTCAAAACCGGCCTTTTCAATAGCCTGCGTCAATTCCTCATACCGGTACATTTTGCTGTTTCCATTTGCCATACATGTAAAATACAGTGAAGTGGCCTGTAAAGAATAGGAACTGGCCTCAAAACGCTGTTTATTCCAGAGCGGTTCCAGTACATAAATATCCGTATCAGTTTCAACATAGTCGTAAATTTTCGTAAGTATCTTTGTAACCTGTTTCAAGGAAAAACAGTCCAAAAACTGGCTCATCCAGATCGCATTATAATGATCAGGAAGTCTTGTTTTCTCATCCAGGATGTTCCCGCTGCAAGTATCTATCCGGTCTGAAAATCCAGCTAGACGAGCGTTTTCTTCCGCTACTGCAGTTTGCCCCGGCAGATCAACGATTGTAACCGATACCGCCGGATTATATCGGCAGCAGGCAATTGCCCACTTTGCCGTATTGCCACCTATATCCATCAGTCTGGAAATCTTTTTACTGAAGACAATCGGCAAAGCTTCTGTAAAAGCTCTGTCGCTGTAAAAATGATCAAATTCAAACCAGCTTTTCTTCGCTTCCACCGGCAATGAAGACAATGCTTCATAAATAGTCGTCCAGTGGTCACCAAAAAATTTAAGACCTTCCGGTTTCCCGTTTTTTACGGATTCGGCAAGATCATAGGCACCTTTATAACAAATATCATTCGTAAAATTGAAATTGACTTTTGTCATATCATCTTCCAGTAAAAACCAGCCGATCTTTCCAAGAACAAGTCTTTCTGCATCTGGTTTAGAACTACCAAAATCTGATATCATTTTTAATACATTCATGCCAAGCGCCATTTCAGAAAGAACTCTGACACCATATTCTGAAACTTTACATTTTTCTGCAAGGTCATGAACCGTAATTCCCTCCGTACCGGCATCATTTACCGCCTGCAGCAGATTTAAGTTAATAAGGGCCCGAACCGCCTGAAAAGTTAAGGGAGAAAAAGCAATTTTCTGGGCCTCGAATTTTGCATCAACAGCCCGTATTTCATCCTTTTTATATTTCTCGATAGTAAAACGCGAAGAATCCATCTCGACTCCTGTGGTTCTTATGTTAACATAGAGATTTTTTATAGTCAACGCTGCTACTTGAAGTAACATTTCTTTTTGTTTATACTATAATGAATTTTTATTTAAGGAAATAAAGAAATAGTATGGAAAATCTTAAAAAGGAAATAAAGGAAACTATTATCTCTGCACTACAGTTAGAAGATACAAAACCGGAACAGATATCCGATAGTGATCCTCTTTTTGGAGAAGGTTTAGGTCTGGATTCGATAGACGCACTGGAACTCGGAGTCGCCCTCAAAAAAAAATATAATATTAAATTTTCGACCGAAAATAGCGAAAACAAAAAATTTTTTTCATCGGTAAATGCACTTGCAGAATACATTCAATCAGAAAAAAAGAAAGAGAGTAAATAAAATGACAAAAGATGAAATTTTTACGAAAATAAGAGATATACTGGTCAGCGAATTTGAACTTAAAGCTGCTGACATCAAACCTGAATCAAAACTTTTTGAAGACCTCGACCTGGACTCTATTGATGCAATTGATCTTATCGTAAAACTGAAAGAATTTGTAACAGGAAAAATAGATCCTGAAATATTCAAATCTGTACGAACCGTTCAGGACGTTGTGGACATTATCTATCCCCTTGCCAACGGTAAATGAAAAAAACCTTCAGTATTCTTTTTTCCGTACTGGCTGCTTTATATCCCGTCCTTGTATTTCTGGCTCTGGTTATTTTAAGAATTCCCATCCGTCTACTGTCGCTCTGTATTGCGGCAGTAGCGTTTGTTTTCTTTCTGAGTTTTACAAATGAAAAAAAAAGATCTGGACCGATAGGCTGGAAATCTGTAGCAGTATCGGCATTCTTTATTGCAGCGGGATTGTTATGCTACTTTTCAAATAAAACCATATTCCTGAAACTTTACTCTGTAGTAGTAAATATTACACTTTTGATAGTATTCGGCAGTACACTCTTTTTTCCACCGAATATTATTTTCCGCTTCGCAACGCTACAGGATAAATCAATAAAAGGTTCTGCTACAGAGAAAAAAGTACGACACTATTGCAGGACCGTAACAGTTGTCTGGTGTACTTTTTTCATATTGAATGGTCTTGCTGCAGGCTATACAGTTTTCTTCTGTTCCGATAAAATATGGTCTATCTATAACGGTGGAATTTCTTATTTACTTATGGGTTTTTTGTTTGCTGCAGAATATCTGGTGCGAAAAAGAGTACAGAAAAAACTGGCACGGGAAGACCATCGGGATACACCTGTCGGAAAAGGAGTTGAAACGGGAAACAAAAGTGAATAAGCATCATATAGAAAATGAAACAGTTATTTCAAAAGAAAGCAATTCAATCCTTCTGGAATTTAAAATACCTGCAGAAAGTGACTTCTTCGACGGTCATTTTCCGGATTTTAAATTATTACCGGCGGTGGCGCAATTTTATCTCGTTACGTTTTTTTCAGAAAAGTATTTTTCCATACAAAATTATATTCCGTCTTTCAGGCGAATAAAATTTTCAGCACCAGTCCGACCTGATTCAGTTCTTAATCTTAAGCTGGAGAAAAAGACCAGCACTAGGTCAATAAAATTTGCACTGGCTTCGCCGGATAAGAGAATACTGTATTCAACAGGTTCCTTCGATTTCGTAGAGAAAAATTAACATGAAACAAGGATTTATAATTCCGGTTTATAATCACGGTCAAACACTTGAACCGATTGTACAATATCTTTCTGCTTTTAATCTTCCGATTTTTATCGTTGACGACGGTAACGATGAGCCGAATAAGCAGCTCATAAAAAAAACAGTAGAAAATTATCCACAGTGTATACTCATCGTATTGCCTAAAAACGGTGGAAAAGGAAAGGCCGTCAGTTCGGGAATTGTCAAGGCTCACGAATTGGGTCTTACCCATCTGCTGCAAATAGATGCCGACGGACAACACGATATTACCCGCAGTCTGTTCTTTCTGGACGAATCAAAAAAAACGCCCGGGCAGCTTATCTGCGGATATCCGGAATTTGACGCATCGGTTCCTGCCAGCAGAAAAAACGGTCGTCAGTTTGCTAATAACTGGGTAAAAATTGTATCTCTTTCACCTTTGGTAAAAGATGCCATGTGTGGCTTTCGGGTTTACCCTGTGCAGCCGTTTTTTGAAATACTTCAACATTCACATCTTGATATGAGAATGGGTTTCGATATAGAAATACTCGTACGCATGATCTGGGCTGGAATTCCGATGAGATTCTATCCGGTCCGGGTTACCTATCCTGAAAACGGTACTTCAAATTTTCGTTTGATCCGTGATAATGCGGCAATTTCATGGATGTTCACCAGATTGTTTTTCGGAATGCTCATTCGGCTTCCCCTGTTGTTGTACCGTACGACAGTAAAAAAATGAGCGCCAAAGAAACAAAACCGCTGCACTGGTCGGAAGAAAAAGAACAAACCCGCAGCTACCTGCCGCTGAAAATACTGTTGATTCTTTTTAAAATTTTTCCGTCCACTCTGCTGCGTGCCATTGCCTATCCGGTCAGTTTTTTCTATTTTATTTTTTCGGTACGTGCCAGAACATCAGCTGTAGAATACCAGAAACAGTTTATAAATTTTACCCAGGGAAAAATATTCACGAAACCGCATGCATTCCGTCAAATTCTTGCCTTTTCCCTTACACTCATAGAAAAAACAGAAGGATGGGCAGGAAAAGTTACATTAAAAAATGTAGAATTTCAAAACGATGATATAAAACTACTGATACAGCAACTGGATGAAGGAAAAGGAGCTCTTTTAATTTGTTCACATCTGGGAAATGCCGAGCTTCTGAGAAGTCTTGCAAATTATAACAGAACCGGAGTTTCCCATCCGATTTCAGTTTCCTCAGTTATCGATATAAGTACGACACAAAATTTCAACAGAATGCTCAAGGAAATCAATCCGGAATCAATGATGAACATAATAAGTTCAAACGACATCGGTCCGGAGACAATAATTCAGCTTTCCCAGGAAATCGATCATGGTGGACTTGTTGTCATTGCCGGCGACAGAACCTCTGCAAATACTAGAAACAGATATCTGAATCAGAAATTTCTCGGAAAGACGGCGCAGTTTGCCTATGGAGTATATTTTCTAACAGCCTTACTCAATGTACCAACCTATTTTGTTTTTGCACTGCGAAAAAAACCTACCGGTTTGTTCCCACGCTATACTATGTACGTGCATAAAAGTGCCGTTAATTTTACATGCAGCAGAAAAGAGCGGGAAAACAGGATTGAAAAACTTTGCAAAGAATTCACGGAAAAGCTGGAAAAATACTGTATCCTTTATCCTTTCCAATGGTATAATTTTTACAATTTCTGGGCTTTACCGGAAAAGAACAGCAAGGTACGAAAATGAATTCTATCACAACTACAACCAAATTCAAAATCGAATTCTATGATGTAGATTCAATGAAAATTGTCTGGCACGGTAATTACATAAAATACTTTGAAAAAGCCCGTTGCACTCTGCTGGATAAAATCGGATATACCTATAGCGATATGCTGAAATCAGATTATGCGTTTCCCGTTACTGACGTCAGAGTAAAGTACATTCGTCCTCTTATGTTTGGAGATACCGTACGCATAAATGCAACACTGATTGAATATGAAAACAGAATAAAAATAAAGTATGAAATTTATAATGATAAAACCGGTATTCTCTCAACAAAAGGCGAAAGTACTCAAATGGCGGTAAAAATCGCGACAAGAGAAACCTGTTTTGTCTGTCCCGACGAACTAATCAAAAAGGTCGAATTTCTTCTGGATCAGATAGAATCAGACCAGAAATCCGGTCAAAAAAATTCAATAAAAGGAGATTCCGAACTATGAGCTCTCAAAGACAGATACAGGGGAAAAAAGGGCTTCTTTTTATTCTCCTTTTTTTTCCGCTCATGGCTGCGTCAGGGCAGACTTCTGCATCATTTCAAAAAATTTGTGCACAACTTTCCGGGCAGCCGAATACGGTCGGTAAGTTCCGGCAGATAAAAACACTTCCAAATATGCAACATAATCTGGTTTCAAGCGGAACTTTTATCATCAGTGCCGGAAACGGAATCCTTTGGCAAACCGAAAAACCTTTTGCTTCAGCGCTGGCCGTCACAGGAACAGCTCTAATTCAGACTGCAGCTGATGGATCAAAGACCGTAACGGCAGCGGCTGGAAACCGGACCTTTACTGAAATCTCGGGAGCTATTGCTTCCGTGTTTGAAGGCAATCCTGAGAAAATGGCGGCAGAATTCAATATTGCGTTTACTTCTAATAATTCTTCCGGAAGTACCATTTCATGGACGACACAACTCATCCCGAAATCAGAAGAGCTTCTTTCCTTTATACAGAAAATAACGTTAACCGGTACAGCAAAAGACACGGTGTCAAAAATAGAATCGGTAAAGTTACAGGAAACAAACGGAGGAACGGTACTGTATGAATTTACAGCGCAAATATTCCCGAAAAAACTGACGAATGATCAAAGAGCTTTTTTTAATGAAGAAAAATAACTATTCTGTCTTATGGATTCTGTTTCATACCGGTATCTTTCTGACATTACTTATAAGTATTTTTACCGGCGTTTCTCATGGCATAGATACAAATCTCTTTGATATTCTTCCCGAATCGGCTTCAATACGAAACATAAGCACCGCCGACAAAAAACTAGGCCAGATAACGGGTCGCAGTTTTACAATTCTCTGCAGGGCACAGACATTCAGTTCCGCAAAAAACGGTGCAGAAAGATTATATACGACTTTAAAAAATTCACCGGAATTTGATTCACTGGATTTTTTAGTGGACACTTCTGTTATATCACAGATAACAGACTTTATATATGTAAACCGGTATAAATTTCTGGACGACAAAACAATCAAGCAGCTCATGGTCCCCGGCGGCCCGCAAAATTTTGCCGAAAACGCACTTGCACAAGTCTATAGTCCTTTTTCGATAACGTCGTTAAAGTATCTCGATTCCGACCCGTTCATGCTGACGGAACATATAACAAAAAACATGCTGACAGCAATTCTTTCTTCTGGAACGGATCTGTCACTCAAAGAAAACGTACTTGCATCTTATTATCAAAATAACTGGTACGTACTTTTACGAGGTTCATTAAGCGCAGAAGGTTCTTCCGTTACAAACAAGCATAGTGGTATACAAAAAATCTACAATTCGTGTAACCTTCTGGAAAAACAGAAGCCTGCGATTACTTTTATCTACTCCGGTATACCGTTCCACTCATTCGAAAGTTCTTCCTCTGCACAAAAAGAAATATTTCTTATAACGACTCTTTCAATTCTCATTGTCATACTGCTTTTTATCGCTGTTTTTAGATCACCTTTGCCGGTCGTTTTCTCCGTCGCAGCGGTCCTGATCTCTGCCGGTACTGCACTATGCTCAACACTGCTTATCTTCAGGCATATTCATATTCTGACATTCGTATTTGGAACAACTTTAATAGGGACCTGCCTCGATTATTCAATACATTTCTTTGTTCATCGATATAAAAATCAGGGATTAAAAACAGGAACACAAATTCGTTCTTTTCTGATAAAAGGACTTACCATGTCACTGATTTCAACGGAAATCTGTTATGCGGCACTTATATTTGCTCCGTTTGAACTGTTGAAACAAGTTGCGGTCTTCTCTTTTACCGGAATAATGAGCTCATATCTTACCACAATCTGTATCTATCCGTTGCTGCCGCCATATACGGGAAAAATAAAATCTTCTAAAATTTCCTACAAAAAAATACCAGAAAAATTGTTACTTACGCCAAAAAAACGAAAAGCGATTTTTGTCATTATTCTAGCCTGCGCAGCAAGTTTACTTTTCTTTTCACGTACCCGGGTAAAAATAGACAATAATATTTCAGCCCTGTATAAGATGACGGGACACCTTTTAGATGATGAAAAAATATCGGCAAAAGTTATTAATTACGGATCAACCGGATGGTATTATATCATAAGCGGACAGACAGAATCGGAACTTCTCGAAAATGAACGGAAGCTGACAAAACTACTGGACGATGAAACGACGACAGGAAATCTCGGAACATATCTTTCACTGACAAAATTTATTCCATCACCTTCCCAGCAAAAAAAATCACAAAAATCTGCAGCAAAATTCATCCCGCTTGTAGGAGAGCAGTGTTCCGCGCTGGGACTCCCGGAAAAAACCGCAGCATCACTTGCAGAAGCATTGAAAACTGTTTCTACCGGAAATGATTTTTCTGCGGTTCTTCCTGATGGGACCATTCCTCCTTATCTGAAAAAATTGTTTTCGTCACTGTGGATAGGAAAGATTGGAGGGCTCTATTACTCTGCCGTCATACCGCTGCATGCAGAAAATGAGCAAATTTTCAGACATATTGCAGACACTCATGAAAATGTTTTTTTCATAAACAAGGTAAAGGATATAAGTACGAGACTTGATGCTCTAACAAAAAATATGATCATACTTTTTATAGCTTCATATTTTGTTATTCTGATACTTTTAAAATTCTTCTACAACTGGCATGACACTATAAAAATTATCTCCATTCCCTTTATAGTCGTTGTAATGACTATCGCCGTTCTGGCAAGATGTGCGATCCCTCTCAGTTTTTTTTCCATTACAGGCATCGTTCTCGTATTCGGGCTGGGTCTCGATTATATCATTTACACGATAGAAAATATTCACCGAAAAGATAGCGACCGGCTTTCTTCCCGGCTGACAAAAATTTCGATAACATTATCTTTTCTGACAACGGCTGTTTCTTTCGGAGCCTTAGGAATAAGTACTTTTGTTCCTGTCCATATTTTCGGTCTTACCATATTTACCGGCCTTGCAACGGCATACGTCTGCGCTTCTCTTCTTGATATTTGACAAAATCTTTGTTCATCTGTACTATAGGAAAAAGACTTTATGACCAAAACATCTCTTTCTTTTCTCAGTATTTTGCTTATTTTTCTCTTTTTTTCATGCAGGACGAACAGAATCGCTCAAACAGCTCCTGTATATATAACAAATACAAAAAAATACTATCTTTTACCGGCACAAAAAATAAAAATAAAAAAGGAAACTCTTCAACTTGTATCAATAACATACGACAAAAATAAATTTACCTTTCAATCATACACATCTGCAGATAAATCAGCCATAATAATGGATCTGATGAATGAAATGGGTACAAGTATTGGCGAAATCTCATATGTAAACGGAAAAGCGGTTTGTACCTCTTCCTTTTTTCCGCAACATTTAAAACCTGAATACATACTGGCAGATTTTCAGTTCTGCTATTATGATGAAAAAACTCTGGAAAAATCACTCAAAGAACAGAATCTCGACTTCAGTGCAGTCTATAATACTGAAGGAACAGTTCAGACAAGAAAAATTCTCGATGGTAAAAACTGTATAGAACAAATAACCATAACAAAAAATTCTGTTCATCTGACAAATTTTCTTCGGGGATATGAATATATACTTGAGGACATGAAATAAAATGTATACGAGCCCTATTACTATTCCCCAGCAAATAACCACACCGGATCTTGTAAAATTCCTTCCTCACAGGGGAAAAATGTTCCTTCTCAGCAGGGTTATACAACACAGCTGTGAGAACCATTCTATTACAACAGAATATGATATTACTTCCGGCTGCATTTTTTATGAAGCTGCTCTCGGAGGGATTCCTTCATGGGTATCTTTCGAATTGATGGCCCAAAGTATTTCCGCGCTCATAGGAATTGAAAACAAAAAAAAAGGAAAACCGCCGTTGCCGGGATTTATTTTAAGCGTGTCAAATTTTAAAGCCGGAATAGAAAGTTTTCAGAATGGATCTACCGTCAGAATGCACGTCCAGGAAGAATTTACAGCAGATACGGTGTCTCAATATGAATGTACCTGTTTTGAACAGCAAAATTTGAAATCTCCTGCGGTCACTGCAAAAATAACGGTTATGGGAACAAATGATTTAAAATATTTTTTCGGAGAAAATAGTAATGAAAAAAGAATCAAAAAAAACTGAAAAAAGAACGGTACTTGTTACCGGTGCTAGCGGTGGTATCGGACGCGCCATCGCTCTTGCCGCTGCAAAAGAAGGCTACTATGTCGTCGTCCATTTCAATCATAGCCGCAGTAAAGCAGAAACCGTTCTCTCGGAAATAAAAAAAGAAGGGGGAGACGGAGAACTTATCCAGTTTGATGTTTCAAGTTATGAAGACTGCAGGACAAAACTGGAGACCTATATTACTGATAACGATGTATTCTGGGGTGTCGTCAATAATGCAGGAATCAACGCCGATGATGTCTTTCCCGCACTATCCAAAGAACGCTGGTATTCCGTAATCCATACAAATCTTGACAGCTTTTATAATGTACTGCAGCCGATTGTAATGCCGCTCTGCAGAAAAAAATGCGGCAGAATAATTACCATAGCCTCTGTCAGCGGAATTATAGGAAACCGGGGACAGACAAACTACAGTGCATCAAAAGCAGGTATAATCGGTGCCACAAAGGCACTTGCCGTTGAACTGGCAAGCAGATCCATAACGGTGAACTGTATTGCACCCGGTGTTATTGAAACGGACATGATAAAGGATGCACCGATGGATAAAATTATTCCTTCAATTCCTATGAAACGTACAGGAAAGCCGGAAGAAGTTGCTTCCCTTGCCGTCTTTCTTTTATCAGATGCTGCTTCATACATTACACGACAGATTATTTCAGTCAATGGTGGACTTATATGAATTTCAGAAAAACAAATGGAAAACGCCGCGTAGCGGTCACCGGAGCGGGACTGGTCAGTACACTGGGGAACGACTGGGAGTCCGTATTCGAATCACTTAAATCACTCAAAAATCGTATTATATACATGCCGGAATGGGAAAAATATACGAACATGAATACCCGTTTGGCTGCTCCCTACGAAAAGGAGTTGCCTAAATACCCGAGAAAAAAAGTCCGCGGAATGGGAAGAGTTGCATTATTCGCGCTCACCGCAACAGAATCGGCATTAAAACTTGCAGGCTTGAAAAACGGTGAAGAAGAAAATCCTGAGATCAAAAACGGTCGCTGCGGAATAGCTTACGGGTCCTGTATGGGAAGCATCAATCCCATTATCGATTTTTATGCACTGGTCAGTAACAACGATGCAAGCAAGATTGATGCAACAACATACATCAAAGCAATGCCGCAAACCTGTAGTGCAAATCTCAGCGTCTATTACGGATTAACAGGCCGCAATATAACGACCAATACCGCCTGCACGTCAGGAAGCCAGGCGATCGGATATGCTTACGAAGCAATTGCAAACGGTTCTCAGGATATAATGATAGCAGGAGGAGCCGAAGAACTCAGCGTTATGCACGCTGCCGTATTCGATACCATGTTCTCGACAAGTACAAAAAATAAAACGCCGGAACTCACCCCACGGGCCTTCGATAAAAACAGAGACGGGCTGGTCGTCGGAGAAGGCGGCTGTACACTCATTCTTGAAGATTATGAACATGCAGTAAATCGCGGAGCAAAAATATATGCGGAACTTGTCGGATTTGCAACAAATTCAGACGGTACGCATATAACAAACCCTAATCCCGAAACGATGCAGAAAGCGCTTCAGCTTGCGCTGGAGGATGCATCTCTATCTCCCGACGAAATCGGCTATGTAAATGCCCACGGCACGGCAACAGCAGCCGGCGATATAGCCGAATCAAAAGCGACCGCTGCAATTTTTAACCGCCCGATTACTATCAGCTCGTTAAAAAATTATATCGGACATACGCTCGGGGCCTGCGGATCAATAGAAGCGTGGCTTTCGATCTGTATGATGAATAATGACTGGTTTGCACCGAATTTAAATTTAACCGATATAGATCCGAACTGTGCACCTCTCGACTATATCACCGGAGCAGGAAGAATAATTCATACCGAATATGTCATGTCGAATAATTTTGCGTTCGGAGGAATAAATACATCACTCATTTTCAAACGAACATAGAACTGTGAGACAGAGAAGACTCAAAAATGTAAAGCTTTAAAATGGCATGATTCGAGACAGTCTCCGCACCGTATACACTCACGGTCGTTCACCAGTAAGGTATCCATTTTGCATACCGCAGCACAAGCTCCGCAATGGGTACATTTCTTTTCATCAATCTTAATCCCAAAAACGGCGGATTTATTAAAAAAGGAATAAATAGCACCGAGCGGACAAACGAACCTGCAGAATGGTCTGAACATAAAAGTAGAAAGAATAATGAGAATCCCGGCCAGAATAATTTTCCAGTCGAAAAGGAATCCTATGGCGCTTCTGAGAGATTCATTCAGAATCACGAGAGGAATTCCCGCACTGACGGTTCCTGCAGGGCAAACCCAGGAACAGAAGACCGGTGAACCAGCTCCATCTTTGAAATATAACGACAGCGGTAATGCAATTACGAGAATAATCAGGACAGCATACTTAAGAAGACTCAATTTTCTCGTTACCGCGCGTGATTTTTTTGTTTTTCGGAATTTTTTAACCGGGATTTTATATAATAATTCCTGTATCAATCCAACAGGACACGCATAAGAACAAATCATGCGCCCAAACAGGGCACCAATTATCATTAAAAACCCGGTTATAAAAAAAGGAAACCGCCCGTTGGCAATAGTATTCTGAATAGAACCGATCGGACAGGATGCCACAGCCCCGGGGCAAGAATAACAGTTCAACCCCGGAACACAGACATTTTTAAGATCTGACTGGGAAATAGTTCCCGTATACCAGTTTTTTACGTCAGCATTGTACACAAGCATGGACATAACCTGAATCATACGCCGACGGAAGGTTCGTTTCTGTCCGCTGGTTTGACGTGCAGCTCTCTTCAACTTCACAGAGACTTTATGCAATTCCCATACACTCCAAACAAATGAAAATGGCTTTCCGGAATATAACCGCGTTATCGCCAAGCAGAATACCAGCCAGAAGAAGTATTGCTCCTGTTACAAAAATAACCAGTCTCTCCATTTTTACTTTTTTTTCTTTCAAACTATTCTACCTTGTTTTACAAAAAACGTCAGTCTGCATAATCGGAAACAAAATTTGCAAGTTGACTTTCAGACATTGCGCCTACTGCAATATTCAGAATTTTCCCTGAAGGAGAAATCAGAACGGAAGTTGGAATTCCCTGAACTCCATAAAGGCTTGCTATTTTACCGGTCGAATCGAGACCGCCCGGAAAAGTGTAGTCATTTTCATCCATAAAAGAGGCGCGATTCTTTTCGGTGTCCGAGACGCAGACGGCGACAAATTGCAGCTTGCCGGATTTTCCCTGTGATGAAATTTTTTTAGCCAGCTCATTCATGCCCGGAAGCTCCCGCCTGCACGGCGGACACCAGGTAGCCCAAAAATGAAGAAGGACCGCTTTTCCTTGAAGGCTAGAAAGAGTCGTTGTCGAACCATCGGACATTTTTAAAGTAAAATCAGGAGCGACAGAACCTTTCGCCGGACCATAGGCAAATATTCCTGCCGGAACCATAATCATAAAACCAAGCACTACGGCTAAAAAAGATTTTTTCGTTTTCATAGGTTTATCATAGCATGTAATTAAATTGTACACAAGTTATTATTTCTTTTTCTTGACTTATTTAGTAGATAATTATACCCTGAAAGAGTGAAAACAAAAACAG